>JAISNC010000027.1 GCA_031276355.1 Odoribacteraceae bacterium
TACATTCCGAAAGTATATCAAAATATGATGACACGGCTTTCGCCGGGCGAATACATTATTTCCAATCCTGCTTTACGTTCGATTGTAAATATCAAATTTCCCCGCCCAACCTATAAACAGTTCCCTAACGGCTAATATCTTGAAAATATATGAATGAATATAAATCCGTAGTAGGTAAAAAACTCATTGAAATTTTGATGTTTTCAATGTATCCCGATGCAAAAATTATTTATCGGGAGTACATACAAAATTCGCGAGATGCTATCAAAGATGCTGTTGAGGTGGGAACATTACGCCAACTTAACGATGGGCATATTATAGTAGATATCGACAATGACCAACGGCGTATTATTATAACAGACAATGGTACAGGTGTTTCCGTTAAAGAAGTTGAACCTATTTTGTTGAATATAGCCGATTCAACAAAAGACGGCGAAACTTCCGCAGGGCAGTTTGGTATTGGGCGCTTGGTAGGTGGTGGCTATTGCAAAAAACTGTCATTCAAAACGTCGTTCAAAGGCGAAAAATACGCCTCTGAAATTACTTTTGATGTGGAAAAGGCAAGGACAATTTTAGACGATGATAAAGACCGCCGTTCTGCTGCGGAAGTTATTGATGCTATTGCTGAAAGAGGGTTGCACGAAGAAGAAGAAAGAAAGCATTATTTTATTGTAACACTTGATGAAGTCCGCCCCGAATACCCCGAATTGCTTGATTCTCGGATCATTTCAGAATACTTAAAAGAGGTTGCCCCTATTGATTATCAATTTGTTTTCAAAAACAAACTTATTCAAACAAGCGTACCGCCTGAGTTTGTAGAACTGCAAAAACAGATAGGGTATTGCCAATTAACCATAAATGAAGAAACCGATATACGAAAAAAGTACGGATTAAATATTGCAGGCACAGGCGATAAAATCAATGGTTTGGAATACTTTAAAATTCAAGATGATGATTTCGGTTTGTTGGCGTGGGGTTGGTATGCTTTGACAGAATTTTCGCAGGCAATACCTGATTCCGACAACAGCAGAGGTTTTCGTTTGCGAAAACATAATATCTTGATTGGCGACAAGAATTATCTCAATCAATTTCACAAAGAGCCGCGAGGCAACAAATATTTTTACGGCGAAGTTCACGCCATTCACCCAAAACTTAAACCCAACAGTGCGCGGGACGGTTTAGCACCAACGCCCGAAGCAATGCGATTGCAGAAGTTTTTGAGAGATTATTTTTATACTTTGTATCAGTTATACCATTTGGCAAATCAAATGAAAACAGCGGCAAGGGATATTGTCGCTGTGCAGGCAAAAATACAACAAGCAACTGAACACGAAGACATTCCCGAAGTAAAACAAAAATGGGAAACAGCACAAAAAAAATTGGAAAGTGCAACAAACAGCACAAAAGCCCAATCGGAAGCAGGACAGAAGGTTGTTGAGATTTACAAAAAGAAATTGAAAGATATTATCAAAAATTCGCCAATTCCAATTCCAGCAGTCACAACAACTAACGGAACAGTAGTAGCCGAACCGCCGCCTGTTTCTACTGACCCCAAACACTTATTAGATAAATTTTACACTTTAAGACTAAAATATACCGAACAGGAAGTTGCTATTGTCAGACGTTCTTTTAAGTATTTGAGAGATAATTGCCCCTCTCAACATACAAAACTGATTGACGAACTCACAAGCAAAGTAATCAAGGATTTAAGCAGGTAATGACGCAAGTTGAACCAAATAGAAAGAAAGTTTTATTATTAGAGCCAAACTACTCAAACAAGTTTCCACCCATTGGTTTGATGAAACTTGCCACCTATCACAAGCAGTTAGGGTACGATGTTATTTTCTACAAAGGCGACTTAAAACAGTTTGTCATAGAACGAATTGCAGACAAATGTATTGCTGCCCTCGCCATTTTAGACAATTCTATTGATTGGGAACTGCGAAAAGATATTTTGATTGATTTTATCCGTTACCGGAAAAAAGAATTTTTACAACAACTTAAACTGTCCGATTCTGAAATTGAATTGTTGCTTACTGCAACAGTGGAAGAATACCGCGATTATTATAGGAAAGGCATTTGGGAAAAAGAGCCTGAATTTGATAGAGTTATGATTACAACCCTTTTCACATTCTATTGGAACATAACTATTGACACAATCCGTTTTGCGAAAAAACTTGTCAAAAAGCCGAGCGGCTTAATGGTTGGAGGAGTGTTAGCAACCTTGCAACCCGAAGAAATTGCAAAAGCCACCGGTATTGACCTGACAAACATACATAAAGGGATTTTGTGTATTCCCGGGCAGCTTGACCAAGAAGATGACAAAATTATTGACAACCTACCGCTTGATTATTCTATTTTAGACGAAATCGAGTACAAATACACGATAAACAACGCTTTTTATGGTTACACAACACGCGGCTGTATTCGTAAATGCGCCTTTTGTGCAGTGCCAAAATTAGAGCCGATATACAACCCTTATATTCCTTTGCAGGAGCGCATTTCGTTGGTAAAAGAAACCTACGGCGACCAGAAAGATTTGTTGTTGATGGATAATAATATTTTGGCTTCCAAGTATATAGAAACGATAATTAATGAGATTGTTGCTTGCGGCTTTGGTAAAAAAGACAAATTCACGCAGCCCGATTTGTTAGAACTTTCCATTGAAAACCTGCAAAAAGGAATTAACGACCGCGCCTATATCCGCAAAGCCCAAAGTTTGATAATGAGATTTTATGAGCGTTTGAAAGGCGAAGAATCATATCAGGTCTATAAAATCATTTTTGATAAATATCATATAAACAAACCTTTAACTGCTAAGAAAGAAAATCTACTGGCCGCTTACGAAGATATAAAAGACATATACAAAAAGCATTTTCGCCCCATGCCTCGACAGCGATATGTAGATTTCAATCAGGGTGTTGATGCCCGGCTTTTTACGGAAGAAAAAGTACACTTGCTTTCAAGAATCAATGTGCGACCATTGCGCATTGCTTTCGATGATATGAAAACCCAACCGCAGTATGAAAAAGCGATTAGAATGAGTGCCGCCGCAGGTATGCGTGATTTTTCAAACTATCTTTTGTACAATTTCAGAGATAAGCCCATTGACCTGTACAACCGTTTGAAAATCAATATAGATTTGTGTGAAGAATTAGACATCAGTATTTATTCCTTTCCGATGAAGTACCATCCCATAATTAAACAAGCGGGCGACATGATAGATTATTCCCACAACCGCGATTATATCGGCGAACATTGGAACAGAAAATATATCAGAGCCGTGCAAGCCATCTTAAACAGCACAAAAGGTAAAATCGGGCGTGGTAACTCCTTCTTCTACAAAGCGTTCGGGCATACCGAAAAAGAATTTCTTGAGTTGCTGGAAATGCCCGAAACATTTATTTTGTATCGTTATTTTTTTGAATCTTTGGGTGATAAATATCCACATTCAACAGATAATTGGCGCAAATGTTACAATAATTGTATGCAAACTTTGGACGATGCCGAAAAGAAAAAAGTAATTCAGGCAATCCAAAACAACGATTTTTCGGAAACTATACAATGCAGTTTCTCAAATCCGGAAAGCCGTCAACTGATGGAATTTTATACAAATTATCGTAATACAATAATTAAAGAGGGCAGTGATTTATACAAACTCAAACAGGAATACGATAAAAATCCAACTATCGCGCTGAAACACAAAAGAAGTTTTTAATTTTGTGAGAAATTAAAGTGATATAAATTAAAATATTATGGCAGAGAGTCAAAATATAGAATACAAATCTTCGTGGCGGGACGAATATTTACGAGAGCTTTGCAAAACACCTCACTACCAGAGTTTCTTAAGAAACGGCCCGTTTCCCCAACGTTTTTTTGTGAATAACGTTTTTTAAAAGGAGTAGAATCTCCCTTTCCCCGGTATTATTCTCCCCACGAAGGCTTATTTAGTCCCTCATTCTGTGGTTTCTAAAGAATTGGATACGATTAGCCCCGGGGATCTCTTCAGGTTGTATGCAATGGCCCATAAAACGTGTTGGGCGTGGGTTTTGTGCAGTCCCATGTAGCGGGCTTTACCGCCGCCGAACCATTTTTTTATGCTGCCGAAGGCGCGTTCTACCACCCGGTGGGTTTTGGATATGAGCTTGTTGAAGAATTTCTGCCAACCGGTCAACGGGCGGTCGCGGTAAGTCTTGTGCATCAGACGGTTTTTGACTTTCATTTTCGACAACAGCTTCTCATTCTCCGCCACTTTATAGCCTTTGTCGGCCGCCACCCCAGGGCGGGCATAACGACGGGGGATCTTCCGCAACAGAGGTTTCAAACCCCTGGAATCATGTTCGTTTGCCGTTGTGGTATGCACCCCGGGGATCATCCCGTTTTCATCCACCGCATCGTGCTGCTTGAAACCGAACACCGTCCGTTTCCCTTTTTTCAGCCACCGGCCGTCCGTGTCCACCCCTTTGCCCTGGAGCTTACGGAGCGAAATGGCCTGTTTATCCTGCTCCTGCCGCGGAACCTCCTCTTCCTTGCGATCTTCGGCTATCTCGTAGCTGACAGCCCCTTTGGGCTTGCGCGGGCTTTCCGTCAGGGAGGCATCCACCTTAATCCCCGTCCGGACGATCAGGTGGTGTTTTTCCAGCTGACGGTTGAAGGCCTGCAGGAGCTTATCCATTCCCTTATTGCGGGTCAATTCCGTGCGGAAACGGCTCAGCGTGCTGTGATCCGGAACGGGATCTTCCAGCCCCAGTCCACAAAAACGCGTGGCAGACAGGGTGTCACTGACATAATTTTCCGTCTTTACATCCGACAGGTCATTCCACATGCCCAACAGTAACATCTTGAAGAGCAGCACGCCGCCGTAAGGCTTGCAGCCCTGGAGAGTCTCCCCTTTATGATAATAACGGTTGATCACTTTTTCGATTTGATGCCAGTCAGCAAGGGTGTTGATTTAATTATAAAAGACAGATGTTTTGGCGGAGCGTTGCTCCACGTAATAATCGGAAAAAGACATTTGTTGGATCGGTTGTTTAATTCTTTTCATTTGATTTACTTTACTGAAAATGTACTCAATAAAATAATAATTGACAACTGTTTAGGTGTAAATTATTGATCCTTCTGTGTGCAAAGATCTCAGAAATTAGTAAAGTCTTATAGACTGCTCGTCGATCGTGTTAACTCCAATATCTACAATAGTAGAAATTAGTAAAGTCTTATAGACACCGTTGGCATAGTCGGCCGGGTTATGGTCTATAATAAAACGACGGCAAGTTAAGTAGAATTTTCTTTTAAAGTAAGAAGCGAACAAGAAAATTTCGTTGATTTTATCAAGATAGGCGAGAGACACTATTTTATGCCCCTCCCCTGAGTTGCTCTACCTCCTCGATGGTGAAGATAGCCCCCGTTGAAGAAGAACGTCCCCCGCCACGTTACTATTTTTCTTATCTTCGCGGCGATGAAAAAGAAAACGATGAAAAGAATAGCAATCACCGGTATATTCATCGCGATCCTCCTGCAAGCCAATGGACAAGAGGCGCGACGCGTTGTCTCGCTGGCGGCCTCGATCACGAAAAACCTCTACCTGCTGGACGCGGGAGATCACCTCGTGGGCTGTACCCGGTACTGCGTCACCGGCCCGGCAAGCTCGATACCCGTGGTGGCCGATGCCGTGAGCGTGAACATGGAACGGGTAGCGTTGCTCCGTCCCGACGTGGTGCTGGCGAGCGGCCTTACCCACCCGCGGATCGTTAGCGGCCTGGAGCGGATGGGGATAAAGGTCGTACGCCTCGGGCAACCAAAAGATTTCGACGAGATATGCCTTCAACTGGAACAACTTGGCGAGCTTACCGGCACGCTCGACCGCGCCCGCGCCATCAACCGCGCCTGCCGCGAACGCCTCGAGGTTGTCGAGAAGCGCGTCGCCGCGCGAAAAGGAGAAGCGCGCCCCCGCGTCTTTTTCCAGGTTGGTGCCGACCCCCTCTTTACCGCCCTCGCGGGCACCTTCATGCACGACTACATCACGCGCGCCGGGGGAGAAAACATCGCCGCGCGGTTAGATAACGGCATCGTCTCGCGCGAATTCGTCCTGCTGTCCGCCCCCGACGTGATCCTCATCACGGCCATGGGAATCGCCGGTGACGAACAGGTAAAAAAATGGCGCGCGATCACCTCTCTCCCCGCCACCCGGTCGGGCCGCGTCTACTTGATCGACGACACTATCTGTAGCCCCACGCCCGTCACCTTCACGGAGGGTGTCGAGGAGATCGCCCGCCTCGTACACTCCCTGCCATGAACATCTCCCGCCGCTACCGGGCGTGGGCGATCGCCCTCGCGGGACTGTTGGCACTGCTGGTGGCCAGCGTCCTCGCTGGATTGTGTATCGGCGAGACGCTTTTCACGCCAGCGGAAGTGATCCGACTGCTAACAAACCCGGTAGACGACGGGCGCACGGAGATATTAACGCGATTACGCCTGCCGCGGGTGCTACTCGGCTGTGCGGTAGGAGGCGCGTTGAGCCTCTCCGGGGTGATCCTGCAGGGGATCTTCCGCAACCCGCTGGTTGAACCTTACACGTTAGGCATCTCCGGGGGAGCCTCCGTGGGGGTATCGCTAACGATCGTGCTCTCGCTGCAAGTCGCGTGGGGCAGTTTCACGCTACCGGCAGCGGGATTCGCCGGGGCACTCGTCACCGTGCTGTTCGTGCACGGGCTGGGAACGCGGCGAGGAACGCGGGTAGAAGGGCTGCTATTGACGGGAGTCATGATCAGTTTCATCTCCTCGTCGCTGGTGATGCTACTCATGGCAACGGCCAAAAGCAGGGATCTCCACGGGATCATCTTCTGGATCATGGGAGCGTTGAACGAGACGAACGGGACGTTGATCCGCCTGGTAGGCATCGCGTCGGTAGCGTCATTACTGCTTGCCTACCTCTACGCGCCCGCCCTCAATGCCCTGCGGTTAGGTGCCGAGCCGGCCACGCAACTGGGAGTCAACACGGGAAGACTCGTCAAGATACTCTTCCTCCTCGCCTCGTTGTTGACAGGGATATGCGTCTCCGTGGCCGGGCTGATCGGTTTCGTCGGGTTAGTCATCCCGCGACTACTGATCCACGCGGTAGGCACCGACTACCGGATCCTGCTTCCCGCCTCCTTCCTCGGCGGGAGTATCTTCCTCGTGCTCTCGGACATCCTTGCCCGTGTCGCGATCGCGCCGTTAGAGTTACCTATCGGCGTGATCACGGGCATCACCGGGGGTGCACTCTTCATCGCCATCACGAGTGGCAGAAAAAAAAGAGCCGGATGAACCATGAAAACGCCATCGAGATCAACGACCTCCGGTGTGGGTATCACGGGCGAGTAATCCTCGACGTGCCGCGCCTGATCATCCCCGCGGGCGAGCTGGTCGCCGTGATCGGGCCAAACGGGTCGGGAAAGACCACGCTGGCGCGCGCGGTATCGGGCATCATCTCCCCCTATCGGGGGACGATACGTGTCAACGGGCAGGAGATCGCGCGCCTCTCCCACCGCGCCCGCGCCCGCGCGTTAGCCGTCGTGAACCAGTCCGTGGAAGCGGACACGATCGCCGTGGAGGATTACGTGCTCATGGGGAGGCTTCCCCATCGCCCGCCCACGCGTCTCTTCGAGACCATCGAGGAGATCGCCATCGCCCGCGAGAACATGCACCTCGCCGGCATTCAAGTACCCGGTAACACGCCAATGGATCGCCTCAGCGGGGGCGAGCGACAACTGGCCGCCATCGCCCGCGCCCTCACCCAGCAAGCCGGGACCTTGCTCCTGGACGAACCGACGGCCCATCTCGACATCGCCCACCAGGTGCAGGTGCTTGATCTCGTGCGGCGCCTCAACAGGGAAAGAGGGATCACGGTGATGCTGGTCATCCACGACTTGAATCTCGCCGGCGAGTACAGCGACCGCGTGATCTTGCTCGATAACGGCACGCCGCGCTTCTCCGGAACGCCGACAGAGGTGCTCACTCCCGACAACATCGAGCGCGTCTACGGCGCACGCGTGGTGATTCTCCCCGACCCGCTCTCCCGCAAGCCGCGCATCTTTCCCGTCACGGGGGAATCCTCCCGCGGGCCCGGGAAAGATGAAATCAGCGAGAGATGGAACGCCCCACGATAACCAAATACCCGATCTCTACCGGCCATCCCGGTCGACACGCGCATGTATCCGCGCCCCCGACAAAAATGATTCGATCATGCCCCGGGCCGTGAAAAATTTCTACATTCGCGGGAATTGATTAAAAACCACCGAAAGATGAAAACAATCTCGCTATTCACGACCGTCGTCCGGCTCCTCGCACTCGTGACGGTCGGCTTGTCTCTCCCCTGGCCCGCGGCAGCACAAACGCGAGAACAGGACAGGATTCACCTCGAAGCGGGCAGCGGGATACGCTTCGAAGGATCGAACAAAGAGAAAAAACAGGGCAGGATAGCGGGCACGGCCCTCTACGTGGAAGCACGTTACCAACTGCGCGATATCCCGATCGACGTGGGAGTACAAGAGATCGTAACGAATATCAACACGTCGACGATCCTGACGGGACTCCTGACAGGGAGCTTGCCCACGAGGACGCTCGTCATCGCGGACTACAAATTCTTCCACGAAAGAGCCATCGTCCCGTTCATCGGGCTGGGTATCGGGAGCGACATTGGCTGGCTCATCGGGTGGAGCTCCTCGCGCGGTCTCCTGTACGATTTTTCTGCCGGTCTAAACGCCATGCCGCGCGTCGGCATAAGGTTCCGCCACGGCTTCAGCATCATCGTCGATTACGAGGTATCGACCATGAAATATAGCCACCTCGAGCTAAAGATCGGTTACTTCTTATAATCCCCCCTTTACGCGGATCGAGCGTCCTCTAACGATGCAACTACCCCGGATCGCAGGTATTTGCCAGTCGAGTTTAGGGCCACGACGCGTCTCCTCTCTTTCATTTCAAATACCCGTTTTGCCTGAGATCTTTTTCCCGTTCAGCGATATTATCGGGAATTTTATTTTCAATCAACCAATTAACATCTAACCCATTGTATCTCGCCGCGTTCATCAAACCGGGATTATCGCCAAACAACCGGCCTGCTTTTTCAAGATCATTAGCAAAATCTACCAGGATCTCCTCGTGCATCTTCTTCAACAAGATCATAATCTTAAATACCTTGGCAACAAGATATAGATTAAACGTATACGACTTTCCTGGCGAAGCATCCTTAAAATGATCGTTATACATTTGAAGGTACTCGTTCAGCACGAAAAGTTGAAGGTAAACCTCGCCGTATTTGTCTTTTGTTATGTTTACATGTTCGTTGATAACACCGCTTACATTCTTCATCTCCATTAACAATATGCCCGGCGAGGAGTATAGGCGATTCCTTGACTTGGCTATCATGTTGTCGATTCTCTTCTTAGCTTCCCGTCGTCTATCTTCTTGACTATCGCTGGACACCAACTCGAACAGCAATCGATTTGCCAAATCCAGGTCTTTCTTGAGCAGGCGAAAAATCAATTTATCCTTTTCGGCAGAAGGCAATCTGCTGATTGCATCTTTAAACGGCTTGTCGAACATCATCGTCTTAACGAGTAGGTTAACGGTTTAACGCTCGCGTCCCACGTGCTGTTGCCATTTCCAGGCATTCCGGAGGGTCTCCTCGATGGGCACGCTCGCCTTCCACCCCAGCACCTCGTTCGCCCATGTCGTGTCGGCCCACACCTTCTCGATATCCCCCGGCCGGCGCGGCGTGATCCGGTATCTCACCTTCACCCCGGTGGCCCGCTCGAAGGCACGAATGATCTCTAACACGGAAAGCCCGCGACCGGTACCGATGTTAAAATACTCGTGATTCCGCTCGTTTTTCCCCTCCAGCAAACGCCGGATGGCGATCACGTGCGCCCGGGCCAGGTCTACCACGTCGATGTAATCGCGGATGGCCGACCCGTCGGGCGTGTCGTAATCATCGCCGAAGACGCTCAACTCGTCGCGTATCCCCGCGGCCACTTGCGTCAGGAACGGGATCAGGTTATTGGGCACGCCCAGGGGCAACTCGCCAATCAACGCCGAGGGATGCGCCCCGATCGGGTTAAAATAGCGCAGGGCGATCACGTTCAATCCCGGCTCCACGCGGGCCACATCCCGCAAGATATCCTCACACATCATCTTGGTATTCCCGTAAGGCGACTCGGCCTCCCGGCGGGGCGTCGACTCCGTCACGGGCAACACCGCCGCCTGGCCGTATACCGTGCACGAGGAGGAGAACACGAGGCCCGGCACGCGAAACTCCCGCGCGCCGGAGAGCACGTTCATCAGGGAATTCAGGTTATTCGCGTAATACTCCAGCGGCTTCTCCACCGACTCCCCCACCGCCTTCAAGGCCGCGAAATGGATGATCGCCCCGATGTCCCGGTGACGGGAGAAAAAGTCACGCGTCGCCGGCGCATCGGTGAGATCAAAACACTCGAAACCGGGGCGCGTGCCGGTGATTCGCTCGATCCCGTCGAGCACCCCGAGATCCGAGTTGAAGAGATTGTCCACGATGATCACCTCGAACCCCTCTTGCTGTAATTCAACCACGGTGTGCGAGCCGATATAGCCCGTCCCGCCCGTAACAAATATTTTCATGTTCTTTCTAATTAGTGAATTGATATTCAAATTACCGGCACGAAGGTAACAATTATCCGTTCAAAAGATATACAGGAAGAGCACTTTCGCACCCTACTTTTTTATTATCTTTGCTGCATGGAAACATTCATCAGTTACATCGAAGAACTTGTCTACCTGCACGATCAGGTCATCATCCCCGGTATTGGGGCCCTGGTCGGGCACCACGAAAGCGCGAAGATAAAGGAGGGCCGCATCACCCCCCCGTTAAAGAAAGTACTGTTTAACAGCCAGGTTCGACACGACGACGGGATGCTCGCGATCTGGATCGCGCAGCGGGAAGGGATCGATACCCGAAAAGCAAGAGCGCGGGTAGCCCGCCTCCGCGACTCCCTGCTCGAACGACTGGAACAAGGTGAAACGATCCCCTTCGGCACAATCGGCACGTTTCACGCCGACCGGAAAGGACGCCCCCGCCTCGAACCGTCCGGGCACAATTTCCTGGCCGACACGGCAGGCATGTTGCCCCTCGTCCTGCCCCCTACCGTCACGCGACGGGGAGACGACACGGGGGAATACATCCGCGCCGGGTCAAACGTGCTGGCGCGTCTCTTCAAATATGGCCTCTCGGCCGCCGTCATCACCGGCATCATCGTCATCTCGCAATCCAAGTTGTTCCAGCCCGATCCTCACACCGGCCAGGCCTCCCTGCAGGCTGCCCCTCCCGTCCAAGAGAGGAGAACCGCGGAGACCGTCGCCATCGTCTCTCCCCACCACGACTTCATCGACTACACCCCCTCCTTGTGACCCGAAAGGAGCGGCACGCGGCTTCCAGCGCGGCAAAAAGCACGTACAGCGGGATGAGGAAGGAGATCATATCGACACGGAAGAGAAGAAACAACAACAGCGAGACGGCAAAATAGGAGTAGCGCCAGCGATTGGCCCTCCACGCGAACGAGTATATCTTCAACGAAAACATGGGTAACCCCGATATCAACAGTACCGAAAAGAAGAGGACACAAGCGACCAACAACCACGGGCTGCTCCAGAGAGCGTCGTGGAGGGCAGGGGTATAACGCCGGGAGAAGATCAAAGCCACCCAGAAGAGGGCGTGAGCCGGCGTCGGCATACCTATAAAAGAGTGGCCTTGCCGCGTATCCAGGTTAAACTTGGCCAAGCGATAAGCCGAAAAGGCCGGTATCACGGCGGGCGAATAGAGCAACACGCTCGCCCACCAGGCGGTGAACTCTCCCGCCAACGCCTCCTTGATCAACACGTGAGCCAGCAGCGCCGGCACCACCCCGAAACTCACGACGTCCGCCAGCGAGTCCAGCTCCTTTCCCATCTCCGACGTCACGCGCAACCACCGGGCGAACCATCCATCCAAAAAATCAAATACCATCGCCAACAAGACGCACGCCGCCGCGAAAAACACGCGGTCGTGCATCACCAGGAAAATGGCCATCGCGCCACACGTGACGTTCAGGCAAGTGATCAGGTTCGGAACATGTCTCTTCATACGCTTTATCGGTTTATTTGCAAAAATGGCCCACGAATGTAGTGTTTTTACCCTAACAAATCGCGTTTTTACTAATTTTGTCGTCAAAGTATAACGATATGACCAAATTCCTTATCATTCGCTTCAGTTCCATCGGGGACATCATACAGTGCATGAGCGTGATCGACGGGATCATGCACCACTTCCCGGACGCGGAGATCCACTGGATCGCCCGGGAGGAGATGGCCCCTTTCCTGCGCGCGGAGAGGCGCATCCATACCGTGTGGGAGTTTGACCGGAAAAGCGGAGCGCGGGGCTTGCTGCGCGTCGCGCGCGCGCTGGAGGCAGAACGGTTCGACTATCTCTACGATGCGCACAGCAACATCCGGTCGAACATCCTGAAAGCGATCCTGCTCTCCCCGCTCAAGGAACTCCTGCACACGGCCCCCCGCTACGCCTTACGACGCAAGAAGCGATGGAAGCGCTTTCTGCTATTCAGCCTGGGCATCAACACCTTCGAGAAGCCGTTCAAAGGCATCGAATCGTACCGGGAACCACTACGGAAATGGGGCATTACCCGCTTCGACACCGCCCCGGTCGAGTGGCAATTTCCCCCGGATCTGCCCGGGCGACTTGGCGCTCACGTGCAACCGAACACGATCACCCTTGTCCCATCCGCTAACTGGAAGATGAAACGTTGGCCCGTCGCCTGCTGGCAGGAGCTGATCCGGCTACTGCCGGAGTATCGTTTCCTGCTCCTCGCCGGGCCTACCGACACGTTTTGCGAGGAGATCCGCGCCGCCGCGCCGGAACGCGTGGTGAACCTCGCGGGGAAAAACACCTTGCTGGAGTCGTGCTACCTGGTAAAGATCTCCCGGATGGTCATCAGCGCCGACACCGGCCTTTTGCACGTCGCCGACCTGTTCCGCGTCCCCGGGATCGCCCTGATGGGGCCAACGGCGTTCGGGTTCCCGACAGGCCCGCGGATACGAGTGGTGGAGGTAGACCTCCCCTGCCGCCCCTGCACGAAAGACGGGAGGGGCAAATGCAAGCGCCCGCGCACGTGCATGGAAGAGATCGCGCCGGAAACGGTAGCCGAACAGGCGCGCCTGATCGGCCCCGTCCCGTGATCAATCTCCCCGTTTCGCCTCCCGGAAAGAGACAATAAAGGTGGTGCCCACTCCCACCTCGCTCTCGAAACGGATCGTCCCCCCCATGCCCTCGACAATCTTGTAGGAGATCGGTAGCCCGAGTCCCATTCCTCCCGACTTCGTCGTGAAGTTCGGCTCGGCGACGCGATCCCGCAAATATTCCGGGATACCGCTCCCGTTGTCTTTAATCTTTAGTATCACCCGCGCGTCTCGCCGCTCGAGCAGGATAGAGATCTCCCCCTGCCGCCCCTTCGGGATACTCTGGCCCGCGTTCTTCAACAGGTTCACCAGCACCCGGTTGACCTGCTTCTTGTCGCCAAAAAGAAAGATATCCGGCTCTATTTCCGTGAGCATCCACTCCACGTCGTTGGCAAAGAGACGCGCGCATCCCTCCACCATCTCGCTGAAGTTAAACCACTCGTTGGTAGCCACGGATACCTTCGCGAAGTCGGAAAAAGCGTTGGCGATAGCGGCCATGTGGTCAATCTGTTCGATCAAAACGGCGGAAATATTGTCGAAACGACGACGCACCTCCTCCATGTTGTCGCATTGCAGGGCACGTCGCAGGAACTGTATATTCAACTTCATGGGCGTCAATGGATTCTTCACCTCGTGGGCGATCTGGCGCGCCATCTCCTGCCAGGCCGCCTCGCGCTCGACCCTGGAGAGCCGCCTCGCGCTCTCTTCCAGCTTGTCTACCATGTTATTATACTCCTTCACGAGAGCCCCCACCTCGTCCTGTTTGTTATACACGATCTTCTCGTTTTTCCCGCCAAGGTGCATCAAACGCAACTTCTCGTTGACCATCTGCAGCGGCTTGACCATGCGCTCGGCCACCACGTGAGAGAGAAAAAGAGCGAGGACGATGACAATGATCGTCACGTTAACGGAGATCACCACCAGGAACAAAATCTCCCTGTTCAACTCGTCGCTCTCGGAAAAATAGGGAATGCTCAAAATATACTTTTTCCCGTTCTTCAGCTCCAGCGGCATGTAAACGGCCATATACGTCAACTCCCCGACGCGCTCCTCCTGCACGAAACTGTTGGCATGTTCCCGCGCGAGACGCCGGTGAGCCTCTGGATTCAGCAACGTCCCGTCAAGCCCCTTTTCGAAGACGAGCGGCAGGGAAGTCGCCACGAGTTCCCCGCCTTCGGAGTAGATGTTCACGTCCACCTGTATCGCGTCCGCCATCCGCTCCAGTTCCCGCGTGATCTCCGGCCAGAGGCCCGCTTCCACCTCCTCGTACTGCTCCACCTCCCGGCTAACGAACTTGGAGAGTTTCAACACCTCCAACGACTGTCTGCGCTCGAAACCCGCCGAGATGGTCATGATGCTCAACAAGGTCGTGACAATCATCAAGAGAGAGGTCAACACGAGAATATTATCGCGGATACGCTTTTTGAAAGATGCATCACGCGAACGCCACCCCCGCCTGCCGGCCTGGAAAAAGATCCCGTAGGAGGAGAAAAGCAAGCACGCTAATATCGCGTACAGGACGTTCAACCCGTAAGGAGCGAAAAAGCCCTTCCCCAGGCTGATAACGAAAAGGCCGGTGTCGCCCACGGGAACAAGCATGTGGGAATAATTATTGGACTCGATCGCCGCCACGTGAGAATACTCCTTGTCAAAACGGGAGAGCGTCCGGTGATAGTTATAGTTCCCGTAAGAGCAAAGCTGGGTCCCGTTCTTGTACTTGGCGTAGGAGTAGGGATATATGATCGAGACGGGATGCATCGGCTCCCGCGAGAGTATCTGCCGGTAACCGGGACGATCGCTCTCCATTTTGGAATCGAAACGAAGGTAAAGTCGGGTGGTCGTCCCCGGGGACGCGGGAAAGTCGAAACGCCCGACATAGGTAGTAAACCCGTCAAAATCATCGATATTATAAAAAGAGGTCCCGGCAATGGGCACGCCCAGGGAGTCGATCAAGGCATCCCACGCCCGCGGGCGAGCGGCTTCTCCCGTGGACACGACGACCTTCCCCGTGTAATGGTAGCCGGTGAGATCCGTCAGTTTTTCCAGCAGGAAACGGGAGACGACGGATTGATCCTCGTGACGGATCATCGAATCCAGCGCGCGGGAGTGGGTGATCTTCTGGTCGACCTCCACTAATTTCTCCTCGAACACCTCGTCCCGTTCCCGGATGATCTCGTTGGCATAACCGGCCCGGATGGCCCACTCCCGCTGCATCTCGCTCCGTTGAGAGACCCCCGTGATGTAAGCGGCGACCAGCACGATGGCAACGAGAAAGACGCTTCTCCGGGCCTCTCCCTTTACCAGGTAAATATTCACGATCAACAGCAGGTGAAGCAGCAACGCGAAGAGGGAGGCCTTCCACGCGAGGGGGAGATCCAACACGGCGCACGACAAGGTGAAGCCGCCCCACACCACCCCCACCCCCGTGATCACCTGTCGCAACGAGAGCAAGCGGGAAAAGTAGCGCACGCTCCCGTCCACCAGCACCAGCAACCCCATCGCCCCGATCACCAGCGTGATAAAGGCCATGATCGAGGAGATATCCACGTTCATGATCCGGGCCATGTTCAAGCTGACCCGCGTGTTCTCGATCAGCGAGTCGACGGAACAGGTGATGGCGTTCATGTAAACGAACGTGAGCAACGACAGGGAGAAGAGGAAAAGATACTTGTAGCGCGTCAACCAGCGCTCCTGGAACGGCAGGCGGATATTCTGGAACGAGAGGAAAAGAAAATGCACCAGGCAAAAGGTCGAGAGGAAAAGATCTCCCACGGGCCACGCGAGACTCCAGCGCGTCGCGTCCGCCCGGGGGATCGCGAGGTGGTAGAGCGAGTAGGGCACTTTGAAATAGAACATGCTCCAGCGCGAGAGCACGAAAAAGGCGACGAACGCGAGCACCCAAATCAATTGTACCCGGAGCGTCGGCGCGGCGGTAAGCCCCAGCTTGTAGGCGTAGAAGACGAGATACAACGCGACCACGTAAAGAACGAGAACGAGGTGACCGGGCACGCGCGCCCCTCCCCCCGTCTCCTCGTCCACGCGGAAAAGCGGCTCGCCGTCCCGGTTATGCACGACGACACTCCCCGGCGCGTCATCCGCGATGACGCGCAAGAGGCTCGACCCCAACGCCGGGTTCACCCGGTTCTTCACGTGCCTGTTCACGTGGGGGTAGTCGTCCTGGAGGAAGAGCAGGGCGAAATACTCCATCTCGCCCGCCGCACGCACGCGCACGTCGTAGTACGCGTTATTGAACTTCACGAAGCGCCCGCCAGAGCGCAGGGCCTGGTATAATCCCGGGACACCGACGCGCTCGTTATTCCAGTAGACTAAACGCTGCCGCTTGAATCCCAGCAGGGTAAAACCTTTATGTTTCCACCGCGTCCAGTGAGGCTCTTTCTCCCCCTTTAACTCTTCCAGCATCTCGTCCGCCCACTTCTCCTCCTGGTGCAAGCGCTTCTCGAAAGCGGCCAATCGCTGCCGGCCGGAGCGGGGAAGGAACGCCGCTTCCCATAACGAGGCCACCAACACGCAAGCGATGGCCAACAATATAACTACAACTATCTTTTTCATATCGCGCGTTAATCGTGGTGGTAAGGTTCCCCCCTCCATATCGTCATGGCCCGGTACAACTGTTCGACGAAAATGAGCCGCACCATCTGGTGGGAGAAAGTCATGCGCGACAGCGACACTTTTTCCCGCGCCCGATCGTGCACTCGCCCCGCCACGCCATAAGCCCCGCCGATCACGAACACCAGTCGTCGCGTCCTCTCCCGCGCCATCCGCTCCAGGAAACCGGAGAACTCCCGCGACGTGTACTCGCCTCCCCGTTCATCCAGCAACACGACCGTGTCCGTCTCCTCCAGCTGCCCGAGGATCAACTCTCCCTCTCGCTCTTTCTGCTGATCTTCCGGGAGATTCTTCACGCGCTTCAAGTCCGGGATCACCCGCATCTCGTAGGGGACGTAGAAGCTCAACCGCTTCTCGTACTCCTCGATCCCTTCTCGCAAATAGGAGGCGCTCGTCTTCCCGATCGCCAGTAAACAGATCTTCATCGCATCGTATCTTTTGAACGAAAGTACTGCTTTTTTTTATTTCTCGCGGGCGATAAAACAAAAAATCTCCCTATCTTCGCGCCCACCGGTAAAAAGTGCCTAATCGCACGGGTCCTATAGCTCAGCTGGTCAGAGCACCTGACTCATAATCAGGGGGTCCTTGGTTCAAGCCCAAGTGGGACCACATAGAGATAGTCAAGCGCTTACGGAAGTTTCCCTAAGCGCTTTTGCTTTTGATAGAGCCCGCCTTTTTGACAAGATCGTAGAATGATCCGAGTAACACGCGTCAATAACAGTGCCGTGGTTTGCGCCGATGCGTTATAAAAATACATCTGAGAAAATCGCATGGTATATAAGATGAAAAAGAATCATCGATTCTTCAGCATACAAATAGGGTATTCCGACATTTCATTCCAGGGTCAACGCATTAAAAAAGAGATAAAAGTAAGGACATCAACAGGTTTCAATGTTACATACGGATGATTTTTTGCTTTTCAGCATTATATATCTACTCAAAGGCTGTAACTTTGC
>JAISNC010000046.1 GCA_031276355.1 Odoribacteraceae bacterium
TGCCCGTGGGGCAATCCTATCAATAGAGAAACGGCATCATTTCTTGTTCCCAATCCCCTGCGGGGATTCATAAAAAGCGTCGAAATGAAAGCCCCACGGGCTATTGGAGATACGGGGGGTATCCTGTTTTCTATTGATATTATTCCCCTCTGGGGAAGCGAGGGGACGATGGCCCCCGGCGGGTTTTGCGGCGATTGCCCGTGGGGCAATCCTATCAATAGAGAAACGGCATCCCTGCTTGTTCCCAATTCCCCGCAGGGGATTCATAAAAAGTGTCGAAATGAAAGCCCCACGGGCTATTGGAGATACGGGGGGAGGGGATCCTGATTTCTATTGATATTATTCCCCTCTGGGGAAGCGAAACCCGGCGAAGCCAATCGGAGCGAAATTCGTTACAGCCAATCGTTCTCTCTTAGCTGGATGACATTGGGCTTTAGCTTACGGCCGCAAGGAGACACATCTCCCCCAGTCCCGCCGGGACGACACTCAATTAACCGTATGCTTTAGCTTACGGCCGCAAGGAGATACATCTCCCCCAGTCCCGCCGGGACGACACTTGATTAAGAGGGTGTGTCAAAAGTCTGAACACGCCCTCTTTTAGTATTTTTTATTCGGGTTGGTATCTGAAAGTGATTTCAAATATTCAATGCTCAGAGCGTTCATTTTACTTTTGACACACCTCTTTTCATTTTTAGAACGGCAGGTCATCCGTCTCTTGGGCTTGGGGGATGTCCTCTACCCCGTATTCCGGCGGCGGAGGGGGTACGGAAGGTTGTTGAGCTTGCTGCTGCGGTTGCACCTTCTCGATCCTCCAGCCTTCGAGGTTGGTGAAATAGGATATCTGTCCGTTATTCTCCCATTTACGCCCACGCAGGTTAAAATAGACCTTGATATTCTCTTGCAAAGGGATGTTTTCTATCAAATCACACCGATCCTGCACGAGTTGTATTTTGATAAAATCATTCCACTGGCCATTTCGCTCGTTCTCCACTTCGATAACGAACTCTCTCTTTTGGAAGCGCTCGCTGATCTGCTGCGTATCTTCCTTGTAGATTAGTTTTCCGGTAATCTCGTAGTTCATGGGGTATAACTTTATGAAAAACAGGACTCTCTCAAAAGTCTTGGCCGATCGTCATCGCGAGGGCGTGGCCCGAAGCGATCCAGTGACTCCCCGTGGGCTGGCTGGCTTCCTGCCGCGCAACTCGCGATGACGAAAATCGACTGTTGAGAACAGCCCCATAGCTCTATGATGGGATTAATGTTCGTGGTTATGCGCTGCGTCCTCGGCGGTTTCGTTATTCTCTTGCGCCACGATCTCCAGCAGCTCGACTTCAAAGATCAGCGTCTCGTTGCCCGCGATGCCGTAATACCCCTGGGGGCCATAAGCCAGGTCGGAGGGGATATACAGCGTCCACTTGGAGCCGACGGGCATCAGTTGCACGGCCTCTGACCAGCCTTTGATCACGCCGCTACCGACTTGGAACTGGAAGGGTTCGCTCCGTTTGATGGAAGAGTCGAACTCCGTGCCATTCAAGAGCGTGCCCCGGTAGTGCACCTTCACCACGTCCGACGCGGTCGGGATCGGGCCATCGCCGCTCTTCTCGATCTTGTATTGCAGGCCACTTTCAGTGGTCACGACACCCTCTTTCTGCTTGTTCGCGGCCAAGAACGCCTCCCCCTCTTGCTTCGCTTTCACGCTTTTCTCCTGCACCTTCTTTTCAACGTACTGGTTCACGAACATGCCCATCGCTTGAGGGTCGCTCGGGGCCTCTTTCCCTGCCAAGGCCGCGTTAATACCGGCGATGAAAGCCTTGAGGTTCGGCTCGGTGATACTGGCGTTCTTCAATTGGGATCCGAAATTGAAACCGATGTAGAAGGAAGCCGTATCGGTATCATTCTTCAAGGAGGTACTGGTCTGCGTGTAGTTACAGCAACTGGCGAAAGCCAAGGTAACCACGGTCGCGATTAGCGTAAACGTCTTAGTGTTCATAATTTTTGGTTGTTTTAAATTATACAATTTCTAATAATTCAATATCAAATATTAAAGTCTCGTTAGGCCCGATGGCTTGTCCCGCGCCGCGACTCCCGTACGCCAGCTCCGACGGGATAAAGAGTTGCCACTTGGAACCGGTCGGCATGATCTGTAAAGCCTCTACCCAGCCTTGGATCACCCCGTTCACGGGAAACTCGGCCGGTTGTTTGCGTTGATAGGAGGAGTCGAACACCTCCCCGCTCACGAGGCGCCCCTCGTAGTGGCATTTTACCGTGTCGTTAGCCCGCGGGACGGCTCCCGTTCCGGGGCTGATTACCTTGTATTGCAGGCCACTGGGCAACTCCCTGATCCCCTCCTTCGCCTTATTCTCCTGCAAGAAAACCCGGCCTCTCTCGCGCGCGGCCTCTCCTGTCGTTGCTTGTTGCTTTGAAAAGAAGCGGTGCAATACCTTGTTGGCTTCTTCCGGGGAAATGGCCGGTTTCGCGCCGCTGTAGGCGGCGCGCACGGCAGCCCCGAACGCTTCGACATTCAGCGCGTGAACCCCGGAGGAGATGAGATGGCTTGCCATGCTTAATCCCAAGCAGTAACTCACTTGATCCGACTCTTCAGTATACATCATGTAATTTTAAACCGATAGTTAATTTGTAATCAGCGGACAAATGTACAAACAAAGCGCGAAACGGCAATGTGAAAACCGGAAAAATTGTAAAATGATTTTCACGACTTTTCAATCATCCCGTCCCGCAGGTGAATCTGACGATCGGCCATGGCCGCCAACGAAGGGTCGTGGGTAACAATGACAAACGTCTGCCCAAGCCGCTCGCGCAGCGAGAAAAAGAGGCGGTGCAACTCCTCCTTGTTCCTGGAGTCGAGGTTCCCGGAAGGTTCGTCGGCCAACACCACCTTGGGGGTATTGATCAGGGCGCGGGCCACCGACACGCGCTGTTGCTCCCCGCCGGATAGTTCGTTCGGTTTGTGCGCGGCCCGATGCGCCACTCCAAGCAGTTGTAACAGCTCCCTGGCCCTCTTTTCGGCCTCTCGCTTCCCGTCTCCTTTGATCCAGGCCGGGATAGCGATGTTTTCTATGGCCGTGAACTCGGGGAGCAGGTGATGATGTTGAAAAACGAAGCCGATGTGGTGGTTGCGAAAGAGCGATAGCTTGTTGGGCGAGAGTTTGGCAATGTTGACCGCGTCGTAGCGTATCTCCCCGGCGTCCGGGGTGTCCAGCGTGCCGAGGAGGTGTAGCAAGGTGCTTTTCCCTGCCCCGCTCGGCCCGACGATGGTGACCACCTCTTGTTCCCGGATATCGAGATCAATCCCTTTTAATACTTGCAAGTCGCCGTAACTCTTCTGGATACCCCGGATTTCTATCATGATATTTTCCACATTTTTTGCGCGATAAAGGTAGTAATTAACGCGGATAAGCTGTATCTTCGCCAAGTAAAAAAAAGGAAGCATGGAATACTATATTCATCCCGTGGCGTATGTGGTCGAGAAAAGTGGTTTCGCGAATCATCACGTGCAACCCCTGCTGGCGTTGCTCGACGAGGGGGCGACCATCCCTTTCATCGCTCGCTACCGGAAAGAGGTGACGGGAAGCATGGACGAGGTGCAGATCGAGCAGGTATATACGTTGTACGGGCAATTCAAGGAGTTGGAGAAGCGCAAGAAGACGGTGATTGACAGCATCGAACAGCAGGGAAAGTTGACGCCCGACTTGCGGCAACAGATAGAGAAGTGCATGTTACCCAGCGAGTTGGAGGATGTCTACCTGCCCTATAAGCCGAAGAGGCAGACGCGGGCCTCGAAAGCCAAAGAGAGAGGAGTGGAGCCGTTGGCGGCGTGGTTGATACGCCAGGAGGCGGGAGACGTGCGGGCGCGGGCCGCGGAGTACGTGAAAGAAGGGATGGAGACCGAGGAGGAGGTACTGCAAGGGGCCAGGGACATCATCGCCGAGTGGGTGAGCGAGAACGAGCGTTCCCGGAACACGGTGCGCCGTTTTTTTGACCGAACGGCCCAGGTGGTGGCCAAGGTTGTCAAGGGCAAGGAGGCCGAGGGGGAGAAGTTTCTGGACTATTTCGATTACTCGGAAGCGTTACGGCGCGTGCCGTCGCACCGGATGCTGGCCATCCGTCGTGGCGAGGGGTTGGGCATCTTGAAGGTGAAGATCGAGATCGCCGACGAGGCCGCGCTGGCGGCGTTGGAAAAGCAATACGTCAAGGCGAAAAACGATTGCGCGGCGCAGGTCAGCCTGGCCGTGAGAGATGGCTACAAGCGCCTCCTGCTCCCCTCCATCGAGTCGGAATACCTCCACGCCAGCAAGCAGAAGGCGGACGAAGAGGCGATCAAGGTCTTCGCCGAGAACCTGCGTCAACTGCTGTTGGCACCACCGTTGGGTAGCAAACGGGTATTGGCCATCGACCCCGGCTACCGGACGGGGTGCAAGGTGGTCTGCTTGGCCGAGACGGGGCAACTCCTGTACAACGAGACCATCTACCCGCATCCTCCCCGCGGGGAGTCGACGCGGGCGGCGGCCAAACTGGCATCGCTGGTCGATGCCTACCGGATCGAGGCCATCGCCATCGGTAACGGCACCGCCGGCCGAGAGACGGAGCAGTTCGTTCGAGCGGTGCGTTTCAACAGGCCGGTGTTGCTGTTTGCCGTGAGCGAGAACGGGGCTTCCATCTATTCCGCCTCCAAGGTCGCGCGGGAGGAGTTTCCCGAATATGACGTGACCGTGCGCGGGGCAATTTCGATCGGGCGGCGCTTGATGGATCCCCTGGCCGAGCTGGTCAAGATTGATCCCAAGTCGATCGGCGTGGGGCAGTACCAGCACGATGTCGATCAGGCGCGATTAAAGGAGAGTCTCGACCGGATCGTGGCGTCGTGCGTCAATCGGGTGGGGGTGAACGTGAACACGGCCAGCCAGCACCTGCTCACCCACGTCTCCGGGTTAGGCCCCGTGCTGGCCGAGAATATCGTGGAGTACATCCGGGAGAACGCGCCTTTTCGCGACCGCCAGGAGTTGAAAAAGGTAAAGCGGATGGGGGAGAAGGCCTACGAGCAGTGCGCGGGCTTCCTCCGGATCGAGGGGGCGAAGAACCCGTTGGATAACTCTTCCGTGCACCCCGAGTCCTACCCCGTGGTGGAGCGCATGGTGCGCGATCTCGGTATTCCTATCGAGCAACTGATCGGGAACGAGGCGGCGTGTGCCGCGATCGATTTGAATCGTTACGTGGACGACCGCGTCGGGTTGCCGACACTCCGGGACATCGTGGAGGAGTTGAAGAAGCCGGGACGTGACCCGCGTCCCCCGGCGAAAGTGTTCAGCTTCGCGGAGAACATCCACGCGATCGAGGATCTGGTAGAGGGGATGGTCGTGCCGGGCATCGTGACCAACATCACTAATTTTGGCCTTTTCGTCGACATCGGCGTCAAGCAAGATGGGTTGGTGCATGTCTCTGAGATCGCGGAAAAATACATCGCTAATCCGGCGAATGTCATCGCGTTACACCAGCACGTGATGGTGAAGGTGCTGCGAGTGGACAGGAGCCGGGGGCGCATCATTCTCTCGATGCGGCAGGTATGAAAATAGATACGGGATCCTTCGTGTATTCTCGTTATTAAATCGTACCTTTAGCGAGCAAAATAAAAAAGAATGGTTGAACGATGAATGATAGGTCATGGAATGGTTAATACTGCTGATGTTGGTGATCGTGGGGTTCACTTTATTGTTTCTCGAATTTTTCGTCTTCCCCGGGGTGAACGTCGTGGGGATTGCCGGGTTTCTTTGCGTCGGGGCGGCGATTTACATCGCCTACGCGCGGGTGGGGGCGCTGGCCGGGCACCTTACCTTGGTGGGAATCGCGGTGGGGGGCTTCGTTGTCACGTGGTATGCGTTGCGCGCGAAGACCTGGAAGCGGTTGCAACTGGAGGCGAGCGTGGATAGCACGGTAGAGGGGGTTGATCCGCTCATCCGGGAGGGCGACACGGGCGTTTGTGTCGGTCGTTTGGCCCCGACGGGCAAGATCCGCGTGGGCGAGATCGTGGTGGAGGCGCAATCGCAAGGCGGCTACGTGGCCGCGAACAGCGAGGTGGTCGTGCTAAAAGTATATAAAAATAAGGTAATCGTTAAACTTAAAACAGAATAAATTATGGAAGAAAATAACTTGATCTTTTTTGCCGTGGTCATTGTCGGGGCGCTATTCCTGCTATGGATTATCTTTTACTTCATACCGGTCGGGTTGTGGTTCCGGGCGCTGGTGTCGGACGTGAAAGTATCGTTGATTCAACTGGTGTTAATGCGCTGGCGGAAGGTGCCCCCCGCCGTGATCGTCGAGGCGATGATCATCGGGAAGAAGGCGGGCCTTCTCTTGAAGGCGGATTTGCTGGAGGCGCACTACCTGGCCGGGGGCCACGTGCAGCAGGTGGTCAACGCGCTGGTCTCCGCGTCGAAAGCCAACATCGATCTCACGTTCCAGATTGCCACGGCGGTGGACTTGGCCGGGCGCGACGTGTTCCAGGCCGTGCAGATGAGCGTGAATCCGAAGGTGATTGATACCCCGCCCGTGGCCGCGATGGCGAAAGACGGCATCCAGCTTGTGGCCAAGGCGCGGGTCACCGTCCGCGCGAACATCCGTCAACTCGTGGGCGGTGCCGGCGAGGAGACCGTCTTGGCCCGTGTCGGCGAAGGGATTGTCTCGTCGATTGGTTCGGCGCTTTCCCACAAGCAGGTGCTCGAGAATCCCGATTCTATCTCGAAGGTGGTGTTAGAGAAGGGGTTGGACTCGGGTACGGCCTTCGAGATCCTCTCCATCGACATCGCCGACATCGACGTGGGCAAGAATATCGGGGCTGAATTGCAGACCGATCAAGCCGATGCCGACTTGAAGATCGCGCAGGCGAAGGCGGAGGAGCGTCGGGCGATGGCTGTCGCCACGGAGCAGGAGATGCGAGCCCTCGCCCAAGAGATGCGGGCCCGCGTGATCGAGGCGGAGGCCGATGTGCCGCGAGCCATGGCCGAGGCGTTCCGCAACGGCAACCTGGGGATCATGGACTATTACCGGATGAAGAACATCGAGGCGGATACCCTGATGCGGGATTCCATCGCGCGGCCCGGGAATCACAAGAAGGACAATCAATCCTAAGGAATCATCCCTTTCCCGCGGCGCTCTCTTAAAAGGCATCGCTTCCGGGGCTGTCTCAAAAGTCGAGCTCTGTCTCAAGAGTCGAGTTCTGTCTCAAGAGTTGAGGTCTGTCTCAAAAGTCGGGAGATGTGTCAAAAGTCGGATTTCGGAGGAGGTACCTCGTATCCCGGCCGAGATGTTCGGGCGGTTTTCGTCATTGCGAACCCGGAGGGTGAAGCAATCCAGGGGTTTACGGGTTTCTGGATTGCTTCCCGCTACGCGGATACCAATGACGGGAATTACAATCTTTGTTTTCGTCATTGGTAGCTGTCTCGAACGTCCCGAATGCATGTCATCGGGCGAGTGTAATTCGAGATAATTCATTGACTTATTGGTTTCTGGATTGCTTCCTGCTTCGCAGATCGCAATGACGGTACACGTGGGTCGTCGTGACGGTACACGCCCCAGTGTCGTTGTGCTCTTTCGTCATTTCCTTTGTTTTCGTCATTGCGAATCCCGAAGGGTGAAGCAATCCAGGGGTTTACGGATTTCTGGATTGCTTCCCGCTGCGCGGATACCAATGACGAAAACCGACTTTTGGCACACCCTCTTAACAGAGTGTCGTCCTGGCGGGACTTGGAGGCTACTGCAAGGGAAGCCCCACAGGGGCGACACTTGATTAACCGTATGCTTTAGC
>JAISNC010000078.1 GCA_031276355.1 Odoribacteraceae bacterium
GCGTTGAACTTGCTCAAAAAAGATACCGGGAAAGAAAGCCTACGATCTAAACGACTTAAAGCTGCTTGGAATAAGGACTTCATAATCGAATTACTCCAATTTTAATGCGTTGACCCTGCGGAGAAGAGAGAAAACGAAAGGATTTTACTACCTTTGCATCGTTTTCAGGAATGGCAAATGAAAGGAACGACAAAAAATAAGGTTATGATTACGTGGATGCTGCTGTCGGTATTCATGTTGCCTTTCGTGGTCAAGAGCGTACATGCGTGTCACCTGGATACGGTCGTCTTGGAAGAGGATCATCGCTCTCATGACTGTACGGATTGTCCGGTATGCCATTTCGTCTTCTCCTACTTTATTGAGACAGACCCTCTCGCGGAGACCATCCTTATGGTGTCAGGGACGATGGATCCGGTAGTGTACCGGGGAAAAAGCCTGGATCGGGTCTCCCTCGCCTCCCCCTCTCGCGCGCCCCCGGCCATATAAACACCCATTTGCATGTTAGATAGCACGAGTAGCCTGACTCGTGCGAGAGTTTTATATTACACCAAAAGAGATCGTAGTATGCGTGTAGGTTTGATCCTGATGGCGTACGTGATGTTGGTGGCCCGTCAAGTGCACGCGCGCGAGACCGACACCATTCAAAACATTCGCTTGGAGGAAGTCATTGTCACAGGAGGGAACAGTTCAGCCGTCGTTCGGCGCAAATCGACGCTCCCCGTGGAGTTTGCCGGTAAACAGTTCCTGCAGGAACACTTCACGGGCAACCTGGTTCGTGCCCTGGAGCATCTGCCGGGAGTACACTCCATGGACATAGGTTCCGGTTTCTCCAAGCCGCTGATTCGCGGGATGGGCTTCAATCGCGTGGCCGTGGTGGAGAACGGGGTAAAACAGGAGGGGCAACAGTGGGGGGCTGACCACGGGCTTGAAATCGATGCCTTCAACGTCGAGAGCGTCACCGTGCTCAAAGGCCCCGCTTCCCTGCTTCACGGCAGCGATGCGATGGGGGGTGTCATCGAGATCACGCGTCAACCACCGCCGGAGGAGGATCGGGTTCTCGGCGAAATCGTCCTGCTGGGGCGAACCGTGAACGGTACTGTAGGCGGTTCGGTGATGACCGGGATGAAGCGAAGAGCATGGTATGCCAAGGCCCGTTACTCGGAACAACATTTTGGTGACTATCGCGTCCCCGTCGATACCGTCGTTTACCTCACGCAACGTTTGCCCATCCTCACGCGCGGGCTGAAGAATACCGCCGGTTTGGAGCGGGATGTCGCGGGGCACCTTGAATACCATTTCGGGAGATACCACGCTTGGTATGCCATTAGCGATGCCTATCAGAAAGTCGGTTTCTTTCCCGGGGCACACGGGATCCCCGACGCATCCCGTCTGCAAGATGACGGTGATAGCCGGGATATAGCTCTCCCGTACAGCACCGTGAATCACCTGAAGGTGACTACTCGCCAGCAATACGCGTGGGCATCGCTGACCCTCTCTTGGGATGCCGGCTACCAGTACAATCATCGCGAGGAGCAGAGCCGTTTTCATACCCACTACGATGGCCAGCCTCTCCCGGAACATGCCCCTAACCGGGAACTGGCATTCTTCTTGGACACGTACAGCTCCTCCTTGAGCTTGAAACGGGAATTACCAGAGTGGGAGCAGGTGATGGGCTGGGATGTCCAGGCTCAGCGCAACCGCATCGCGGGTTACTCCTTTCTCCTGCCGAGATATGATCGTTTCGCCACGGGCCTCTTCGGGATCATTACCTATCGTCCGTCCACTTGCTTTTCCGCGAGTGGTGGCGTACGTTATGACCGTGGTATCGTGGAGATTTCGGCTTACCGGGACCCGTATCTCGAAACTTATCTTCGGGAACAGGGCTACGGTGACGAGGCGATCGCTCTCTATCGCTGGCGAGCGTATGCCGTGGACAGGCGTTTCGGGGACATCTCCGCCTCGCTGGGAATCGTGTGGAGCCCGGGTGTTCACCTGTTTAAGGCGAACGTGGGGCGCGCTTTTCGCTTGCCCGGGGCCAACGAACTGGCCGCGAACGGGGTGCACCACGGTACCTTTCGTCACGAACAGGGTGATCCCGCGCTATCATCCGAGCGCGGCTGGCAGGTAGATCTCTCCTACACGTTTCGGCGTGCGCCGTTTACCTTTGCCGTGTCGCCGTTCGTGGCCGTTTTCAGCAACTACATCTACTTGAAACCGACCGGTATATGGTCGGCGCTTCCTCATGCCGGGCAGATTTACCGTTACACGGGAGCTCGTGCCCTCTTCGCGGGGGCAGAGTTATCGTTCGGCATCGACTTTCTGCGCGGGTTTAGCTACCTCTTCACGGGGGAGTATGTTCATACCTACAACCGGGACGAGCGCACCCCGTTGAGTTTCTCTCCGCCGGCCTCGCTCTCTAATACCCTTTCGTGGGGCGGGGCACGGGTACGGTGCCACGCGGAGTGGCAGCATATCGCTCCCCAGCGCCGCGTGGCCCGAAACGAGAAACCAACATCCGGGAGCCACCTCCTGCACGCCGGCATGACAACCCTCTTCCCCTTGGGAGCATCGCGGGCGGAGATTACCCTCTCGCTCCAGAATGTGCTGGACACGCGTTATTATAATCATCTTAGTTTTTACCGGAAGGTCGAGATCCCCGAGCCGGGGCGCGACTTCCGGGTAGTCATTAAATATCTTTTAAAATAAAGTAACATGAAAACAAATTTCTATTTTCTGCTTTGCCTGATGGCAATCGTTTCGTTCTTCGCGATAGCGTGCGAGGATGAGAGTGACACCACGCTTCCCGTGATCAACTTGATCGAGCCCGAGGAGGGGGATACCTTGCAAATCGGCACCGACGTGCACTTCACGATGAAGTTGTTCGACAACGACATGTTGAAGTCTTACAAGGTGGATATCCACAATAATTTCACGCCGCACACCCACGCGGCCAGCGGGGAGAGTACCGAGACGGTGCCCTTCGCTTATAACCACACGTGGGACGTGGCGGCAAAGGCGAAGAAGGGTGATACGTTGTCGGTACACCACCACGAGATCATCATCGCGGGGAACGCCACGCCGGGAGCCTACCACCTGGTAGTGTATTGCACGGATGTCTCCGGTAACGAGTCGCACGTGGCACGCAACATCGTCTTGAGTCACGAGGGCGGCGAGCACGAGGAGCACGCGGAGGATTGACCGTTCTCCTCGTTTCGTCGTACTGCAAGGGAGTCGAGATACAAATAGGTGGTTGTCGGGGAAGGCCCCGGCAACCATCTTGTTTTGATAGTCTCCCGCAAGTGGGGCTTGTAACCGTTTTGTAATCGTTTCCCCGCGTGTTGGGGCGGGAGAAATTGTAACAATTCCGTAATTATATTGTTACTTTCCTGTAACGACGGGCTTCTACTTTTGCGGCAATGATTACAAAATGAATACGAAAATGAAATGGACGAAACGAGTCGTGAAACACGTGATTGAAGGCTTGTTCACCTTGAGCGGGGGGGTGACGAGCCTCGCTATTTTATTGATCGTCGTGTTTCTATTCAAGGAGGGGACAGGGCTTTTCTCCAGTCCCGTGTTGGAAAGGGGATACACGCTGTGTGTAAACGCGGCCAATCCCGTGGAGTGCCTTGATGCGCGGCAGATCAAGCAACTCTTTGACGGGGAGATCACTGAATGGCAGGAAGTAGGAGGAAAGGAGGGCGAGATCGTGCTATTCCGTTTCGAGGAGGTATTCTCTCTCTACGGGGAGGAGGAACTGGGAGAAGAGTACGCGCTGTTGCCGCGGCGTTTGGAGGAGATCGTGGCCAAGACCCCGGGAATCATCGCTTTCTTGCCCGACGAGTACCTGCCTGCGGGAGAAGAGATCGTGAAGCGGCTGGTAGCGGGGAATATCTCGCCGGCGCAATTCTTCGGTGGCGGCGAGTGGCAGCCGACGGCCGGTCCTGCCCCGCGTTTTGGAGTGCTCCCGTTGATCTTGGGCACGTTGTGGGTAAGTCTTTTCGCCATCTTCCTGGCGCTGGTGCCGGGCTTGGGGGTGGCCGTCTACTTGGCGGAGTTGGCTGATGATCGGACACGGCAGTGGTTGAAGCCGATGATCGAGTTGTTGGCGGGGATTCCCTCCGTGGTGTACGGGTTTTTCGGGTTGGTGGTGCTGGTGCCGTTGATCCAGCGGGTGTTTGACTTACCCGTTGGGGAGAGCGCCTTGGCGGGGAGCGTCGTGTTGGCGATCATGGCATTGCCGACGATTATCACGATTGCCGAGGACGCGATGCGTGGGGCACCCCGGGCGTTACGCGAGGCGAGTTTGGCACTGGGAGCGACGCACTGGCAGACGATCTATCGGGTGGTGATCCCTTGTGCCTCGTCCGGCATCACGGCGGCGGCAGTGTTGGGTATCGGACGGGCCGTGGGCGAGACAATGGCCGTGTTGATGGTGACGGGAAATGCGGCGGTGATGCCTCGCTCGCTGTTTGAGCCGGTGCGCACGATCCCCGCCACGATTGCCGCCGAGTTGGGCGAGGCCCCGGCCGGCGGAACGCATTACCAGGCGTTGTTCCTGCTGGGGTGCATTCTTTTCGCGATCACGTTGGTGATTAACCTCTCGGCCGAGGTGATCGCGACGCGTAAACAAGGGAAAGGGTTGGGCGTATGAACAAGAAAGTAAAACAGGCCGTGGCATTCACGTTCTTTCGCCTCTTGGGGCTGCTGGTGGTGGGCATTTTGTGCTGGATCCTGGGCTTTATCGTGTACAACGGTATCGGGGTGATCAACTGGGAATTCTTGTCGTCGTCCCCGGAGGAGGGGATGAGTGCCGGAGGTGTTTTCCCGGCGATCGTGGGCACGTTGTGGTTGATTGCCGGGAGCATCGCTGTCGCTTTTCCCGTGGGCGTGATGTCGGGGATTTATATTCACGAGTACCTGGGGAACCGGTGGATCGTGCGGGTGATTCGCGTGATGACGAATAACCTGGGGGGAATCCCATCGATCGTTTTCGGGTTGTTTGGGATGGCGTTGTTCGTGCAGGCGTTTGGTTTCGGTGATTCGATCTTAGCGGGGGCATTCACGCTGGGGTTGCTTATCCTCCCGTTGATTATCCGCACGACGGAGGAGGCCTTGAAGGCGATCCCGGACTCTTACCGGGCGGGGAGTTACGCGTTGGGGGCCGGTAAGTTGGAGACGATCTTCCGGGTATTGTTGCCGGTGGCGATGCCGAATATTATCACGGGATTGATCCTCTCTGTCGGGCGGGTATCGGGGGAGACGGCACCGATCCTTTTCACGGTGGCGGCCTATTTCCTGCCGAAGTTACCGAACGGCGTATTTGATCAGGTGATGGCGCTGCCGTATCACTTGTACGTGATCGCGACCAGCGGTACGGATATCGAGGCATCGCGCCCGATGGCTTACGGGACGGCGCTGGTGCTTATTATTATTGTCCTGTTGATGAACTTGCTGGCGGCAGCCTCGCGGGTGTATCTCGGGAAAAAAGTGAAAATGGATTGAACGATGATAGAGACAAAAAATGTAGATTTTTATTACGCGGGCTTCCACGCGCTGAAGGATATCAGCATCCGGATGGAGTCTCGCACGGTGACGGCGCTTATCGGCCCTTCGGGGTGCGGCAAGAGCACTTTTCTGCGCCTGTTTAACCGGATGAATGACCTGATCGACGATACGCGCGTGTCGGGCGAATGCCTGATCGACGGTGAGGATATTTATCATAAATCGGTGGCAGTGGACGAGTTGCGGAAGCGCGTGGGGATGGTCTTCCAGAAGCCGAACCCGTTCCCGAAGTCTATCTTCGAGAACGTGGCTTACGGGTTGCGCGTGAATGATGTCCGCGACAAGTCGTTTATCGCTTGTCGCGTGGAGGCCTCGCTGCGGGCCGCGGCACTGTGGGAGGAGGTGAAGGATAAGTTACGCAAATCGGCTTTCGCCCTTTCCGGTGGTCAGCAGCAACGGTTGTGCATCGCGCGGGCGCTGGCGGTATCGCCTTCCGTGTTGCTGATGGACGAACCGGCATCGGCGCTTGATCCGATCTCCACGTCGAAGATCGAGGAGCTAATCGCCGACTTGAAACGGGATTACACGATCGTGATCGTGACGCATAACATGCAACAGGCCGCACGCGTGAGCGATAAGACGGGCTTTTTCATGATGGGCGAGCTGGTGGAGTTCGGCGACACGAGGATGATCTTCTCGGATCCCCTCAAGGAACAGACGCGGAATTATGTCACGGGCCGGTTCGGGTAAATCTCTCGCCGCGCGCGACGATTACGCGAAATAGGATTACTTTTGTAAAAAAAAACGGAGATATGATATACCCTAAAATTCTTATTGTCGATGACGACGCGGTGATTTGCGAGATCCTCGAGTTTAATCTCGCGAACGAAGGCTTCGATATCACGTGTGCTTACTCGGCGGAGGAGGCCTTGGAGAAGTTGACATCGGCCTACTCCCTCGTGCTGCTGGACGTGATGATGGGGGGGATGTCGGGTTACAAGTTGACGGAGATATTGCGACGCAACAAAAACCAGGTGCCCGTGATCTTTCTGACGGCGAAGGACACGGAGAATGATATGCTGACGGGGTTTTCCGTTGGTGGCGATGATTATATTTCCAAGCCGTTCTCGATCAAGGAGGTTGTCGCGCGCGTAAAGGCCGTTTTAAAACGTTACGAGCAGCCGGTGGTGCCCGTGAGTCGCAAAATCTCGTTTAGTGACGTAACGATAGACCTGGAATTGAAAGAGGTGGTCGTTGGTACGGAACGCATCCTGTTGACGAAGACGGAGTTCGAGTTGCTGACGCTCCTTGCTAGTGCCCCCGACCGGATCTTCTCGCGGGGGGAGATCATCGACCGGGTGTGGAAGGAGACCCCTTTCATCACCGAGCGCACGGTGGACGTACACATCACGCGTTTGCGCAAGAAACTGGGACAACGCGCCGCGCTCGTCTCGAATCGCTCGGGATATGGATACCGCTTTAATACTTCCAACTTATGAAAGCCAGTTACGGGCAGAAGCTCTTCCTCTGTTTCCTCGTCATCTTCGTGTTGTTTACCGTCGGGGTCGCCTGGTTTGAACAGGTACGCGAGCGGGAGAACAAGACAAAGGCCTTAGAGGAACGCCTTGACGCGTACGCGGTCATGGTGCATACGGCTTTACGTCGTCCCGGGGCCGATGTCCCGCGGGCGTTGGATAGCTTATTAGTACTGTTCCCCCGGGAGATCCGACTCACGCTGATCGATAGCACGGGCGCGGTGTGGTTCGATAATGAGATCCGCGAGACAGCCTCGCTGGAGAATCACGCCACACGCCCCGAGATCACCGGGGCACGGGCAAAAGGGGAGGCGAGTGATGTTCGCGTCTCCGCCTCGAATGATCGGAAATATCTTTATCACGCGCGCTTCGTTGCTGGTTGTTATGTACGCGTCGCGTTGCCTTACGATATCCACGTGCGCCATTTCTTGCAGCCCGATAACTTGTTCCTGTATTATATCGTGACCTTGTTCGTTGTCGTGATCCTGTTGGCGAACTATATCTCTCGGCGTTTCGGGCGATCCATCCGGCAGTTGCGCGACTTCACCAACGCCGTCGATCGGGGGGGAGAGATGCCGTTTACCGTCTCTGTCTCCCGCGATGAGCTGGGTGAGATCGTGACGAAGATTGCCGAGAACTACCGGCGCATCAAGGAGAGTGAACAAGAGATCGCCCTCGAGCGCGAGAAACTCCTGCAACACGTGCACGGTCTCGAAGAGGGAGTCTGCTTTTTCTCGGCGGACGGTTCGGTGGAGTTTTATAATGGCCTTTTCATACAGTACCTGAACACTATCACCGACGAGGCGAACGGTGACCCCTTGATGCTCTTTTCCGATAAGGCGTTCGCCCAGGTATCCTCCTTCCTCGATTCCCGCGTGGGCCGCGATGCCTATTTTGAGACGCGTGTCAACAAGCAAGGGAAGAATTTCGCTGTCCGCGTGAACGTGTTTGACGATAAAAGTTTCGAGATTATTATCAACGACATCACGAACCAGGAGAAGACACGCCTCCTGAAGCAGGAGATGACCGGTAATATCACGCACGAGTTGCGCACGCCCGTCACGGCGATCCGCGGGTGTCTCGAGACGGTGTTAAGTCGCGCGTTGGATCCCGAGAAGGAGCGCCATTTTATCCGAAGTGCCTATAACCAGGTGCTGGCTCTCTCCGAGTTAATCCAGGACATGAGCCTAATCACTAAAATGGAGGATGCCCCGCAGTCGTTTCAACTTGAGCCGGTGAATATCTCCGCCTTGCTGACCGACTTGAGGAACGACTTGGAACTGCTGCTGCAGGAGAAGCGTATCCAGATGGATTGGAACATGCCGGACGATCTCCGCGTGAAGGGAAACCGGAATTTGATCTATTCGATCTTCCGGAATTTGACGGACAACGCGATCCGCTATGCCGGTAACGATGTCTCCGTGCACGTGAGTATCTATCGGGAAGACAAGCGTTTCTACTATTTCTCGTACGCGGATACGGGGGTGGGTATTCCCGACGAACACCACCTGAATCGCCTCTTCGAACGCTTCTATCGCATCAACGAAGGCCGCACGCGCGACACGGGCGGATCGGGGTTAGGCCTCTCCATCGTCAAGAATGCCGTCGCGTTCCACAAGGGGACGATTATCGTGAAGAACAGGGCCGGTGGCGGGCTGGAGTTCCTGTTTGGCTTGCCGAAGGATTTATAGATCACCTGCCCGTCGCCGTTCCCGGTTAAAAAAGGAAGTGGTCGCTGATCGAGCGATGTTCCCGGATATTTCGGATCGTCTCGGCGAACATCGCCGCGGTGGAGATTACTTTGATCTTGGGGGACTCCTTTTTCTGTGAAATGGAGTCGGTGAAGAAGACCTCCGTCAGCCGGGATTTCGCGATGCGCTCGTAGGCCTCGCCGGAGAGGACGGCATGGGAAGCCACGGCCCGCACGCTTGCGGCACCTTTCTTGCGCAACAGGTCGGCGGCCTTGCAGATCGTGCCCGCGGTGTCGATCATGTCGTCCACGATGATGATATTTCTCCCTTTCACTTTCCCGATGACCTTCATGTCGGCCACTTCGTTCTCTTTTTCGCGGGTTTTGTGGCAGATCACGAGGTCAGCGTTGAGGTACTTGGCCCACGAGTTAGCCCGCTTCGCGCCGCCGATGTCCGGCGAGGCGATGGAGATGTTTCCCAGGTTCAGCGCCTGGATATGGGGAATGAAGACGGAGGAGCCGTAGAGGTGATCGACGGGGACATCGAAAAATCCCTGGATTTGGTCGGCGTGCAGGTCCATCGTGACGATCCGGTCGACCCCAGCGGCCTGGAGCATGTTGGCTACCAGCTTGGCACCGATGGCGACGCGTGGTTTGTCTTTCCGGTCCTGTCGGGCGAAGCCGAAGTAGGGGATGACGGCGATCACCTTGTAGGCCGAGGCGCGTTTTGCCGCATCGATCATCAAGAGCAACTCCATCAGGTTATCGGAAGGGGGGAAAGTTGACTGCACGATGAAAACGTACTCCCCGCGCACGGTCTCGTTGTAGCCGACGCCAAATTCCCCGTCGCTGAATTTCGTGTATATTCTTTTACCGGGTTCCAAATTGAGGGCGTGGGCAATGTTAGTGGCAATATACTCACTGTTTTTACAAGCAAATACCTTGACATCAGGAATGTTTGACATATTATGATTTTATGGGTTATGTTGGATTCTGTCGCGAAAGTATGAAAATAATTTGAAGTTGTACCGGTATGGAAGGCTATAATTTTATCAAGGCGTGATCACGGCACTTCTAAACCAAAGCGCTCGCACAGTTCTCGTACTACCGGGTAGCGCGTGATGAAATGGTCGAGTTTATCTTGGGCCGTGTACAGGCGTTTCACCACGGGAGCGTCGTCGCGTTGTTCATCGTAAAGGTCGAATTGCAGGGTGATCTGACTGTTTTTCAGCTCCTGCTTGAAGTGAGCAAGTAGGTTGGCGTAGAGTTCTTTGGATTTCGTGAGCAGGAGATCGTTATCTAACCTGAGCGTGATCGTGTGATCGTCCAACAGGGGAGGGTAGGCCGTCAGCGCCGCGTGCAATGCCTTCTCCTTCTCGGCAGAAGCGAAACGTTCCAGCGCGGCAGACACGGCGGAAAGATCAAAAGAAGCATTGACAAGAGCCGCTTCCAGCGGCTCCCGCGACTCTTGAGTCGCGGAGGAGGTCGGGAATATCTCCTCTATTGCCGCCTTGAGTTTGAACGAGGTGGGAGGAGATGGTTTCCGTTGTCTTTGGGAGTGGATGGACGAAGGGGCCGCGTCGGACACCGGAAGCGTTCCCGTGGCAGGGGAAGAGGGCACCGTTACCACTTCATCCGGGACTCTCTTGAAGCCCGCTATCTCCAACAGGGGAGCGAGTGGATCTAAGCTAAGATTTTTTTTTTTGCCTCGACCAGTTGAGCGAGTTTGATGAGGGTCAACTCCGCGCTAAAACGTTTGTCAAGGCGTATCTTGTATTGCCCCTCGCCTTGTTCGATTGTCAGCAGGGCATCGAAGATAAAGGCTATGTCTAAGGCCTGGGCCTGTTTCAGGTAGCGTTCTCGCGTGGAAAGAGTCACCTCGAGCAACTGTATGGTGACCGGATCCTTGGCCACCAGCAGGTTTCTGAAGTGCTTGCCTAACCCGGCTAACAAGTGACCGGCATCGAACCCTCGCTCCATGATTTCGTTAAAGAGCAGGAGGCACTTTCCCACCTCTCCCGCGTAGAAATGATCCGTCAGGCGAAAATAGTAGTCATAATCCAGCACGTTTAAATCTTCGATCACCTGCGCGTAGGTCAACGTGCTGCCGCAGAAACTGACCACCTGGTCGAAGATCGAAAGCGCATCGCGCATGGCCCCGTCCGCTTTTTGAGCGATGATGTCCAGGGCCTCTTCCTCGGCGCTGACTCCCTCCTTGGCGGCAATGTATTTCAAGTGTTCCACCGTGTCGGCGACCTTGATGCGGTGAAAGTCGTATATCTGGCAACGGGAGAGGATGGTGGGGAGGATCTTGTGTTTTTCCGTCGTGGCGAGGATAAAGATGGCGTGAGCGGGCGGCTCTTCGAGGGTTTTCAAGAACGCGTTAAATGCCTGCGCGCTTAACATGTGTACCTCGTCGACGATGTAGACACTGTATTTCCCTACTTGTGGCAACACCCGTACTTGTTCTACTAATCCCCGGATATCATCCACGCTGTTGTTGGACGCGGCATCCAGCTCGTGGATGTTCAGCGACCGTCCCTCGTTGAAGGTGCGGCACGACTCGCATTCGTTGCACGGCTCGGCATTCTCTCCCGGCTGCATGCAATTGATCGTCTTCGCGAAGATACGAGCGCACGTGGTCTTGCCCACCCCGCGAGGGCCGCAAAAAAGGTACGCGTGAGCCAGTTGGTGGTTCACGATCGCGTTCCGTAACGTGGTGGTGATCGAACGTTGCCCGATGACCGTGTCGAAACTGGCCGGGCGGTATTTGCGGGCTGAAACAAGATAACTCATGGGGTCTAATTTTGGCTTACAAACTTAACGATTGGATTTGAGAAAAACGAGTGATCGCGGCGCGTTTTTTAAATTCTCTCGACATCGCTCTGTTGTACCCATCCCACGTTGCCGTCGGCCATGCGGATATTGTACCATTGGCCGAGGGAGTCTACCAGGGTAATCTTTAATCCCTCGTGCACGACGTATAGTTCTGTCCCGCTCGGGTCGGGTGCCCCGCGTACTACCACGCTGGGAGACATCACGATCGCCTGATCCCGGCCGGTTACCCGGTGGTATTGTTTAGAGGCAAACCACACGCTCAACACGGTGAAGATAAGGGCCACGATCCCGCTGGCGAAACTTCCCTTCTTGAGGCCGATGGAGGTGGCATGAAAAAAGAGCACCGTCATTCCCAGGAAACACAAGAAGAGGGCGACCGAAAGGAATCCCCACTGGTCGGCCGTCAACGCGGTAACGACGGCGTTATACCATTCTATCAGGAAGAACACCGGCAAAACGTCGATCCTGTCGATCGTGGCCCGGCGCGCCATCGTGAGGTTGTATGCCACGTCCTCGTCCCTGGGATCGAGCAACAGGGCACGCTCGTAATTCAGGATGGAACGGGCGATCTCGTTTTGCTTGTAATAGCAGTTGCCCAGGTTGTAGTAGAGCGAGGTGGATTCGACACCCGTCTCCAAGATCTCGTTGTACAACTCCATCGCCCGGGCATAGTTTCCTTCCTGATACATCCGGGCGGCCTCTGCCTCGATCGCTCGCGTGTCGCCCGCGCGGGTGTTAGTGCCCCACAAAATAAAAGCAAGTAATATAATCGTGATCTTCTTCATGGTTTCTATTTTTTTGTCGCGTCCGTCAATTGCCCGTTGAGGCGGGTAATGGTCGTGATCGCCTCGTTGTACAGTTTTTCCATCTCCTCGCCCGCGTCGCTATCCGGGGCATAACGGGCGTATTCACACTGGTCCAGCACGCCAATGAAGCGGAGGATCATCTCTTCCGATGCCCGCCGACGATTCAGGTGATCGCTGATGTTGTCTCGATTCAATGCCGATGCCGGGATGTTTAACTTGTAGCTGACGTATCCCCACATGGCCGTCAACACCTCCTGGTAAAAGCGTCCGGAATCCCCGGCCGCCATCGCCCCGGCCGCCGCCTTCAGGCGTTTCTGGGCCATCTTGTTGGCAGTCTTGCTCTTTACCCTCACCAGGTCGGCCCGCGCTTTGATACGACGCCGGTTTAACAGCATCCCCGCCACGCATAGTACGAAGGGCACGATCAGGCTGAGCGCGTAGGCCGTGGTGCGGAAGAAGCGCACGCCTTTCGGTTTAAAGGTGCTACTCCCCGTCTTGATGTAATGAATGTCCTCGCCCAGTACCCGGACATCCTCTTTCTTGAACGATTGAATGGCTGTTGTTCCCGTGCCGGGGGAGGTCGTGTCGCTTCCCTTCAAGACATGCACGTTGAAGGCGTTGCCGGTGAGCGTTTTGTAATTTTGTGACAGGATATTAAAATAGGAGTAGTTCACGGGTGGTAAGGTGTAGTCGCCCGCGTACCGCGGGATCACCACGTATTCGAACATGACCGTGCCGGTGGTGATCCCGGACTGGGTCTGCACGTTGCGCGTGACCTTCGGGTCATACACGTCAAAGTCATGCGGGAGGTTGATCTTGGGAGCCTCCAACATGCGCAGGTTACCGTTCCCGCGGAAAACGATCGTGTAGGTGAACGCGTCGTTGGCCCGGATGGTGTCGTGGGAAATCGAGGTAGAGAGGGTCAAGTTGCCCACCACGCCGTTAAAGTTCGAGGGTTTCCCCGCCTCCGGTAGGTTTTTAACCGAGACTTTCACTGGCCGTGAGCGCTGCGGCAGGTTTACCGTTCGCACGCTGCTCCCGAAAAAATGGTCGAGCGGGGAACTCCCGACAACGCGTTGCAGCACGCGGCAATCCAACTCGAACGGGTCGATCGTGAGTTCCCCGGTGTGTTGAGGGGAGAGCACCCATTGCGCCACGATGCCGGCCTCGTACACTCGCCCGTTAAACTCGACGCGCTCGAACGATATCTTGTCGACGGGGATCTCTTCCGTCAGGAATCCCGCGAAGGAGGGGGCCTTATAGCGCCCGAAGCCCGATAGGTTCGTGCGCGTGTAGACTTTCAACGTGGCTACAAAACTCTCGCCCAGGTAGAGCGAGGAGCGCCCTATCTCCCAGCGCAGGAAGAGATCCTCTTCCGTGACCGTGGCGGATCCCTGTTGCGGCTCCTCGTATTCTCGCGAGCGGGAGCGCTGTTGCCGCGCGTTCGTGTTCGCCTCGCCCTTGACTACTTTTATGGTTAGCTTGTTGGAGGTATATTCTTTTCCTCCCACGCGGATGGTGGCCGATTCGACGGTAAACGTGCCTTCTTTCGCAGCATCCAGCACGTACGTGTAGGTGTAGGTGGTGCTGGAAGTCATCTTCCCGTTGCTGTCCAGGATGGTCTGGCTCTCCATGGCCGGGGAGGGACCCGCCAACAAGGTAAACTCGTCAGGAATAGCGATTTTCAGGTCTTCCCCGCGCCGGTTCAAGCTAAAAACCAGCTTGAACTGTTCTCCTATTTCTACCACTTTGGGCGCGGTCGCGGTGAAAGAGACCTCTTGCGCGATTCCCCTCACGCTGCCGGTTATAAATAATAATAAAAGAAAGAATAGCCTCATTTTCTTCGTATTTAAGCCCACAAAATTACCAATTCTTTTCAATTTTCATGCGTTTGGCCTTTAGCGCTTTCATTTTCTCCTGTTGCACCTTTTCCTGCGTCTTCTGCTCTTCCGCTTCCAGGGCGTTTAACAGGCGTTTCGCGTCCTCCGGGGATATTTTCGCTTCCTGTTGTTGGGATTGCCCCGGTTGATCTCGCGATTCGTTGTTTTGATTATTTTGTTCCTGCTCTTTATTTTGTTCCTGCTCTTTATTTTGCTCTTGTTCTTTATTCTGCTCTTGATTCTGCTCCTGGTTCTGATCTTTATCCTTATCCTGTTCTTGATTTTTATCCTTGTTCTGATCCTTATTATCCTGGTTTTGATCCTGGTTCTCCTGTTCTTGCTTCATTTGCCGGGCGTACTCCAGGTTATACTTTGTCTCCTGGGCATCGGGGCGGTTCCGGAGCGACTGCTTGTAGGCTTCGATGCACTCGTCTAATTTGTTTTGTGCCAACAACGTGTTGCCGATATTGTGGAACAATTCGCCCAGGGTCTCTTTATCCGTCTGGTCTTTGGCCAGCGAGGCGAACTGTTGGAGCGCCTCGTCGTATTTCTTCTGCTTGTACAGGGCATCGGCCAGGTTAAAGGCCGCCGCGAAGGACGCGTTCTCTCGCTCCAGCGCCCGCCGGTACTGCACCTCTGCCTCTTCAAACTTTTGCGTGTTAAACAGGTCGTTCCCTCCCCGGATAAACCGGCGCTCTTGCTGGGCCACCGACGGCAAGCAAGCCGTCAGGGCCACGATTCCTAACATGATTCTCTTTTTCATAGTCACCTCTTGATTTCCTGTTTATCGACCGAATAGATTAATCTTCAACAAGTATTTATTCTTCCGGGCCAGCAGCATGAACTCCACCAACAGGAGTATCAACCCCGCGGCCAGGAAATACTGGTACTTCTCGTCGTAATCGCTGAATACCCGCTCCTCGATCAACGTCTTGTCCATGCGGTTAATCTCGTCCAACAGCGTGTTCAGCCCGAAGTTGGCATCGCTTGCCCGCACGAAAAGCCCTTCCCCCGCTTGGGCGATGGCCTTGAGCGTCTCCTCGTCTAACTTGGATATCACCACGTTGCCGTTAGCGTCTTTCATGTACTCTCCCGGCGCGCGCGGTTCCGGGATGGGAGCGCCTTGCGCCTGCCCCATGCCGACCGCGTGCACGTGTATCCCTTGCTCGCGCGCGCTCTTGGCCGCGAGGATAGCGTCATCCTGGTGGTTCTCTCCATCGGTGATCACGATAATCGCCTTGGAGGTCTTGCTCTCCGGGGTGAATGACTTTATCGCCATCGTGATGGCCGCGCCGATGGCCGTGCCTTGCACGGGGACGATGTCCGTGTCGATGTTTTGCAGGAAAAACTTCGCCGACGCGTAGTCGGTGGTGATCGGCAACTGCACGTAGGCGTCCCCGGCGAAGACGATCAACCCGATCTTGTCGTTATTCAACTTCTCCACCACGCGGGAGATAGCCTGTTTCGCTGCCTGCAAGCGGCTGGGTTTAATATCCTGGGCTAACATGGAGTTGGAGACATCCAGGGCGATGATCAACTCGACTCCCTCTCGTTTCACCTGTTGTAGCTTGGACCCGAACCGCGGGCCGGCCGCTCCCGTGATGATAAAAGAGAGCGCCACCAGCACCAGCACGAATTTCATCGCCTCCCGCCTGGGGGAACGCAACGGCATCAGCGTCTCTAACAGCCCGGGATCACCGAACGCCGCGATCGCCTTCCGCTTGCGGGCCGCCATCAACAGGTAAAAAAGCACCAGCAACGGGAGCAGGATCAACAAATAGAGTAACTCTGGGTGTGCAAATCGAAACATGGTATCTCTGGAATTTTAAGTGAAACAATAACGCGTTACGGTATCTTCCGGAACAGCGTGTAACGGACGAGCGCCTCGCCCAGCAACAGCAACAGCCCGGCGAGGGCAAAGGGGAGGTATTTCTCGTTTTTCTTGCTGAAATGCTTCACCTCGATCCGGCTCTTTTCCAGTTGATCGATCTCCCCGTAGATCTGCTCCAGCTTCTGGTTGTCTGTCGCCCGGAAATACTTCCCCCCGGTCATGTCGGCGATCCGCGTCAGTATCTCCTCGTCGATCTCCACCGCCACCGGCTGGATCACGATGCCGAAATCCGTGGGCACGGGATACGGGGCCTCGCCCATCGTCCCCACGCCGATCGTGTAAACCCGGATGCCGAACGTCTTGGCCAATTCGGCCGCCGTGATCGGGGCGATCGTCGTCCGGTTATTTACCCCGTCCGTCAACAGGATAATCACCCGCGACTTGGAGGGGCTGTCCTTTAAGCGGTTGATCGCGTTCGACAATCCCAGCCCGATGGCCGTCCCGTCCTCGATCATCCCGCTCTTGATCTCTTTCATCACGTTGATGAGCACGGCACGATCCGTCGTGAGCGGGCTTTGCGTGAAACTCTCCCCGCTGAACACCACCAGCCCGATGCGGTCTCGCGGCCGCTCGAGGATGAACTTCGTCGCCACCTCCTTCGCCGCCTCCAGGCGGTCGGGGGTAAAATCGCGGGCCAACATGCTGGTCGATATATCTAACGCCAGCATGATGTCGATGCCCTCGCTCTCGTGCTCCTGCCAGCTATTGCTTGACTGGGGCCGGGCCAGGGCCACGGTCAGGAAAAATAGGCCCGCCAGCCGGAGGGCGAACAACGCGTGGCGTGTCCACGCGGGGGCACCTCCCTTCACCTGCCGGAATAGCTGCAAGGAAGAAAATCGCAAATCGGCATGAGACCCCCTCTCCTTGAACACGTACCATGTCACCATGGGCACGATCACCAGCAGTATCCAGAAATATCCCGCGTCTGCAAATTCAAAACCAAACATAATTCTCGTTTATTTATAGTTGACAACCGCTCTCTATTCATATCCCCTCCCCCGTCTTCTTGGCCTCCTCCTCCTCTTCCCGCGCGCGCCGGGCCTCGGCCTCCTTCTCTTCCCGTTGCCGCACCTGCTCGTTCGCGTGGTTCACGAAATCGTACGCCACGTCCAGGTATCGCAGATCCTCGTCGGGCAGCGGCGACGCCTTGGCGAATTTGACGAGATCGGCGGTGTCGAGCAACTCCTCCAGGCGCTCCCGGTCCCGCGCGCTCACCTCCTCGCGCTCTTTCAAGGCGAGCAGTATCTCGCTCGTCGTCTGTTCGAGGGCGGGTATTTCCAGCTCTCCTTCCATGTAGCCCCGGAGCGTCTCGGTCAGCCGGGTATAATACTCCTTCGTCTTCCCGTGTTGCCACGGTTTTTCTTCCCTGATCTCGTCCAGCGCTTGTATGGCCAGCACGTAGGGCGGGATCGCGGGCCGTTCGTCGCGGGAAAGCGACTTCCGCGATCGCAGGCGCGTGATCAGCACGACGATGCCCGCGCACGCCACCAGCGCCACGCCTCCCCAGAACAGGTAAGGTAGCAACTCGGCGAAATTCCAGGGTGCCCCCTTCGGCAACACGATGTCCGCGATCCCCTTCTCCTTGTCCACCGCGTACGTGTTCACGATCAACCGGATCGGGTCCGTCAGCAAGATCGTGCTGTAGCCCTCGCGCTCGATTTTGATCGGCATGGCGGGGATCACGTAAACGCCGGTATCAAAAGCGGTCAACACGTAACTCTCCCGCGCTATCATCCGGTTCTCCTTTTTCAGGTACATCGAATCCCGCTCGGGGCCGGCGACGATCTCGAGGCCCCGGACGACGGTGTCCCGCAACGGGGGGAAGGTCACTTTCGTCCCCGCCCCGTCCTTCACCGTCAAGGTCAAACGTACCTGGTCGCCGATCAGCAAGTAGCTCGTGTCGACCCCCGCGCTGTACTCCGCCTGCTGGGCTTTCATCGTCCCGGCCGTGCAGCCCAGCAGCGCGATGATAAATAAAACTCTTTTTCTCGTGGTCATGATCGTCCGCGTTTATATTGTTCAATACCCCGTTCCCCGGCGCTGGAAAAGGGCCACCAGCGCCCGGACGTAATCCTCGTCCGGGCGGATCGCCGCCACGTCCACGCCCGCCTGCTTGAACACCCGTTCCAGCTCCCGTTCCCGGTTCCTCGCGCGTTCCCGGAAACTCGCCTGCCACTGCTTGCTCGAGGTGTCCACCCACGCGCTCTCGCCGCTCTCCGCGTCCGTCAGGTGCAGCCACCCCACGGGTGGCAACTCGCTTTCCCGCCGGTCGTGGACGCGCAGGGCCACCACGTCGTGCTTCTTGTTGGCGATCGCCAGCGGGCGCTCGAACGAGTGTTCGTCGATGAAGTCCGAGAGCACGAAACACGTGCACCGCTTCTTGATCGCCCCCGTGAGGTACTGCAAGGCGCCCGCAATATCCGTCCGTTTGCTTTCGGGCCGGAACCCGATCAGCTCCCGGATGATATGCAGGATGTGCGTCCGTCCTTTTTTCGGGGGGATGAACTTCTCGATCTTGTCCGAGAAGAAAATCACCCCGATCTTGTCGTTATTCTGGATGGCCGAGAAGGCGATTACCGCGGCGATCTCCGTGATCTGGTTCTTCTTTAACTTCGCCGCCGTCCCGAAGTCGCGGGAAGCGCTCGCGTCGATCATCAACACCACCGTCAACTCCCGCTCCTCCTCGAACACCTTCACGTAAGGGTGATTGTAGCGGGCGGTCACGTTCCAGTCGATCGTCCGCGTGTCGTCCCCGTAGCGGTACTCCCGCACCTCGCTGAACGTCATGCCCCGTCCCTTGAAGGCCGAGTGGTACTCTCCCGCGAAGATGTTCCTCGAGAGGCCCCGCGTCTTGATCTCGACCTGCCGTACCCGTTTTAATATATCTGAAGTATCCATCGCTCTCGATTATCGTTGATCGTCAAGGAAAGCGGCCCGCGTGGACCATCAGGGCACCTCTACCGTGTTCAGGATCTCGCTGATGATCTCCTCGCTGGTGAGGTTGTTCGCCTCGGCCTCGTAGCTCAAGCCGACGCGGTGACGCAGCACGTCGTGGCAGATGGCGCGCACGTCCTCCGGGATCACGTACCCGCGGCGCTTGATAAAGGCGTACGCCCGCGCGGCCCGGGCCATGTTGATGCTGGCGCGGGGGGAGGCCCCGTGGGCGATCATCGAGACGAACTTCTCCAGCCCGTGTTCCTTCGGGTAGCGCGTGGCGAAGACGATGTCGATGATGTACTTCTCGATCTTCTCGTCGAGGTAGACGTCTTTCACCACGTCCCGCGCCCGGAGGATATCCGCCGGCTGGAGGATCGTGTTAGGCTCGGGGAAGCGCTTCTCCATGTTCTCGCGGACGATCAGTTTCTCCTCCTCCTTCTTCGGGTAGTCGATCACCACCTTCAGCATGAAGCGGTCCACTTGCGCCTCGGGCAGCGGGTACGTCCCCTCCTGCTCGATCGGGTTCTGGGTGGCCATCACGAGGAACGGCTCTTCCAGCTTGTAGCTCTTGTCGCCGATCGTCACCTGTCGCTCCTGCATCGCCTCGAGCAGGGCCGACTGCACCTTGGCCGGGGCGCGGTTGATCTCGTCGGCCAGGATGAAGTTGGCGAAGATCGGCCCGTGCTTCACCGTGAACTCTTCCCGTTTCTGCGAGTAGATCATCGTCCCGGTCACGTCGGCGGGGAGGAGGTCGGGGGTGAATTGCACGCGGCTGAACTTGGCGTTGATGACGCGGGCCAGCGTGTTGATCGCGAGCGTTTTTGCCAGCCCGGGCACGCCCTCGAGCAGGATGTGCCCGTCGGCGAGCATCCCGATTAATAACCCTTCCACCAGGTGTTTCTGCCCGATGATCACCTTGTTCATCTCGATGGAGATCATGTCGACGAAGGAGCTTTCCTGCTGGATGCGTTCGTTTAATGCTTTAATGTCAGTACTGTTCATACTTTCTCTATTAATTTAGACATGAATGTTTTTTCACGGCTTCAAAAGTATGGATTCTCTCCCGGAATGTTAAAAACAACCTTTCTAAAAATTGTTAAGCAGGATTTTAAGGTTTTCTCAAAAAACGGGGGGCCGGACGAGCGATCCGTTCAATCGGATGAGCCATCCGCTCGATCGGATGAACCGCCCGTTACCGGGATCGTGCCCGAAACCCGGGTTGACGATGAAATTTTCCGCCGAATACAGATATAAAGACTGCCGGGAGCCGTTTTCGCCATATTATCCGTATATTTACACGGTCAATTTTTTAGTGTTTATCTTTAATGCATTACAACCATGACAACAGAACACATCGCGGACAAAAGGGGGAATCCGCGCCACCCCCGCCCGACCGAAGCACGCGTCGCCCGACCGGGAGAAATCACCTCCGCCATCCGGAGAAATGTCGAACCGCTTAGTACTGGGGGGGTATGAAAAAGATATATACAAATGATGCCACCATGGGCTGTCTTATAGGTTCCTTAATCGGTCTACTTGTCCTCTTTGGATTTTGGTACCGCTTCTACTTCCCCGCGCCCGGATGGGTTATCCTTTTATTGGCATTAGCAGGATGGCCGACACTGATTTATTTTTATAATGGGATAGTTTACCTTACATGTAAAATATTCGGACATAAAGGATGTGTTTGCCGGCGATGCGGATTCGTAGAGCATGAGCATGACTGGGACGGATGCATCTGCCTCAGATGCGGAGAAAAAGGGCTTTCCAGACCGGAAGAAGCCCACGACTGGGACGGATGTGTTTGCAAACGATGCGGAAAAACAGACCGGCATAAACCTGACGAAGCCCACGACTGGGACGGATGCAAGTGCAGGCGGTGTGGCTGTTCGGGCAATCACGACGTGGACGACCGCTGTGTTTGTCGCAGGTGCGGGAGTGTACATCATGACGACTACTGGTACGATACCAGACAGACATTCGTAGCAACCGGAGATTACACGGGAGATTGGTACGATGTGCAGTATTACCGGTGCCGCCGGTGTGGTGCGGAGTGGACAGTGCAGGATTGAAAAACATGACGAAGACTGCTACTATACCGCAAATACATCCGACGATCTATACGCAGGCTGGGACGAAGAGCAGTATTACCGGTGTCGCCGCTGCGGTGCGGAATGGACAAAGCTGGACTAATGTTTTACCTTAATATAGTACAACCATGACAACAGAACACACTGCAGACAAAAGGGGGAATCCGTGCCACCCCCGCCCGACCGAAGCACGGTACGCCCGACCGGGAGAAATCACCTCCGCCATCCGGAGGAACGTGGAACCGCCTAATACCTGGAGCTTATGAAAAAGTTAGATGCCCTTTATTTAGCTCTCGTGATCAGTCTTTGTATTTTTGGGCTAATTGCATTCATGATGTATGAAACTGGCACGAGTTTCGAAGAATTTGATGCCGAGTATAAAGCTGTCTACTTCTTGCCCCAGATTTTCGGCAAACACGTCATCATGCGTCCCGTTCATTCTCTAATAGCTCTTTCTCTTTTGGCAGGATTCATACTCGCGGGACTGTGTTATTTCTTCGTCAATTTAAATAATTGGATGGCTCGCTTTACATGTAAAAAAACGGGTCATATCCATGGGCCTGAATGTGTTTGCCGGCGATGCGACGAACAGGATCATGCCTGTGATAGCGAGGGCGTTTGCAAACGGTGCAGAAAAAGAGATACAGGTAAAAAGAACGTGACCGCTTCTCTTGTTATTAGCGGGAAAATGGGTATAAATGAAACGAACGTAATAGTGGGAGGGCTGCTTCTCTTATTTATTATCGGAGGCGCAGTTCTTTTTGCCTGGGCACGGTCGATGAGCAGCCTGAATACCGTTGACGTTGTGATAAGTTTGCTTGTCTCTTTATCGGGTGGGTGCATCGCTGTTTTTCTTATTCTTAACAAGAAAATGGATATAAATGAAACGAACGTAGTAGCGAGAATACTACTTCTCTTATTTATTACCGGAGTCACAGTTCTTTATGCCTGGCTACGGTCGATGAGCAGCATGAATACCGCTGACGTCATGTTGAATGTGCTTGTCTCTTTACTGGGAGGAGGCATCCTCGCGTGCCTGTGGACGCTCCTCATCAGGTTTCTCGTCATTTTATATATTTGTATAGTTGGCCTTGCATGCAAAAAATTCGGACATAAATACGGGGACGAATGTGTTTGCCGGCGATGCGGTAAAATAGAACATGATTGGGACGGGTGCGTCTGCCGCGAATGCGGGGAAACAGACATGGCTCTACCTGACGCGATCCACGACTGGGACGGGTGCGTCTGCCGCAAATGCGGGAAAAAAGACAGGGATAAACCCGCCGACGTCCACGACTGGGACGGGTGCGTCTGCCGTAAATGCGGAAAAAAAGACTACTATAAACCTTACGAGGCCCATGACTGGGAGAGATGCATCTGCCGCAAATGCGGAAAAATAGAACATCACGGGAACGGGTGCGACTGCCCATGCGGCTGTATTAGCCATGACTATCAACTCGCCGAACAGTGGTGGAACGGCACTCAGACTTACCGGTGCAGCCGGTGTGGAGACGAGATAACCAAAGGTTAGCCCCAGATTTATATGAGAAAGAACAGCATACAGCGACGGCGCGTTGCCCGACCGGGACGGATGACTCTACCTGTATACACGCGCGGTGCAATTTTGGACAAGGCTGATTTGTCAACCTTTCTTTGCCCCTCCCGGTGGTTACCGCGGGTATCTAAATTTTATAGAAAGTGATTGTCATTATACTATGGCAAGCGGATATTGTTACAATGAAATAAATTAAAGCTATAATGGGTGTAAGTTTTTATTATTTTATATTATCATTAACTTGTATAGTTTTATTCATACGGGGAATACGCAAAAGGAATAAAATACTATTGGGAATTGCCGTTATTATAGGTAGTGGTTTGGCTTTGTTTACTTATCTGTTGGGACAGGCATTAGTAACGATGTAAGCAATCGAAAGAAAACGCGCAAAACATTATAATTATCATTCTGTCGTTTGCCTCCTGCAGCAAAGATGAAGTTTCGAAGCCTGTCAAGATAGCGCACGCGGTCATCGTCTACATGGCGGCGGATAATGATTTGTCGGACGTTGTCTTTGTTTTTAATGGAGCGTTTTTCGATATCCATTTCGGCCTTGTCTAATCATGGCGTACTTTGTAGAACACCTTCAAAAAACTATCTTTGTCCCGTCAATTCATAAAACGAAACGAGCACATGGACTATCTCGCGGCATTGAACAGGAAAGAGATGAAGGCCTGGGAGTTTTTTTACAGGGATTACTACTCCTCCCTTTGCTCGCGTGTCTTCCGCGTGGTGAAAGATCGCGATTGCGCGGAGGATATCGTCCAGGAGACCTTGATTAACATCTGGCACTCCACCCGCGCCTTTCACACGGAGGGCGACCTGCTCAACTACCTTTACAAGGCGGTGCACGTTAACTCCCTGCAACACCTCCGGACGCGTAACCTCCATGATGCTCACCTCGCCCGCCTGCAACAGGAAAGCGCGACGACGGGAGAGGAGCTCTCCTCTCTCGTGCGCGAGGAGCTTGTCCGGCAGCTCCACGCGGTGATCCGCGAGTTGCCGCCCCGCCGCCGCCAGATCCTGCAACTCTCCCTCGAGGGGCTATCCGGGAAGGAGATCGCCGAACGGCTGGGCGTCACGATCCACACGGTGAAAACGCAGAAGAGCCTCGCTTTTACCTACCTGCGGGATCGACTGGGCGATCTCTCCCTCCTGCTCTACCTCTGCTTCCCGGTAAAAATCTGGTGATCGCGTAAAAAAAACGGTCGCGGGAATCATACCAAACCGGGGTTCGTTCATTCTTACGAAAAGACTTGCAAAGATGAACGAGCTACTGGAACGAATCATCACGTTATTGAAAAAGGCGTACTCCGGGACGATCACCCCCGACGAGCAACGGGAGCTGGAACGGTTCCTGGAGAACAAGCGCCTGCGGGCGGTGTACGACGAGCTGACGAAGCACGAGCTGCTGCGGGAAGGGATCGAGACGGAACGACTTTTCCCGTACCGGCGGGCCTTCGCCGTTTTCCGTCGGCGCGCGCGCCGTCGTCGTGTTGCCGTTCGCCGCCTTGTCGTGGCCGCCTCGGTGGGCTTGCTGCTGGCCACTTCCTCGTACTTGTACCTCGCGCGGGCGGGAGGAGAGGAGCCGCGCGCGGTGGAGTCACCGGTGATCCCTCCCGGTCGCGCGCGGGCAAGCATCCGGTTGGCCAGCGGCGAGACGGTCGCGGTCAGCGCCGATACGCTTCTCCGGGTAGAGGAGCGCGGCGGGACCAGTATCACTTACGAGGAGGGGAAAATTGTCTATCGCGGGGAAGCGGCCAGCGGCGAGCCGGTGATGAACGAGTTGACGGTGCCTCCCGGCGGCGAGTGCCGCGTCGTTTTCGACGACGGGACGGTGGCGTGGGTCAACGCGGACTCGAAACTCACCTACCCGGTACTGTTCACCGGCGGGGAACGGGTGGTGCACCTCGAGGGGGAGGCCTATTTCGAGGTGAAGCAGGAGAAACGGCCTTTTATCGTTCGCGCGCGCCTGGGGGCGATCACGGCGACGGGAACGGAGTTCGCCGTGCGCGTGTACCGGGAGGAGGCGATGGCGGCGACGCTCGTCTCGGGGAGGGTACGCTACACCGGGTTCGCCACGGAGGATCTCGCGCCGGGCGAGCAGGTGGTGATCTCCCCGTCGGGCGAAACGGCGAAAAACAAGGTAGATATTCAAGAACATGTCGGGTGGAAGGAGGGGCTGTTCGTCTTCCACCGGCGGTCGCTGGAGTCGATCATGAAGGAACTGGCGCGGTGGTACGAGTGCACGGTGAGTTACGAGCGCGAGGAGTTGAAGGCGTTGCCGTTTAGCGGTCACTTGAAGCGGTACGATAACATTAACGCGTTTCTCGAGTTACTGCGCGCGACGGGGGAAGTGGATTACACGATCCACGACCGGCACGTCCTGTTAAGATAAAAGGGAAGGGGCGTCTCGTGTTCGCCCGCCTTCCCCGTTTTACTAATTTATATAGAATTCAAATGTATGAAAAAAAGACGATTATTTAGACTCGAGGCTCTTTTTCACGAGCATCGAGGAGTGACGAGAACCATGAGGTTGAACGTTCTCTTGTTATTTACCTGCTGTCTGCCGCTTTCGGCCGCGGTGTACTCGCAACAAGCGAAGGTGTCGTTGAATCTCGCGGGCGCCAGCCTGGAGGAGTTTTTCAAAGACGTGCAAGGCCAGACGGGGTTGTACTTCATCTACCCGTCCAACTTGTTCAACGGGGCCGGCACGGTGACGGTGACGGCGCGGGAGGAGGAGTTGTCGCGGGTGCTCGCGCGGGTGTTAACGCCGAACGGGTTGGCCTACAAGATGCAGGACGACGTGATTATCGTCGTCAAAGGCTCCCCGTCGCTCCAGCAACAGGTGGCGACGCGGCGCGTGCGCGGCGTGGTGACGGATAAAGAGCGTCACCCGCTGCCCGGCGTGAACGTGGTAATCAAAGGCACCACCTCCGGCGTGGCCACGGACGGCAACGGGCGTTTCGAGATCGTCATCCCCGCGGCGGACCCGGGCCTCGCGCTTCGTTTCTCGTTCATCGGGATGGTGCCGCGAGAGGTGAAGGTGGGCGCGCTGGCCGAGGTGAACGTGGTGCTGGAAGAGACGGAGGGAGAGCTGAACGAGGTGGTCGTGACCGGCTACCAGGTGATCTCTAAAGAGCGGGCGACGGGGGCGTTCGACATCATCGACACGCGCCACGTCGAGAAACCGACGTCAAACATCGCCACGGCCCTCGTCGGCACGGTCTCCGGCGTGAACGCGTGCCTCGACGTGAACGGCGACCCGACCTTCGAGATCCGCGGGCAGACGCGCCTCGACGCCACCGGCAACGAGCCGTTAGTCGTCGTGGACGGGTTTGCCATCGAGCGGAGTTTCAAGGACATTAACCCGAACGACGTGGAGTCGATCCACATCCTGAAGGACGCGGCCGCCGCCTCCATCTGGGGCGCGCGCGCGGCGAACGGCGTGATCGTCATCACCACGAAACGCGGGAAAGCGGGCACGGGCGCCGGCGGCGTGAACGTCGAGCTGTCGACCTCCCTGCGGTTCGCCCCGAAGATCGACCTGGAATACGTCCGGTCGCTCGCCCCGGTGGACGACTTTATCAAGTACGAGAAGATGACGTTCAATAGCTGGTCGGCCGCCTTCGCCATGCCCAGTGACACGCGCTTTAGCCACGGCGGCTTCTCCCCCGTGCAGGAGGCCCTGCTGGAGCACTACTTCGGGTACATCACCGAACAGGAACGCGACCGGCGCATCGAGGCGGTGAAAAAGCACGACAACAGCGAGCAAATCAAGAAGTATATCCTGCAAAACCCCTTCGTCCAGCAGTACAACCTGAGCGTCTCGGGCGCCGGCGAGCGGGCCAACAACATGCTGACGCTGATGTACGAGAAGAGCGACTCGTACCTCCAGGGGAACGGCTCCTACAAGGTGTCCGTCGGCTACAAGAGCAACGTGCACCTCTTCCCGTGGCTCGACTTTAACTTCTCCGGGAATTACATCCACGACCTGGCCACGAACAACAGCGTGGGGATCCCCGAGATCGCCCCCTACGAGATGCTGGTGAACCCCGACGGGAGCCGGGCGGATATCCCCAACGCGTATTACCGCCCCAACCTCGAGCGCTACGTGCCGACGGGGATATTCCCCTACACCGACTGGACGTATAACCCCATCACCGAACGGGAGAGCCGCAACTTTACCGTGAAGACGCTCTCGGCCCGCGTGCAGGCCGGCCTCACGCTGAAACTGCTGGAGGGGGTGTCGATCGACAGCCGGCTGCAATACGAGAACATCAACACGTTCAACCGCTCGCTCTACAAGGAGACCTCCTTCACGGCGCGCAACGCGGTGAATACCGCCGTGACGTGGGACGTCAATACCGACAAGATCACGCTGAACCTGCCGAAGGGCGGGATCCTCGACCAGTCGCGGTCGCAGGTGAACGTGTGGTACTTCCGTAACCAACTCAACGTGCACCGCTCGCTGGGCGAGCGACACGAGGTGAACCTCGTCGCCGGGTCCGAGATCAGCGACCGCGTCAGCGAGTTCTTCGGGCAGCCCCGGACGTACGGCTATAACGACGCCACGCTCTCCGTCGGCACCTTCCCCAACGGCCCCGGCGGCAGCGCCGCGAATCTCCAGGTCAAGAACTGGTCGGGGACCAACCAGACGTTCGCCTACGTGAACACGTTCTCGTACGCGACCGACCGCTTCGTCTCCCTCTACGGCAACGCCGCCTACACGTTCGACGGGAAGTACACCCTCTCCGGCAGCGCCCGCACGGACGCCTCGAACCTCATCACCGACGACCCGGCGTACCGCTACGCCCCCTTCTGGTCGGTCGGCGGCGGCTGGCAGGTCGGCAAGGAGGAGTTCATGCGACCCGTCGCGTGGGTCGATCGCCTCAACATCCGCCTCACCTACGGGTACAACGGGAACGTGGACAAGACCACCGCCTTCCGCCCGCTCATCAACACGAGCGCCACGCCCAATATCTACACCAACGAGCGCACCGCCTCGATCAGCAGCTACGGCAACCCGACCCTCCGCTGGGAAAAGACGGGCACGCTGAACCTCGGCGTCGATTTCTCGCTCTTCTCCCGCCAGCTGTCGGGGAAGGTGGACGTCTACAATAAATCCTCGAAGGACTTGATCGTCTCCATGTCGATCCCCGCCATCAACGGCACCACCTCCCAGAAGCTCAACATGGGCGAGATGATCAACCGCGGTTTCGAGCTGGAACTCTCCACGCTGCAACCCCTCTCCGCCGATGGCGCCATCTCCTGGACGGGCAACCTGAACCTCTCCTACAATCACAACAAGATCACGAAACTCTTCAAGAGCAGCTACCAGGGCTACGAGCTGATCGGCATGAGCGGCGTGACGGCCACCTACGTCGAGGGCCACAACGCCAACACGCTCTGGAGTTACGCCTACGCCGGCGTGTTCAACGACGGCACGGACGCCACCCCCAACTGGCAGCCCAAGATCAAGGGCGCCGGCGCGGACTTTTACGATTACGGCGGCTGGCCCCCCGGCGACGGGCGCGACTTCGCGGTCAACACGGGCGTCACGGTGGCCCCCTGGCTGCTGGGCTTCAGCAACAGCTTCAAGGCGCGCGACTTCACCTTCTCGTTCGTCCTCACCGGCAAGTTCGGCCACCAGTTCCGCCGCCAGGCGTTCAACTACCCGCCCATGTGGGGTGGCCGCGTGATGCCGAACGGCAAGCTCGGCGAGGTGATGAACGGCGATCCCGCCAAGATCTCCCCGCTGCCGATGAACGGGGTCAACGAGGATCGTTACTACTTCTGGGATCGGTTCCACCCCTACCTCGACTACCTCGTCGAGAGCGCTTCCCACGCCCGGCTGCGCGAGGTCATGCTCGCCTACGACGCGCCCAAGTCGTTCCTCGACGGGATCGGCCTTCACCGCCTCCAGTTCTACGCCCAGGTGACGAACCTCTTCTCCATCTACTCCAACTCGTTCGACGAGGACCCGGAGTTCCCGGAGGGAACCATGAAACCGCGACCGAACTACACGCTCGGGCTTAAACTTCAATTCTAAAACAGGATGATCATGAAACAACACAGCATCTTTTTCAACCGCCTCTTCCTCGTCCCCCTGCTGGCCCTGGCCGGCTGCAACGACTTCCTCGACGAGGCGCCTTCCAAGACCTCCTCGCTCGTCGTCTCGACCGTCGACCAGCTCGACGCCCTGCTCGGTAACTACTCCAGTTTCTACCAGGTCGCCGACCGCAACTCGATCTACGGCACCGACGATTACGGGCTGCCGCTGGATCTCTACTTGACGCGGCCCGGCACCTTCTCGCTGGCCGCCGTGCAGTATTACACGTGGGATACCGAGAACATCCCCTTCGACGGGCGCCTCAGCTTCTGGCCCAACCAGTACCGGAAGATCTTCTACGCGAACATGGTGCTCCAGAACCTCGCCAACGTCTCCGGCCCGGACGACCAGAAGGCCGAGTTAAAGGCGGAAGCCCACCTGATCCGCGCGTACGCCTATCACGAGCTGGTCAACAAGTATTGCCTCCCCCTCGACGAGAGCACGGGGGCCGAGCCGGGGCTACCCCTCAAGCAATCCACCAGCTTCGAGGAGCTCGACTCCCGCGATAACCTCGAGCGCACTTACGCCCTCATCGAGGCGGACATCGAGGAGGCACTCAAGATCACCGTCCCCCTGGTCAAAGACGGGCGCGTGCGCCACTGGCGGGGCAACACCGGCGCGGCCAACGCCTTCGCCGCCCGCTACTGGCTCGGCAGGAACGATCACGAGAAGGCGCTCGGGTACGCGAACGCCGCGCTCGCCATCCACTCCGGCCTGGTCGACTACAACACCGACATGCATTACAGCGAGCGCCCCCCGACCGCCTACACCATCGACCCGAACGATCCCGACAAGCGAGAGACCGTCTACCTCAAGTTCCCCTACACGCACGATAACCAGAGCGACATGACCGACATGCTCGGCTGGAAGGAGTTCTATTACTTCCGCCTCCTCTACCACGAGTCGTGGTGGTACGTCCCCTCCGCCGAGTTGCTCGACCTCTACGCCCGCGACACGATGGATCTCCGCTACCGCTATCACGTCGTCGAGGGCTACTCCTACGACCGCGGCGTGACCTCCCCGTCGTACGACTACCCGGGATACGTCTTCTTCTTCAAGGATCGCGTCCCCTCCGGGCCGACCGTCGCCGAGATGCTCCTCACCAAGGCCGAGTGCCTCGCCCGCGCCGGCGACGTCCCCGGGGCGATGGCCACCGTCAACATCCTGCGGGCGAAACGGATGGATAGCTCCCTCCCCGCGGGCGAGATCAACCTCTCCGCGTCGACCCGCGAGGAGGCCATCGTGAAGATCCTCGAGGAGCGCCGCCGCGAGATGCCCTTCGCCCACCGCTGGTTCGACATCCGCCGCTTCAACGCCAGCCCCGACGCCTTCGACGACGTCGTCCTCGCCCGGCAATTCTTCCCCTACACCTCCTCGGCCGTCTCCCCCGGCGAGCCGTTGAAGACGTACTCCCTGCCGAAAGGCTCCCGCCGCTTCGCCGTGCCCATCCCCAACACGGAGCTGGTCAGCAGCGACGGGAAGATCGAGCAGAACAAGTATTAGCATCACGCGAATCGCGGACGATCCCCCCCGTCGTTCGCGATTCCTTTTCTTAAACACCCGTTATCATGCAACGAATCATTTTCCTCTACGTCATCCTCCTGCTCGCCTCGCCGGCCCTTGCCCGAAAGAGCGACCTGCGCGTCCTCTACGTCGGCGGCTCGACGGAGTGGGACAAGGAACACTTCCGGGGCGATACCGCGGCCATGCACGCGAGCGCCCGCGCCCGCGCCGCCGCCTTTGAAACGATGTTAAAGGAGTATTTCAACACCGTGACCGTCGTGCGAGCCGCCGACTACACGCAAGCCCTCTCTTACCAACACGACGTCACCGTGATGGACGGCACGCCCCCGCCCACTCTCCCCGGCGTCAGGGAACACGACGCGGCCGGTAACGTCACGAAATTCCTGCAACCGGGCTACTTCACCGAGGATTTCGACCGCCCCGTGGTCACGATCGGCGAGCTTGGCGAGAAACTCGGTCGTCGCGTCGGATTGAAAACCGACTGGTATTGCCTTTGCCTCGACGCCGACGCGCACCACCTCCGGGATCACGCCATCTTCCGCGGCCCCTTTCCCGTGACGCTCACCACCCGCGTGAAGGCCACCCCCGGGGCCGCCTTCCACTACGCCTACTTCGCCGACGGGCCGATCCCCGACTCCATCCCCACGTGGCAAGTGCAGACGAAGGGATACGTCAGCGATCCCGGCTTCCGCGTCGGCATGGTAGCCCGGCCCTGGGGCTTCGAGGACTCGCCCGATGCCGAGTACATCTCCAGCGGGGTATGTGCCAAGACGCTGGACGCCGTCGCGATCGGCCGGCACGGGAACTTCCTGCACTGGGGATTCGCCGCCTCGCCGGCCTACATGACGGGCGAGGCGCGGGCGGTGTTCGCCAACGCCATCGTCTACATCGCGCGCTTCGCCGGCCAGGGGGTCATCGCCCGCAAGTACAACGACCGCGTCGCCACGCGCGCGTACCTCAAAGAGTTGAAATACCTCTGCACCCGGGAGAGTTACGAGGAACGGCTGCGATCCGAGGAAGAATTTCACCGGCAAATGCTCGAACGGCAACAAAAAGCGAGAGAGGCGAGAGATAGAGGCGTAACACTGACCCGCGATGAAACGTCCGTCTTGAATTACAAGCAGGCGCCCCCGCTCACTTTCGAGGAGTACGTCAAGCGTTACCAGCGAGATTATTTTCATCTTTTTGGCACCGACACCAAGGCCTATCACGCCTTCTACGACGCGAACCGCGACTACTTTTACGCCGAGGGATTCTACCACATCGAGGTGGACGAGGACGCGAAAAGCCTCGGCATCCCGAACAATGACCGGCGACTCCTCGACGCCGCTATCCGCCTGTGGGAGACCGGTGCCGACATCGAGAAAGCGCGCCGCCTGCTGGCCCGTTACACGCTCGTCGACTTCGACACGGCGGGCGAGTGGCGCGCGTGGTACGAGCGCTACAAGGAGCTGCTCTTCTTCACCGAACCGGGCGGCTGGGTGTTCTTGATTAACAGCCGCGAGCCGGGGCTTAACGACTATCACGCGTGGGAACGACGCGTTGCCATCGCGACGATCCAGACCGGCGAGACCAACGACTTGAATCCCGTGCAGGTAACAACGGGCGTCATCTCCCTCGCGAACGGCAACCGGGAGCTGGTCGTGAAACTCCGCGTGCACCCGGGCTATCACCTCTATGCCAGCGTCTCGCGCGACGACCCGTTTATCCCGACCACCGTGCACTTTGCCCTGCCTCCAGGCGCCGCGCCCGCCGGCGACACCCGCCTGCCCGCCTTCCGCCCGTTCACCGGGAACGGCACGACGATCTACGAGGACGAGATCACTTTCTCGCTGGAAATCACCGGCACCGGCACCGGCGAGGCCACCTGCACGCTCCGCTACCAGTGTTGCGACGCCCACCTCTGTATGCCCCCGGTTGAGAAGCGCCTGACAATCCAATTATAACCACGAGACAAGCCGCCTGTAATTCCCGGCGAGAAAGGTTCTCCGGGAGCCTCGCGAGGTTCTAAAAGAGCCTTGCGAGGTTCTAAAAGAGCCTTGCGAGGTTCTAAAAGAGCCTTGCGAGGTTCTAAATGAGCCTTGCGAGGTTCTATAAGAGCCTGGCGAGGATCTAAAAGAGCCTTGCGAGGATCTAATAGAGCCTCGCTAGTCTCTTATAGTACCTCGCTAGTCTCATATCGACCCTCGATAGTATCTTTTAGAACCTCGCTAGGCTCTTTTAGAACCTCGCCAGGCTCTTTTAGAACCTCGCAAGGCTCTTTTAGAACCTCGCGAGGCACCCGGAGAACCTTTCTCGCCGGGAATTACCGGCGGCTTGTCTCGTGGTTATAATTGGATTGTCAGGCGCTTC
>JAISNC010000093.1 GCA_031276355.1 Odoribacteraceae bacterium
TCGTTTCGTCAACGACGGCAACCATCCGTCGCCTCGACTTTCTGTGATGCAGTCGCCCGACTGTCATCAACAACGCCGCTACTGCGGCTACAATCAATACTGTTTTCATTTTCTACATATAATCCTGACGGTATAGACAAGTGAACATCGAAAATATTTTAATCGCCGACCGTTAATGTTGGTCTCGGCAACCGTCCCCCCTTCCTTGGCTCTTCCCGCTCATTTGCATGAACGCGAAGTTATCTTGCAACATGTATTTAAAAATTAATTAGGCGCGTCTATTTTGGTTATATCGTATAATAGTTTTACTTTAGGCCCATCGAATCATTTTAATTTTTAATTATGACAAGGTTTTATGTTTTTTTATGGAGTGCCTGCCTGGGCGTTTTTTTCACTGCTTGTGAAAAAGAGAGCAATGAGGAAAAAAAGAGCAAGGCGGAACGACTGCACGTGAATGAATTTATCGCTGAGGTAATGGATTACTATTACTTGTGGAACGATCGAGTCCCCCATATCCGGCCCAATGCCGCTACCGATCCGCGAGACTACCTGAATTCCTTACTGTATAAGGATGATCATTGGTCGTATCTCACCGACGACAAAGAACGCTTTTTGGAAGAAGAGATCACGCGAACGGGAGAATCCTCCGGTTACGACCTTTCCTTCGGGAGGTTTGGCGATCGGACCATTTTTGCCATCGTCAACTATGTTTATCCCGGATCACCCGCGGCGGCGGCAGGGATAAAACGAGGTGATTTTATCCTGCAATTGAATAAAGCGGCCCTGACGGACGAAACCTATATGGAGCTATACAACGCGGGCACGCACCTGCTCACGTTAGGAAAATACGAGGGGGGAGGACAGATATCCGCGACCGTTACCGTCACCGTTACCTCCGTGAAGATGGATCAGAATCCGGTGCTTATCAACAAGGTAGTGACGGAGGGGACGCATAAAATCGGCTACTTGATGTATACCGGCTTCGTGAGTAACTTCAAGCAACAGCTGATCGACGCGTTGACCGGTTTCAAAGAGGAGCAGATCACCGATCTCGTGCTTGACCTCCGCTACAATCCCGGTGGGGAGATCGATGTGGCCACCCTCCTCTGTAGCGCGATCGTACCCCCCGCGCAGATGAAAAGGGAGAATATCCTCATCAAGCACCAGTGGAACGCCCAGCGACAAGCTGAGTATGAAAACGCCGAGCGAGAGAACCCGGAAGAGTATAAAGGATATCTCTCGACCTGTTTCGAGGAAGTCTCCTATAATCTGGGTCTATCGCGCGTCTACGTGCTGACATCCAGATCCTCGGCCTCGGCCTCCGAGTTGCTTGTCGTGGGATTGGAGGCGTACATGGACGTGATTCAGATAGGAGATACCACGCATGGCAAGTACACCGCCATGGTGCTTATATCCCCCACGGATAAAACGATCGAGAAGTGGATGCTCCTTCCTGTCGTGTATAAATTTATGAATGCCAAGGGAAAAACCGATTTTAAGGATGGGTTAAGCCCCCTTTACTTGTTGCCGGAATCTCTTCCCTTCTCCCCGCTTGGGGATCTGGATGAACCCCTGTTGGCGAAAGCCATCGCCTTGATTACCGGCCAAGAAACGGAAGCGGCGAAACCTTTCAGCGAAGAGGTGACATGGCTAACGCCTCCGCCGAGAAGGGTGTTGGAGGGGTATCTACTGTATCGATGGCCCGACGGCAAGAGTGGCTCGTTACTCCCGTTTAAGCAACAAAATGTGAAATAGAGATGCGCTTGAGAAGAGTTGAGAAACAAGGGGGCGTGGTGCTCTGTCTTTTGATCGCCTTGTTGTTTTTTCTCCCGGAGTTAGTCGGGAACAAGAGACAACCACCCTTCTTGTTAGCCCGCGTGGAGGCGGGTGATTCGAAGCCGGGCAACCTGCGGGAGGACACGCTCCCGCCGCCGAAAAAACATGTCACTCCGCGTCCCCCCTCCGTTTCAAAGCGTCCACCCCCGCCGCTTGTCGAGTTAAATAGTGCCGACAGCATCGCGTTGGTGAAGGTGAGGGGTATTGGTGCCTATTATGCCTCCCGTATCCTGCGTTACAGGGCGTTGCTGGGGGGATTTTATAGTACGGGACAGTTGAAGGAGTTAAACGGCAAATACCTCTCCTTCGACACGTTGCTCCACCTTTTTACCGTTGATCCTGCGCTGATTCGTAAGAAGGCGCTGGACACGATGAGTTTTAGATCTATGCTCCGTCACCCCTACTTGGAGTATGAAGACGTTGAATTGATCTTTAACGCCAAGCGGGCAGCGGGCGACTCGCTCTCGTACTCCCTGTTGGAAGAGAAAAAAGTGCTCGTTCCGCAAAAACTGAAGAAGATAAAACCTTATTTTCAATGAAGTATCTCGTACTTAGTTCAATAAAATAGATTTGTACCATGAAAAAAGTGATCGTTATCACCCTCTCCCTGCTCGTTGGCGTGATCGGCATCTTGATCGCCATTCCCTTCTTTTTCAAGGAAGATGTCTTGCGGTTGATCGAGCGTCAATCGTCCAAATATATCCGGGGCCAGTTAGTGATCGGGGACATGAAGATTAGCATGTTCAGGAACTTTCCGAATCTCAGCGTTACCTTGACCGACGTGCAACTTTCCGGGACGGGCGGGGAGGCCGCTGACACGCTTGTGCTGGTGCCCCGGTTCGAGGCCTCCGTCAACTTGAAATCGCTTGTCTGGGGCAACGAGATCATCGTGAATCATCTCCTATTGAAAGACGCGCGTTTGGCCTTGCAGGTGAATGCAGCGGGGAACTCTAACTGGGACATCCTCCTTCCCCCTACCGACACGCTCGCCACGAAAACGGAAGGTAAAAGGGACGAAGATGACTCCTCGATTCGCTTGAGTCATATCGCGATTGAAAACCTCTCCTGCGTTTATGACGATATCCCGGCTGCTCTGCATGCTGGCGCGGAGAAGATCTCGCTCCGCCTGCAGGGCAATTTTTCGGAGACAAACACCCTCTTGGCGCTGGGCCTCCATGTGGAAAACACCTCTCTTTGGGTGGCCAACACCGCGTGGTTAACCCATCTGCATCTTGACTGGAACACGGAGATACAGGCTAACCTGCGTGACTTTATCTTTGAAATTCGAAAAAGTGACCTCTCCCTGAACGACTTGAAATTGGATTTCGCGGGTAGCGTCGGGCTTGCCGACGATAGACTTCTCCTCGATTTGGCGCTGAACGCTCCCGACACTCGCTTTGAGAGCTTGCTGGCGCTGCTCCCGGAAAAGTTCCGATCGCTCCTCGATGGGATCAATACCACGGGCGAGTTTAAACTGCATGCGACCGCGCGGGGCGAGTATCATGGCGATCATCTCCCGGCCGTTGACTTGCAATTCGGGATCATGAACGCCAGTTTGCAATACCCGAACTTGCCGGAGTCTATCGAAGCGATCAACCTGGAACTTCATGTTTCTCATCCCGGTGGAAGTCTGGTTGCCACGAATATCGACTTGAGCAAGCTCCTCTTTCGTGTCGCGAACAACCCGTTCGAGATGCGCTTGAACGTAACGAACCTCGCGGATCCCCGTCTCAACGGTATGGTAAAAGGCATTCTCCATTTCGAGAGCTTGAAGCGAGCACTGCCCCTCGCGAAGATCACCCTCGAGGGCACCCTGGCCGCGGATCTCTCCTTCGACGGGAAATACGCGTACATCGAACAGGAGGAATACGAGAAATTCTCCGCGCGTGGGCATCTCTCGTTGAAAGAGGTTCTTTTCAAGAACGATCGCTTTCCCGGTGGGATAGCCATTTCGTCCGGGGAGATGAAGATCACCCCGTCGCGCCTGGATCTCTCCAATCTCCAGCTGAAGGTCAACTCTTCCGACGTGCGGTTGGAGGGGCATCTCTCCAACTACCTATCCTATCTCCTGAAGGGACAAGCGCTGAAAGGAGATTTTGTCCTCTCCTCCTCGCTCCTGAATCTCAACGAACTCTACGGTGGTGCTTCTGCCGGTGCGACGACGACCTCCGATACCACCACGGGTGTCATCGCGGTGCCGAAAAACCTGCAACTGGGGCTTGATGCCCGCGTGGGTACGCTCCTCTTCGATGACTTGGTCATCCAGAATATCCGCGGGAATGTGCGGACGAACGACGGGATTGCCACCCTGAAAGAGATGAGCCTGGATCTTTTGAACGGGAAGATCCTCCTCGGTGGCTCTTATAACACGGTGAATATACAAAAACCGACGGTGGATTTTGACGTTAACGCGTCTGCTATCGACCTTGACGAGGCGTATAAAGCTTTCTCGTTTATCCGGGCGAGCCTTCCCGTTGCCGTGCATTGCCAGGGAAAAGTCTCTGCCGTCATGCGGTTCGCCGCGGGGTTAGACCGGGAGATGTGCCCGGAGATCACTACCATGAGTGGTGGGGGAACTCTCTCCGCGTCCGACATCCTCGTCAATGACAATCCGGCGTTAGACGAACTTGCCGCCTTGCTTCACAACGAGGAGTTGAGTCGCCTGAGAATCTCCGACCTGAAGATAGCGTTCAAGATGGAGCAAGGGAATATCACCGTGGAGCCGTTTACCACGAAACTCGCCGGTCAACAGGTGACGATGTACGGTGTGCAGGGGGCCACCGGGGCGATGGATTACACCCTCTCCGTCACCGTTCCTCGCGAGCATTTCGGGAAAGAGATAGAGAAACTCCTGGCCCCTATCCCCGGCTCGGCTCGGATCAAGAGCGTGGATATCGACGTGAAGATCGGCGGTACGCTGCATAAACCTACTTTCACGCTCGACCTCTCCAAGGTGCGTAAGGTCGTCGAAAAGGCCCTCAAGGAGCAAGTGGAGGAGAGTATCCAGAAAGAGATCATCAAAGGCATTGATAAACTGTTCAAACGTAAATAGTGGAGGGCCGGTGCAGAAGTATAAGCAAGCCTGGCGCGCCCGGTCGTGTAGCGTTGCGTTCCTCATAGGATGCCCGGGTACGATCACGGTCGAGACAACCCTGGAAAATGACGAGAGGAATTTGTGACAAATTGTCAGTTTTATTCTTGGCACGTTATTTGAAAATACTCTTTACGAAAACCATTGTTTAATCATTTAATATAGGAGGATCTGATTATGAACTTGATTAGAAGAAATCAAAATTGGTTGCCCGATGTATTCAGTGATTTGTTCAGTAACGACTGGATGCTAAGGGCGAATGCGACGGCACCGGCGATCAATGTCATTGAGTCCGAGAGTGATTACAGGATCGAGGTGGCCGCTCCGGGCATGACTAAAGACGATTTTTGTGTCCGCATTGATGATGACAACAATCTTGTTATCTCGATGGAGAAGAGGGTCGAAGACACGGAGAAGAACGAAAACGCGCTCTATCTGAGACGCGAATTTTCGTACAGCAAGTTTGAGCAAAAGATGACCCTTCCCAAAAACGCGGATAAAGAGAAGATCTCGGCCAAAATGGAGCACGGGGTGCTGAATGTCTCTATCCCTAAGATGAATGAAGAGGATCTCAAGAAGAACATGAAGGTGATTGAGGTCTGTTAGCGGGGGATAGCACGGACTAAAAACAGGAGGCGAAAGAGGGTGTGTCAAAACAGGCACATCCTCTTTTTCTATCACCTTCCTAAGAGTCTTTGTATTGTTCTCTCTACGTGGCGATCTTTTTGTTTGTCAAGTAGTGAGTTGGTGGCAACCAGCCATATTGGTCAACAAAGAGCCTAAAAATGGCGATTATCAAGCGAGCAAAGTCTCCATTTCCTGTTTTTGCAAGTTTAGCACATGGTTTTTTGAGGTTAAAGGCCGTGGCAAAGAAGGCAAAGTCCATTGCAATCTTGTCTTTTCCGAAGTGTCAGCAGCGTCGGTATGCCATGTTGTATTTCATTTGACCGAAGCCTGCCCCGTCTGGGCTTGAGAAAGCCTGGGCTTTTTACAATAAAAAGGGGGTGTGTCAAACGTCAGATTTCGTCATTGCGATCCGCATAGCTGGAAGCAATCCAGAAACCCGTAAAACCCCTGGATTGCTTCACCCTCCGGGTGGGGTGGCATAAATCAAGTATCATTTTCCTTGATTTATGTTTTTCATTTCTATTATTAATTTCATATCCCCTGATTATCATAAATATAAAATTAGATTAAAACAATATGTGGCTGGTGTTTTTTTTAAGACAATGCCTATTTATGCCACCCCACCCTTCGGGTTACCAATGACGGGAATTACAATCTTTGTTTTCGTCATTAGTAGCTGTCTCGAACGTCCCGAATGAATGTCATCGGGCGAGTGTAATTCGAAATAATTCATTGACGTATTGGTTTCTGGATTGCTTCCTGCTGCGCAGATCGCAATGACGGTACACGTGGGGCGTCGTGACGGTACACGCCCCAGTGTCGTTGCGCTCTTCCGTCAGTGCCTTTGGTTTCGTCATTGCGAATCCCGGAGGGTGAAGCAATCCAGGGGTTTATGGATTGCTGGATTGCTTCCCGCTGCGCGGATCGCAATGACGAAATCTGACGTTTGACATACCCTTTTAATCAAGTGTCGTCCCTGCGAGACTGGGTGGGAGATGTGTTCCCTGGCGGCCGTAAGCTAAAGCATACGGTTAATAGAGTGTCGTCCCCGCGGGACTGGGTGGGAGATGTGTTCCCTGCGGCCGTAAGCTAAAGCATACGGTTAATAGAGTGTCGTCCCCGCGGGACTTGGAGGCACGTGCGTCCCCCTGCTGCCGTACACTAAAGTGCACGGTTAATCAAGTGTCGTCCCCGCGGGACTGGGTGGGAGATGTGTTCCCTGGCGGGGGGCTGTCTCAAAAGTCAACTTTCGGGCGTTATCTCGCATTCCGTCCGGGATGCCCGGGGCTGAGGCAAAAAAACGAAACGGTCGAGATAGGATACCGCAAAAACAGGTGACATCAAAACGCTGCAAATCGCCCGTCTTCTGCGGCGGTTATGGCCATACACTCCGCTTCTATCAGCCAGCCCGGCCGGCATACGGGCGCCCATACGACTGCTTTGGGCACGTGCGGGCAGGTTTCCGCCAGCCAGTCGCGCGTAATCCGGTAGTCCGGGGCATTGCGCAAGTATACGATCATGCAGGCAATATCTTCCGCACCGGCACCGGCCTCGCAGAGAAGCGTCAGGATGTTTTCCCACATGCGTCCGGCCTGTTTCGTCACATCCGAGGGATGTACGATTTCTCCGCGATTGTTGATGCTCGCCGTACCGGAAATGAAGACGTGCCGGCGGTCGCCGTACTGTATGGCCGTGCCGCGCTCGAATGTCACGCCATACTCGTGCGTCGGGTTGAGATGCGTCGGGGCGCAAAGGTAGCGGATTTGTTCGGGCAGCAGCCCTTCGACGGCGTAAGCGTCCATAAACACCCGCGTATCGGGATGTACGTGCTTCCCTTCGATGCCCGTACTGGCAATAAAATGCGTATCTTTTGTCAATCCTTCCCGTTCGAAACACGCCCTGCGCGCGGCCACCATTCCCGCGTAGCGCACGTCGATGGCTTGTACGAAAATCCACGTCCGCATACAGTTGTCGGCCAGTGTGCACCCTTCGGTCGAGAGAAGGTCGATGTATCGCGCGAAGATAAGCCTCGTTTGTTCCGCCTCGTCGGCGGCAGGCGCATACAGCCGTGTGTGAAACAGGTGGCGGTAGCCCGAGTGGGCGACAACCGCAGCCCGTTCATGGCCGGACAGGAATCCGCCGGGTATCAGGTATAGCCACAACGCGACTTTGCTGCCGTCGGCGGGCGGTTGCTGCACGACAGAAACGGCCGCGTCGCCCTGTCCGCGCGGGATGAACGGGTACTGGCCGGCGGCATCGGCGACGAGATAACGTCTCCAGACGATTTCGGCACCGGGCAACTCTTCGAGCAGCCGTCCGACGGCTCTTTCTACGCGGGCGTGCTGGCACATCGCGTCGTATGTGGTATGGGTGATTCGGAGTATCGCGTGATATTCGGGGATATTCGCCCCCGGTCGGCTGAAAATGCCGAGCCGGGCGTGAACCGACAAATCCTTCCACTCTAATGTACGGTAGTTCATATCTATTTTATAAAGGGAACAAGGCATCGTACCCGTTTCCGTTTTTGCGGACAGCGACAAAGATAATCATTAATTCATTCCATTACCTTGCTTCTGTTAGGGTGACGGCGGTTTGCTTTTTTTTTCGTATTATCGCGGAATAAAAACGGGGCAAAACACATCATAAAATTCATGAAAATAAAAACGGGTATAGGCATAGATATTCACCCCTTGGCAGAAGGCCGGGAGTTCTGGCTGGGAGGGATCAAGATCGAACACGAGAAGGGATGCGTGGCCCACTCGGACGGGGACGTGCTGATCCACGCGATCTGCGACGCGTTGCTGGGAGCTGCCGGATTGGGCGACATCGGGAGCTATTTCCCGGATACCGACCCGGCGTACAAGGGGATCGACAGCAAGATCTTGTTAAAACGCGTCGCCGGGCTGGTGGAAAAGCAGGGGTTCACGATCGGGAACATCGACTGTGTCGTGTGCCTGCAACGCCCGAAGATCAAGGCGTACGTGCTTGATATGAGGCAGTGTCTCGCGGAGATCTTACACATGGAGATCGTTGACCTGACGATCAAGGCGACAACCACCGAACACTTGGGATTCGAGGGGAGGGAAGAGGGTGTCTCCGCGTACGCCAGTGTACTGATGATCAAATTGTGATCCCCGCCCACGAGCACGCTGCTTGGTTTAGATGATAGTTGCGACGCACGATAAAGGTTGATGATGCAGAACATTATTTTGGAAATACGGTCCGGCGACCGGGAGGCTTTCCGGGAGTTTTTCGAGGATTATTATCCCGTGCTCTGCTCTTTTGCCCGGAAGTACCTCTTCGACACGGAACGGTGCCGGGACATAGCCCAAGAGGCGCTGCTCACGTACTGGGAGGAACGGGGACGGTTTCTTGACCTCTCGGAGGCGCGGCGGTTTTTGTATACCGTCACGCGGAACGCGTGCTTCAACGTGCTGAAGAAGGAGCGGGCGGCCGACCGCTACCTCCAGGCCTCCGGGCAGGAGTACGCGGATGATTTCGAGGAGAAAATCATAGAGCACGAGGTGTTTCTGTTGCTGCACAAGGCCGTGAACGGGCTGCCGACCCAGATGCGGCGAATCATCGAGTACTCCCTTCAGGGCATGCGGAACAGCGAGATCGCCCGCGAGATCGGGATCGCCGAGGGCACGTTGCATACGCTGAAGAAACGCGCTTACAGGAAGTTGCGTGAAGCCATGAAGGATCATTTTTACGTCCTGCTATTTTTTTAGAAAAAAAAATCTTCCCGCGGTACCCCAAATATGGTATGATGTTGTTGTACTAATGAGAAACATCAAAACCATAAGGGGTAATCCATGTATAAGAAAGATGAACGAATTGTAGAAGCCATCGCTGCCCGACTGGCGAAGGTTGCCACGGAGGAGGATCTCCGGGTGATCGCCGTATGGCGGATGGAGTCGGAACGGAACGAGGCGTTGTACCAGCGTATCACAACCAAAGAGGTGCTGGAAAAGAGCATAGAGGAGTTCCGGCAGGAGGATGTCCAACGCGCGTGGGAACGCGTGGAGCGATTGATGAACGCCTCGCGCCCGCGTCGCTACACCTTCTTCCGACGGTACGCGGCGGCGGCAGCAGCAGCGCTTATCGTGCTCCCGTTGACGTGGTGGCTTACCTCCCGCGCCCCGTTAGAAACGGGAGAGGAGTTACCGGACACGCGGAGTTCGGCCAAGGTGCAATTGGTGTTGAGCGACGGCACGACCATCCCCGTCAACGAGGGGAACGCGTCGATCATCCGGGACAGTGCCGGCACCGTGATCCGGCAAGAAGAGGGGCATCTTGATTACTCGCAGAATGAAGCGCTCCGGGATACTACCCCTATTTTTAACGAGATTATCATGGCCAACGGCATGGAGTATACGATGACCCTCTCCGACGGCACCAAGATCTTCTTGAACGCCGAGAGCAAGTTGCGCTTCCCCGTCAAGTTCACGGGGAAAAAGCGGGTGGTGGAGTTCGAGGGAGAGGGGTACTTTGAGGTGGCGCACGACCCGCAGCACCCGTTTATCGTCCGGGCAGGCGGGATGGAGGTGACCGTGTTGGGAACGGAGTTTAACTTGCGGGCCTACAAAGACGAGCCGACGGTAGAGACGACGCTGGTAGAGGGAAGCGTGCGGGTGAGTAACGGGAAGGAGGAGTTCCGGATCGTGCCGGGAGAGCAGGGCGTCTACGAGCACGGGACAAAGCGCATCAGCACGCGGCAGGTGGACGTGACATTGTATACCGCTTGGCATCGTAACGAGATCAAGTTCAAGGATATGCCATTGGAGGACGTGATGCGCGACCTGGCGCGGTGGTACGGGATCGTCTACGAGTTCTTGGACGAGTCGTCGCGGAAGATCGAATTTGGCGGCTGCTTTGATCGCTTCGAGCATATCGACCCGATCCTCGACATGTTGCGCCGGACGGAACTGGTAGAGGTGGTCGTCCGGGAGAGTGTTATCTATATTTCCAAAAAGAAATAACGCACGGGAAATGTCAGTTTCCCGCACGTTAAATCACTATAAAGTATGTTCAACTTTAATTCACAAATGTATGAAAAAAAACGAAGAAGTGTCCTCGTTGTATTCAAAAAAAACACGAAAAAAGATTTTGAATGCAAGAGGTAATTTGCTCATCTTCTTGCTGGGGCCTCTTTTATTCCTCCACCCGGGGATATTAGGGGCGTTCCCTCAAGCTCAAACACCTCCCCAGGTGCGATTTCAAGCGGGGAACAAAAGCGTGACCATCGACATGAAGAATGTGGATCTGGAGCGGGTGATCTGGGAGATCCAGAAGCAGACGGAGTATGTCTTCATGTACGGGGCCAAAGAGGTGAAGGCCGTGACGGGCCTGAACGTGGAGGCGAAAGATCGCTCGGCCTTACAGGTGTTGGAGGCATGCCTGCAGGGGAGTGACCTGGTCTACACGGTGGAGGGGGTTAACGTGGTGATCAAGAAAAAGGCGGCACCTACGGCGCAGACCCAGGAAAAAGTGACGATCAAGGGAGTGGTAAAGGATCAGACCGGGGAGTCATTGCCGGGCGCGGCCGTGAAGATCAAAGGTACCACGACGGGGGTGGCCACGAACATCGACGGTTCGTTCACGCTCTCGGTGGTGCCGACTCCCGGTATGATTATCCAGATTTCTTACGTCAGCATGAAGACACAGGAGATCGTCTACTCGGGCCAGACTTCGATCAACGTGGTGCTCGAGGAGATCGTCCAGAGCATCGACGAGGTGATAGTGACCGGATATCAGAAGATAGATCGGCGCCTTTTTACCGGATCGGCCGATGTCGTGAAAGCGGAAGACCTGGCCGTGGGGGGCAGTAACGATGTTTCCCGGATGTTGCAGGGGAAGTCTTCGGGGGTGCAGGTGCAGAACGTCTCCGGGACGTTTGGCGCGGCACCGAAGATGCGGGTGCGGGGTGCCTCCTCGATCTACGGTGACCAGAAGCCGCTGTGGGTGGTGGACAATATCGTGCTGGAGGACGTGGTGGACGTGTCAGCGGACGACCTCTCCTCCGGGGATGCCAAGACCCTGATCAGTTCTGCCGTGGCCGGGCTAAATCCAGATGACATCGAGAGTTTCCAGATATTGAAAGATGCCTCCGCGACGGCGTTCTACGGCGCGCGGGCGATGAACGGCGTGGTCGTGATTACCACGAAGCGAGGCAAGGCCGGGGTGACCCGGGTGGGGTACTCGGGAGAGTTTACCATGCGACTAAAACCCTCGTATCGCGAGTATAATATCATGAACTCCCAGCAACAGATGATGCTCTACCGGGACATGGAGGCCAAAGGGTGGCTGAATTACGCGGACGTGTCGCAGGCGGCGGCCGGGGGCGTTTACCGGAAGATGTACGACGCGCTGGATCATTACGATCCCGTGACGGGGACGTTCGAGTTGAGGAACACCCCGGAAGAGCGAATGCGCTACCTGCAGCAGTTCGAGAAGGTAAATACCGACTGGTTCGGGCTTTTGTTCAATAATTCCGTGCAGCAAAGCCATTCGGTGAATCTCTCTGGGGGATCCGAGAAGGCCACCTTTTTCGCTTCGATGAGTTTGCTGTACGATCCGGGCTGGAGTGTCGGCGACAAGGTGAGCCGTTACACGGCTAACATGAACGCCTCGTTTATCATCAATGATTACCTCACGTTTAATATCGCCACCACGAACTCGTTGCGGCAACAGTTGGCTCCCGGCACGATCGCCCGCGAAACGGATCCCGTTAACGGCACGGTCTCCCGGGAATTTGACTTGAATCCCTTCAGCTTCGCCCTGAACACGAGCCGCACGATGCGCCCCTATGATAACGACGGGAAGTTGGATTTTTACGTGATGAACTACGCCCCGTTTAACATTATCCACGAGTTAAAAAAGAACTACCTCGACATCGACATGCTGGATTCCCAGTTCCAGACGGAGTTCGAGATCCGCCCCATGAGGGGCTGGGACATCAAGGCGATGGGATCTATTCGCTTCGTGAAGTCCACGCGGGAACACAAGATCCGGGAAGGCTCCAACTTGGCGGAGTGCTACCGGGCCGATGGCAACGCGACCGTTCGCAAGGCCAACTCTTACCTGTACGCCGACCCGGAGATCCCCGGCTCGGTGCCTGTCACCGTGTTGCCACAAGGGGGCTTTTATAACCGGGTGGACAACCGGCTGTTAAATACCTACTTCCGGGCCATGACGAACTACACTTCGTCGGTGAACGACCTGCACATGTATAACGTGACCGCCGGGATGGAGGTGAGGAAAGCGGATCGCCGGGAGTCGTACTCGAACGGGTACGGCATTCAATACGACCGGGGCAATGTCCCCTTTATTGACTATCGGATCCTCAAAAAAGTGCTGGAACGAGGAGATAACTATTACGGCATGGGGAACTCTTACGAGCGTTTTGTCGCTTTTTTCGTATCGGGAGGGTATAACTGGTCCAGCAAGTATACCTTTAACGTCACCGGTCGCTATGACGGGTCGAACCGGATGGGGCAAACCCGCTCCTCTCGCTGGTTGCCCACGTGGAATATTAGCGGCGCGTGGCACTTGCACGAAGAGTCTTTTATAAAAAATATCGAGTCCATCTCGACACTGACCCTCCGCTCTACCTACGGGCTAACAGCCAGCATGGGGCCGACGACGAACGCCAAGGTGGTGTACTATAACGACATCTCCTTTCGTCCCACGCAAGCGGAACGGGAAAACCAGATCATTATCGACCAGCTGGAGAACTCCAAGCTCACGTGGGAAAAGCAGTACGAGTTTAACGTGGGCGTGGATCTCGGGTTGGTCGGCAACCGGGTCAGCATCAGCACGGATGTCTATTTCCGCAATGGCTTCGATCTGATCGGGCGCTTGCAGACCTCCGGCATCGGGGGTGAAGCCATCAAGCTGGCGAACTACGCGAACATGGCCTCAAGCGGCATGGAGTTCACGCTGAACACGAAAAATATCACGAACCCGCGCTTTAACTGGACGACGAACATCACTTTCGCCTATAACCAGAACAAGATCACGAAGCTCAACTCGAGTATTAACGTGATGGGGATGATCTCCTCCGCCGGTGCCGCCGTGGAGCGCTACCCCGTGCGCGGGATCTTCGCCATCCCGTTCATGGGATTAACTTCCGACGGGTTGCCCACGTTCTTGGATCAAAACGAGAAGGTGGGTGTTTCCAGTATCAACTTCCAGGAGAGCCAGAACCTGGATTTCCTGAAATACATGGGGCCGGTGGATCCCAAGTATGTCGGGGGATTTGACAACAACTTCACCTATGGTCCTTTCCGGGCGAACATCTTCTTCACCTACCAGTTCGGTAACAAGGTGTGGCTCTACCCGGCTTTTAGCTACCGCTACTTCGACAACGACGCGCTCCCCAAGGAGTTGGCCGACCGGTGGATGGTGCCCGGCGACGAGCAACGTACCAACATCCCGGCCTTGGTGTCGAGAAGGCAGTACGCTTTTGATGCCAAGTTGCCGGTGGCTTACAACGCGTACAACCACTCAACGGTACGGGTGGTGAAGGGCGATTTTATCCGGCTGAAAGAGCTTTCCGTGAGTTACGACCTGCCGAAGGAGTGGGTCAAGAGTTTCAAGCTGGAGAACGCCTCGATGCGATTCTCGGCTTCCAATCTGCTCCTTTTGTACTCGGATAAGAAGTTAAAAGGCCAAGACCCGGAGTTCGCCCGTTCGGGGGGAGTATCCCTGCCCGTGCCGCGGCAGTTTTCGTTAGCACTCAAGGTTGGATTTTAAATACAGGGAATTATGAGAAGACACATTATTAATATCGTATCGATTTTTACCCTCTTTTTGGGCGGGTGTGAATCCTTCTTGAGCAAGGTGCCGGACGATCGCACCCAGATCACCGACATGGAGGCCGTGAAAGCCCTCCTCGTATCGGCCTATCCCGAGGCACAGTACATGATGATCGGCGAGGTGATGAGTGATAATGCCGATGACAAAGGCACGTACCTCGTATCCTCCGTCGCGGTGGCGATCGAGGAGTGTTATTTCTGGAAAGAGGTCACCTCCGAATACCAGGACTCTCCCAGCTTTTACTGGGCAAACTGTTACAGCGCCATCGCGGCCGCCAACCACGCGCTGGAGGCGATCGAAACGATGGGGAACACGCCGGAGTTGCTGCCCTACCGCGGGGAGGCGTTGTTGTGCCGGGCCTACGCTCATTTCATGCTGGTGAATTTCTGGGGCGAGCATTTCGATCCCGTCACCTCGGCGACGGAACTGGGCGTGCCCTATGCGACGATCCCGGAGAAGGTCGACTTGGCCTATTACCAGCGGATCACCGTGAAGGAGGTCTACAACCTGATCGAAAAAGACCTGAAAGAGGGGTTACCCTTGATCCGGGACGACGTGTACGACGTGGCCAAGTATCATTTTAACCGGGAAGCGGCCAACGCGTTTGCCGCTCGTTACTACACCTTCCGCGGGGACAGCTGGGATCTGGTCAAGCAGTATAGCAATGCCGTGCTGGGCGAAGGGGGCGATTTCAAGAATTACCTGCGGGATTATCCCGGCAAGTACAGGCCGCTCTCGTCGAATCCCGTGGAGTTTGCCAAGCTCTACACGAACTACGGGGAGGCCAGCAATCTCATGCTGATCGCCGGCTACTCCTACTGGGGCAACACGGCCGGCTTCGCCCGTTACGGGATGTCGCAACGGGTGCAGAAATGGGTCCTCGACTCGCTGGACATCGCCAACACGCCGTGGATGAATAGCTTGATCTGGGGCACCTATCCGCACTACGTGATTTACAAGTTCACCCCCTTCTTCAAGTATCTCTATCCCGGGTCGGATCTGGGTTATCTGTTCGCGTTTAACCCGGCCTTTACTGCCGAGGAGGTGATGTTTAACCGGATGGAGGCTTACGTGATGAATCACCAGTTCGACGAGATCATCCGGGATTTCCACGTCTACTGGAGCCTACGGACCAATAACTATGCCCCTGACCCGAAATTCTTCGACAAGATCAAGGAGTATTACAACGAACGCCTGAAAGGGAAGTGGGAGCGTCCCGACCCCTGGTACCGGGATCAGTTGGACGAAGATCAGTTGGTGATGTTGAAATACATCACGGATGTCAAGCGGAAGGAGTTCATGCAACAGGGCATGAGATGGTTCGATATTAAACGCTTCCACATACCGGTGAGACACGTCGTCTACGCGAGTGCCGAGTACGTGGATCTGACGAAGGACGATCCGCGGCGGGTGTTGCAGATCCCTCCCACGGCAATAGATTATGGTATCACCCCTAACCCACGTTAAAAAAGACAGATCATGAAGAATAAACGCTATATCATTATCACGCTCCTGGCACTCTTGGCCTTGGGGAGTTCTTGTGGACGAGAGAAGTTCGAGAAGAGCATTTACGACATCGTCGAGCCTCGCTTGGACGAGTTAGCCCAGTGGGTGCGCGACAGTTTCGTCACCCCGTACAATATAGAGGTGCTGTATCGCTGGGAGGACATGGAGACAGACATGTCGCATAACCTGGTGCCTCCGACCCAATCGCGCGTGAAACGCTTCTTGCAGATGGTGAAAATCAGTTTTATCGACACGTATGTTCGTCTCGTGGGGAAGAACGTGGTGAACCCGATCTTTCCCAAGCAGCTTCTGTTGCTGGGGACGGGCGCCTTCTCCAGCGACGGTACGATCTCGTTGGGAACGGCCGACGCGGGGAAGAAGATCATCTTGTATAACGTGGACGAGTACTACTCCCACTCCAAAAGCCGGGATACGATCCGGAAGTTTGTCCACACCATGCACCACGAGTTCATGCATATCTTGAACCAGCAAAAGGCCTACCAGTTGGCGTTCAAAAAGATCACGCCGGCCTCTTACACGATAAGCTGGTTCAACGAGTCGGAAACCAGCGCGTTAACTGCCGGCTTCGTCACGCCGTACGCGATGGCCGAACCGGACGAGGATATCGCGGAGACCTTCTCTAACTACGTCGATCACTCGCAAACGGAGTGGGATAACTTGCTCTCCCGCGCCCCCGCGAGCGGACGGGCCTTGATACAGAAAAAAGTAGAGATGGTACGTACCTACATGGAGGAGGCGTGGCACATCGACATGGACGCGCTACGTGACTTGATACAACAATCCATCCAGGAAGTGGCAAGCGGTAACTTTTAAAAAGCAAAAGCAATGAAAACAAGAGAGATATTATGGTTACTTCCTTTATTTTCACTGTTCGCGCGGTGTACGGTACAGGAGGATTATATCTTTGAAGAGAGCGCGACCGCTCGCATCAAAGCATACATCACCGCGTGTCAGACGGTGATCACGCAACCCGAACACGGGTGGAAGGTGCTGTTCGAACCCAACAAACAGAGCCTTGGAGGGTATCACGTGGTCATGAAGTTCCACGAGGACGGGAGCGTGCGGATGGTGTGCGATTTCCTCGAGGAGGAGTCTACCTCCACCTACTCCTTCAACGAGTCGCAGGGAGCGGTGCTCTGCATGGACTCCTACTCCGCGTTGCACTATCTATCCGATCCGCGTGTCCCGCGCAATGGGATTCTTGGCGTGGGATTGGAAGGGGAGTTCGAGTTTGTCATTAAAGAGGTAACGCCCGATTCGATGGTTTTCTTCGGGAAGAAACGGGGGGAACCCGTCGTGTTTTACCCGGCCGAAGAGGCCGATTGGACGGGACGGATGGCGCTATACCGCAATCACATCGAGAAGATGGCACCCCAGGAGGACTCTCCCTTCTTCCGGGCGTTGACGATGAACCAAACTGCCATTAACCTGGTCTATGACCCACCCACCCGTACGATTATCTATACCTATTCCGATGACAAGAGCAAACAAATATTGTCGGCCTGGACGCGGGTGTACGGCACCGAGGAGGGCGTTCGCTTCTCGCCCGCGATACGCGTGAACGGCGTGGTACTGGATCAGTTGCGCTACAACAACACGACCCACCTCTTCGAGGTCGGCACTCCCGGCGTGGTCGGCTCGTTGAGATACAGCAATACTCCTCCCTTCCCGTTCTATAACTCGCTCGACATGTTGCAAGCCCGCTCCACGTTCGCTTGCACGCCGCTGGTGGGCAGTATCTCCGGGAGCCTGACGAGTATCATAGATTTCATCGAGGCCTTGATGGGAGGCCACTCGATCTACATGACCTCCGAGTTACAATTTGGCTACCGGGCCTTGGTCATGGCGGGGATGAAACAGTTCCGCATCATCTGGGATATTGATGGTAAAGGTCCCTGGTTCTCCTTTTACGGGGCGAAAAACGCGATCTCGGAGGCTCAATACTCCCTGAGCTATAAATTAAACATGGAGGTATTGAGAGATTCCCGGGATCAGGTGCGCTTCACCTGGACGGACGAACGTCAGACCAACGACGCGGAGTTTGCCACGGCCATGGTGCAACAGCCCGGATTCGCCGCGTTCCGCACGTTCATCATTGATCCTGCAGGCTTCACGATCGTGCCGAGTTCCAACGAACGCTTCTACTTGGTGAACTTGAACGACTCGAAACGCTGGCTATTGTTGTCAAAAGAGTAATCGATTGTTTTTAAATAAGAAAAACGTATGAATAAAAAGAATATACTACCCGGGATTGCTTTCGTCCTCCTGTTGCTGGTCATGGCCGCGGGACGCCCCTCGACAGCGCGGGCGACAGGAGTGGAGAGAATCCCCGGTATGCAAGTCAAGGATTCCGTACCCCAGGGAGTAAGAACGATCAGCGGGCAAGTGGTGGACGAGGAGGGCAACTCCATACCGGGAGCGGCCGTTTTAATCAAAGGTACCACGATAGGAGTGGCCGCGGACATGGATGGCTATTTTAAATTAAACGTGCCGGCAGGGAAACACACGTTGCGCTTCTCGTGTATGGGATTTACTCCCCGCGAGATCGACAGTCAATCGCGACTTTTGACGCGGGTAGTCCTGCAAGAGGAGATCGCCACCTTCGACGAGGTGGTGGTGACCGGGTATCAGACCATCGACCGGAAGTTGTTCACCGGTTCGGCCAGCGTGGTGCGCGCCGACAAATTGGAAGCCGACGGGGCGAACGACATCTCCCGCATGTTGCAAGGGAAGGCCGCCGGTATCGCGATCCAGAACGTGTCGGGTACTTTCGGCGCGGCCCCGAAGATGAAGATTCGCGGCTCCTCCTCGATCTTTGGTGAGATGAAACCGTTGTGGGTGATCGACGGGGTCGTGTTAGAGGATGTCGTGGAGATCACGGCGGACGAGCTATCCTCCGGCGACGCGACCACCCTGATCAGTTCGGCCGTTGCCGGGTTGAACAGCGCGGACATCGAGAGTTTCCAGATATTGAAAGATGCTTCCGCCACGGCCCTCTACGGGGCACGGGCGATGAACGGGGTGATCGTGATCACCACGAAGAAGGGGCGCATCGGGCAGATGACGCTGAACTACAACGGTGAGTTCACGGTGCGCCAGGTGCCCTCCTACCGCGAGTACAATGTCATGAACTCGCAGCAGCAGATGGCCGTCTACCTCGACATGGAGGCCAAAGGCTGGTTGCGCGACGTGGAGGTGTTGAACGGTGCCAACGGGGGTGTCTTCCGGAAGATGTATGACGGGTGGAACCGCTACAACCCCGAGACCGACAGTTTCGAGGTCGTCAACACGCCGGAGGGGATGAACCAGTTCTTGAAAAAATACGAGAAGATAAACACCAACTGGTTTAACGAACTTTTTCGTCCCAGCGTGCAACACAATCACTCCATCTCCATCTCTACCGGTATCGAGAAGGCTCGTTTCTACGCCTCGTTAAGTTTCTTCGGGGATCCGGGATGGGCACCGTCGGACAACGTGAACCGCTTCACGGCGAACATTAACACGTCGGTAGATATTGCCAAGTGGTTAAGCCTAAACTTGATTAGCAACACCTCCATGCGGTTGCAAACCGCTCCCGGGACACTCAGCCGGACGGTGGACGCGCAGGCAGGAAACATATCGAGGGCCTTCGACATCAACCCCTTCAGCTACGCGCTCAACTCGAGCCGGGTGTTACGGCCCCACGACGACAACGGGAATTACGAGTACTACACGATGAACTACGCCCCGTTTAACATCTTGGACGAGCTGAATAATAACCAGATCGAGCTGGAAGTGTTGGACACCCGGTTACAGGGCGAGTTCGAGATCAAGCCCATCCGCCCGGTCAATATCAAGTTGATGGGGTCGATACGTTACGTGAAGACGAGCCAGGAACACAAGATCATGGAAAACTCCAACATGGCCGAATCGTATCGCGCCGACTACAACGAGGAGGTGCGGGCGAACAACGCCAACCTCTACCGCGATCCCGACAACGTGACGGCGGTGCCGATCGAGGTGTTGCCCAAGGGCGGGTTCTACACCCGCCGGGACAACATGTTGTTGAACTACTATTTCCGGGGGATGGCCAACTACGACAACCTGTTCAGTGAGCTGCATCGACTGAACGTGTTAGTCGGCACCGAGATCAAGAGCACCGACCGTTCCACCTCCGAGAATTACGGGTACGGGATGCAGTACCAGCGGGGCAACGTCCCCTTCGTGGACTACCGGATCTTGAAAAAGACGGTGGAACGGGGGCTATCCTACTTTTCGTACAACAACTACACCGACCGCTTCGTGGCTGCCTTCGGAACGGCAGGCTATTCGTTCGATGAGCGCTACACGTTGAACGCCACGGTCCGTTACGACGGCTCCAACAGGCTGGGGAAATCCCGCACGGCTCGCTGGTTGCCGACATGGAACATCAGCGGGGGATGGCACATGAAACGGGAGTGGTTCCTTGAAAACGTGAATTGGTTGTCGCGGATGACCCTCCGCGCGACCTACGGCTTGACCGCTAACATGGGGCCGGCCACGAACTCCGCCGTGATCTACCGCAACTCGGTGCCCTATCGTCCGGTAGACTACCGGGAGAACGGTGTCTATATTCAAGAGTTAGAAAATTCCGAGATCACGTGGGAAAAGCAGTACGAGATGAACATCGGGCTTGACCTCGGCTTCTTTAACAACCGCGTGAGCTTGATCCTCGACGGCTATACCCGCCAGGGCTTTGACCTGATCGGCGTGATGCGCTCGTCGGGCATCGGTGGAAAGCGCTTCAAGTATGCCAACTACGCGGACATGCGATCGCACGGTTTTGAATTTACGCTGAACACGAAAAACATCCATACCAGGGATCTCAAATGGGAGACGAATATGACCTTCTCCTATAATAAAAACGAGATCACGAACCTCTTCTCCAACCCGCGGGTGATCGACATGTTGCCCGTGGAGGGGTATCCCAGGGAGGGATTCCCGGTGCGGGGGCTATACTCCATCCCCTTCGTGGGATTAAATAACGAGGGCTTGCCGGTATTGCGGAACGAGTTTGGCCGGAGCACCGTGGGCGAGGTGAATTTTGAAGAGGTCGAGCGCACCGATTTCTTGCATTACGAGGGGCCGGTAGATCCCACCTACATCGGCGGGTTGGACAACACCTTCAATTACAAGAACATCAAGGCGGGTATCTTCTTCACCTACCAGTTCGGCAGCAAACTGCGGCTCTATCCCGCGTTCAGTTCCCGCTACTCGGATCTGATCGGTATGACGCGGGAGTTTGCCGACCGCTGGATGGTGCCAGGCGACGAGAACATCACCCAGGTGCCGGCGTTAGCCACCTCCGAGAATTACAAGGAGTATCCCTACCTCCAACGCGCGTACAACGCCTATAATTACTCTGACGTGCGCGTGGCGAAGGGTGATTTCATCCGCTTGAAAGATATTTACGTGACCTACACGGTGCCGCAACGCTGGTTGAAGAGCGTGCAACTCTCCTCCTTCGCTGTCCGGGCGGCGGTATCGAACGTGTGCCTGCTGCTGTCGGATAAGACGCTCAAGGGACAAGATCCCGAGTTCGTACGCGCCGGCGGGGTGGCCTTGCCTGTCCCGCGGCAGTACACGGTGACGGTAAAACTTGGATTTTAATTTTAATACACGGAAAATATGAAAAGAGACTTTTGGATTGTTTTGATCGTATGCGTCCTCTCCTTGTGCGGGTGTAATGATTTCTTGAACGAGGAGCCGGACAACCGTGCCAAGGTGGAAACGGCAAGCGACTTGCAAGAGTTGCTGGTGAGCGCTTACCCACAAGCCACCTACCATTTGATCTGCGAGATGATGTCGGACAACGTGACCGACCGCGGGTTTAGCGAGGATTGTGTCACCTCCATCACCGACGACGAGATGTACTTCTGGCGAGAGGGAACGGACAGTGACTACGACTCTCCCTTTGCCGTGTGGACGGGATTTTACGAGGGGATCGCCGCGGCCAACTACGCGCTGCGGATCATTGATAGCAAGCCGGATCCGGAGAACTACCGGGCCATGCGCGGCGAAGCGTTGCTCTGCCGCGCCTTCGGCCACTTCCTGCTGGTGAACCTCTGGGCCGAACATTACGACCCCGCAACGGCCGCTACCATGCCGGGCATCCCTTACGTGACGGAGCCTGAGACCGTGGCTTTCAAGGAGTATAAACGCAATTCCGTGGAGGAGGTTTACCGGATGATTGAAGAAGACCTCCGCCGGGGCTTGCAGATGATCGACGATCAGGCCTACAGCATGCCGAAGTTCCACTTTACCAAGCGAGCGGCCCACGCCTTCGCGACGCGTTTCTATACCTACAAGGGAACGGAGTGGGATAAGGTGCTCTATCACTCCTTGCAAGCGGTGCCGGAGGACTTCCGGCCGGAGATGCGGGACGCGCGCGGCACGCACAACCTGCCGGAGTTGGAGTACGCGCTGCAATACACCGACCCGGGGCAAACGTCGATCCTGCTGTCGGTATGCGTGCCCACCTACTACAATGACATCTGGAACCGATGCCCGATCCTCGACTCGCGCTATGTACTAACCCCGTCGATGCGCCACGATCTTTTCCCCATCTCCCTGTACAACCTACCGGGAGGTTCGCTGGCCTACCGCACGGCGGGACTGGGTAACACCACGGTCTCCTACATGCTCAAGTCATACGGCTACTTCAAGAGCGATGCCGTCAACTCCCGTCAGGGGATGCCCTACGTCAACGAGCCGATGCTCACGGTCGAGGATGTCGTCTTGAACAGGATAGAGGCCTACACCATGCTGGGCGATTTCGATCTCGCCGTGCGCGATTTGAACCGTTTCTACTCGAACCGCGTCACCAATTACAAGGCGGACAACCAGGTGGATCTGGCATTTATCATGGAATTTTACGCCAAACCCACGTGGATTAATAACATCCCGGAACCCCACTACAAGGAGAGTTTACAGGCAGACACGCGTAAATTATACTTGATGATGGCCGTGGAGGATTTGCGGCGGATGGAGTTCATGCAGGAAGGGATGCGTTGGTTCGACATCAAGCGCTTCCACCTTCCCGTTGTCCACCGGCTGCACTGGGAACGCACGGAGATCACGCTGGATCGTTACGACCCGCGACGCGTGCTACAAATCCCGCAGGAGGCGCAAAAAGCGGGAGTAACGCCTAACGAGCGGCCCAATGAATAAACGTACCACCATTAAACAGAAAAGAACAATGAGACACCTAAAATACGCGTTGATAGCGGCCTGCCTGGCTTGTTTCATGGCCTGTTCGGACGACGACGATTTTCAAGAGAGCATCCTGAACAGCGTGCCCGAGCCGCAGACACCGTTAGACGAATGGATCTGGGAGACATTCACGAAGGAATACAACATACGCGTCATCTATAAGTGGAAGACGTTCGAGATCACCCCCGAATTAAACCTTGTCCCCACGGAAGAGGCTAAAATCATCCCTTTCCTGGAGATCATCCGGAAAGTATGGATGCTGCCATACATTGATCTGGGAGGAGCCCCCTTTTTCAAGGAGACGGCCCCCAAACAGATCGCGCTCGTGGGATCCATCGGTTTCATGGAGGACGGGTTATACCTCCTCGGGGAGGCGGAGAGAGGGCGCAGGATCACCATCCTGGGATTAAATACCCGGCCGATCAACGAGCTACGGGTGAAGCAGTTCACTCATGACTTTCACCACGAGTACACCCACATCCTGAACCAGCTCAAAAGCTACCCGCCCGCGTTCGAGGCGATCAGCGCCGGCTCCTACACCACCTCCTGGTCGCAGATCACAAATTCGTACGTGGAGGGTTTCATCTCCCCCTACGCCATGGCCGATGCCAACGAGGACTTCGCCGAGATGGTATCCTACTTCGTGATCCTCGATGCCGCCACGTGGGATCGCCGCTTGCAAGCTGCCGGCCAACCGACCTCCGAGCCTTACCGGAAGTTAAAAGAGAAGGAGACCATCATGTTGCAATACATGAAGAACATGTACAACATCGACATGTACGAGTTGAGAAACCGCGTGCAAGTCGAGATGGCAAAGATCATCGCCGAACTTTAAAGAGCAAGAACCATGAAAAGAGCAAAAATTATCACGATAATGAGCGTCGCGACACTCCTGACGGGGTGTTCCGTCACCACTGACTACCTGTTTGACGAACTGTCCACTCACCGCATCACCCAGTACGTCGAGGCGTGCGACAAGGCGCTACAGGAGTGGCCCGAGGGGTGGAAGATGGTCTATTACCCCGACACCTCGCAATACGGGGCCTACACTTTCCTGCTTGACTTCCAAGAGGGAAGACGGGTAAAAATGGCGTGGGACGGGGACAAAGATACCACGGAGAGCGCCTACAACTTCAACACCTCCCAGGGGCCGATCCTGCTGTTCACTACCTACTCGCTGCTCCACAAGCTGGCCGACCCCGACCCGAGCGTCTTCGGCGGTGCCATCGGCATGGGCTTCGAGGGCGAGTACGAGTTCATCATCCGGGAAGTGACGGAGGATCGCATTGACCTCGTCACCCGCAAGCAAAAACGTCCCGTCTCCCTCGTCAAGGCTTCGCGGGAAGATTGGAACCAGTTAGAGTACAACCGGCAGATTGTAAGTCGCTTTGAGGTCAACAGGGAGCTGCCCTTCTACCAGTATATCGAGGTCAACGGGGAGAAAGCGACCTTCTTCTACAGCCAGAAACTGCGCATGGCCTACATCGCTCACCCGAAGGAGAACCAAACGGTGGTCTACCGCCTGCCGTGGGAATCCACGCCCACGAGCATCCGTTTCATTCGTCCCGTGACGTTGGGCGGGGTCACCTTCTCCGAAGTCACGATGAACGCCTCCAAGCAACTGCGTATCGCCGACGTGCCCGGCACCACCGGTACATTCTCCCGGGCCACTAACCGCACGGATCGATGCGAATTGCGATTTCCCGGTGCGGTAGAGGCTGCCCAGAAACACGACGGCTACAACCTCGTGGAACGGGGCGTGGAGTTGGACTACATCACCCCTCCCGGCCACGGGATCGAGTACTTCCGCTTCTACTGGAACCTCGTGGGCTACGCCGCGGGAGAACTCTACACCCGGAATGACCAGGGGATCGGCCTGTGGGCAGGGTTGTATACCACGAACATCGTGGCCGACGGCGTGGGCGACCAGGTCACGTTTACCAAACACACCTACTCCCAGTGCTCCGGTGTCCTGACCTTCGACATGAACAACTGGTTCAGCATCGTCTACTTCCCCGGCACGCTGACAAACTACTTGGGCAACCCGGCCGGGTTAACCGTCATCCCCTTCGGGGATCAATTCTACATGGTCCGCAACGCCGACAATCGCCAGTGGGCCTTGTATAGTCGTAAAAATATGGTTGAATGATAAAAAGAAACAGCATGAGAAAAACAACTCTTTTAGGATTCGTACTGGGAGGAGGCTTGCTATGGGGCGGTTGTTCCGACACGGACGATAACCTCGTGAAATACCTCTCCGATGCCGTGGAGATCACGGACTCGGAACTCCTCCTGCCCTCCTCCGGGAAGGCCACGGAAAGCACGATCATCACCTCCGACCACCCCTGGACGCTGGAGGGGGGCAACGACTGGTGTTCCTTCTCCCCGCGCGACGGCAAGCCGGGGACGACGACCGTCTACTTCACGTTGCTCCCTAACGAGGGCTACGACGACCGAAGTGTCATCGTCACGTTGCACTCCTCCGCGGGCGACCTGCCGTTGACCGTCTACCAGAAAAAGAGAGATGCCATCATCTTCTCGAAAGACCGTTTCGACAACATCGGGATGGACGGCGGGGAGATAAAAGTCGCGTTACAGACAAACGTGGCGTACCGCGTCGAGATCCCCGCCGCGAACGCCTGGATCCATAGCGTGCCAACCCGCGCCTCAACCCGCGGCCTCGAAACGCGCGAGGAGACTTTCCAGATCGATGCCACGAGCAACTTCAACGCGCGCAAGGGCATCATCGTCTTTATCAACCTGGAAAACGAAAAGATGCAAGACACGGTCACCGTCTACCAGGTGCAGCGCGACCAGATCATCCTCGAGTCCTCCTCCGTCCAAGTGCCCCTGGAGGGAGAGACGATACGGGTACCCGTGCGTTCCAACATCGACTACGAGGTCGTCATCCCGTCGGGCAGCGCGTGGATACACCAGGAGCCAAGCCCCCGGGCCGACGAGATCGTGCTGCGCGTTGAGGAATCACTGACCGAACGCTCGGCCACCATCACGATCCGGGATAAAAATAACACCACCCTCACCGCCTCCCTCGCGATCCAACAACAGGAGAAAGCGACCTTGAAATTCGAGACGGAATCGACGAACGTGGCGCGCGAGGGGGGCAAGGTGAAAGTCACCGTCCTCGAGAACCTCGGCGGGAAATTCAAGTTGATCGTCCCCGAATACGCCCCGTGGATCAAGCTATCCACCGCCCCGGGCACGCTCGCGCTGACTCCCCACGAGATCTGGCTCGACGTGGAAGCCAATGGCACGGACGACCTCGCCCGCGAGGGACGGGTATTCCTGCAAGGCACGGAGGATGTCAACCTCTTCGCCACCTTCACGATCTTCCAGGCGGGAGGCCGCGAGCCGGAACCGGACGAGCGGATCACCCTCCTCGCGATCGCGGCCGCGCTGGACATCGAGAACTGGCAAAACAACTATCACGAGACCTGGCTCGCGACCAACCCGCTCAATAAGTGGACGAACGTGAAGACGGATCCCACCGGCGAGCACGTGGTCTCCCTCTCCTTCTCGACGCTGGCAAAAGGGCAACTCCCCAAGGAGATCGGCGACCTGGCCTACCTGGAAACGCTGCAATTGAACGTCTCCCCGGGCGTCGGCGGGAAATTCCCCCCGCAGATCGCCAACCTGAAAAAACTCAAGAGCTTAGAACTATCGGCAGGCAGCTTTGAAGGGCTTATCCCCGAGTTCGGTGCCTTAACCGCCATGAAGAGCCTGATCATCTCGGGCGGGTTCAGCGGCGAGGCGGGGGCGCACATGGATGCCATCGGCTGGTTAGAGAACCTGGAAACCCTCGAACTGCGCAACGGCCATAACAAATACGGCACCAAGATGCCCGACACGTGGCGAAACCTGAAAAACCTGCAAACACTGGTGCTCAACGACGCGGGCTTCTCCAACGTCGACCCCGTGGAAGGCATGACGGCCTTGCGCAGCGTAGACCTCCAGTATCTGCCCGACTTAACGGGCAGCCTCCCGGCCGCGTTCGGCGACCTGAAAGAGTTGAATTACTTGCGGCTCTACCACGTGAACCTCGATGCCCTCCCGGCCTCGTTCGGCGACTTAGAGAAGCTGGCCACGCTTGATATTCGCCACACGAACATCGCCACCCTCCCCTCCTCCGTCTCCAAGTTGAAGGCGTTGCAGTCGCTGACGCTCGAAAACAACAAGCTGACCGCCCTGCCGGAGGCCCTGAGCGGGATGACGAACCTGACCACGCTCGTGATTGACGGGAACAAGGAACTGGCCGGGGAGTTGCCGGTAAACATCGGGAACCTGACGAAGTTGACAAAACTCACCATCATCAATAATCCCCTCCTGGCAGGGGCGATACCCGAGAGCATCTCCCGCTTGCAAAAGATCACCAATTTGACCATGCAAGGCAACGCCTTTACCGCCCTGCCGACATCCATCGGCGAGATGGTGAACCTGACCTCCATCCGTCTCGACGGGAACGATTTCCAGGGAACGATCCCCGAATCCATCGGGAATTTGAAGAATCTCACGACCCTCTACATCAACCGGCCGGAGAAAAACCCCTACAAGGGGTTGATCGGGAGCATCCCCGCCTCTATCGGGAACATCACGACGCTCAAATACTTCCGCCTCGAGAACAACCAGCTGAGCGGGTCGATCCCGGAAACGTTTAGCGGGCTGACTTCCATGATGGAGTTTCACCTCTCGAACAACGAGTTGACGGGATCTCTGCCCGGCTTCTTCGCCACGTTCCCGGACCTGACCGAGTTGTACTTGGACAACAACGGCCTCTCCGGGTCGCTCCCCGTTGATTTCCGCGACTTCGCGCGTATCCAGGAGCTGAACCTCTACAACAACAACTTCGAGGGCACGATCCCCGAGGGATTCCAGGGGAAGGGCACGTCATACACCCGCACCGGATACTTCCTCGACCTGCGGCTGAACAAGCTCAAGGGAGTCATCCCGCAAAGTTTCCTCGACAGGACATTCGAAAACAGTAACTTTAAATACCGCGAACAGAAACCCGGTTACGGGTTCACGAATTAAACCAACGTTCATGCAACGCGGGGGGAGGGATCTCCCTCTCCCCGCTTCCGAACAACCGTGAAAAAACAACTTGAATAATTCAACACCTGAAAACATGAAAAACATCACATCGCTTTCTTTGATACTCGCGGCCACCGTGGCCCTCGCCGCGTGCGACGGGGATGACACTCCCGGGAATGGTTCCTTGAAGGCTCCCCAGGGCTTGCAAGTCGTGTCGGTCGCCGCCACCAGCGCCCTCGTCAGCTGGGAGGAAGATGCCGCCGCCCTCTACCACGATGTCTGCGTCCCCGGCGTGGACACCCTCGCGGTGGAGAGCGCCTCCTCCTGCGAGATCAGCGGCCTGCAACCCAACACCACCTACACCTGGAAAGCGCGCGCCCGTAACGGCGAGACCGTGACGGCGTGGGTCGACGGCCCCGCCATCACGACGGGAGACGTCGCCTTAAACGCCCCCAGGGAGTTGCAAGTCACGTCGACCACCTACAACAGCGCCCTCCTCCTCTGGGAGGGAGACACCACCGCCCTCTACCACGATGTCTGCATCCCCGGCGTGGATACCCTCTCGGTGGTGAGTTTCTCCTCCTGCGGCATCGACGGCCTGGAACAGAACACCACCTACACCTGGAAAGTGCGCGCGCGCCGCGGCGAGACCGTGACGGCGTGGGTCGACGGCCCCACCTTCAAGACGGAGATCTATGACGATGCCCGTGGCCCATGGGTCGGCGAGTGGTACTCCGACGGCAAGTGGACAGGCTCCGTCACCCTCTACGGCAACACGATCCCCTACGAGCAGTTCAGCTCCTACCTGCCCGACACCCTCCGGCCCGGCACGATGGGCACGATAGACGTCACCATCGAGTTGGCCGAGGAAAACGGCGAGAAGCTCATCGCGATGGAGTTCCCCGCCCCGCCCTTCCCGGGAGCCTTCACCGAGACCCGCGTCGTCATGCCGATCGTGGACGGCAAGGGCTCCGTCGAGCGCCCCTTGACACAGACCATCCCGGTGGTCACGGCGGCCAACCCCGTCGCCGTGCGGGATCTCCCCTTTATCGAGAGCATACTCGGGAGCGCGGCAGGGCTTGAATCCATGATAGAAAACCTCTCCATCACGGAGTTCACCGTCCACCTCACGAAGATCACCTTCACCTTCGGGCCGGTGGCGACGGACACGATCCCCGTGGTCGTGGTCATCGACGGCACCACCGAGCTGGATACGGACAACACGCTCGCCAACATCCTGCTCGACACGATGTTATCAGACAACAGGCTAAAAATAACGATCCACTCCTCCCTTTACCGGAAAGAGGAGTGATCCCCCTTACGAACGAGAGTCGACTTATCAATAATTAATTAACACTATCGCTTTATGAAAAACATGTTTAGATTTATGATGGCATCCGCTTTCGTCCTTCTCCTGGCCGCGGCCTGCAAGGACGATAAACAAGCGCCGATGTTAGCCGTGAACCCGGGTAAATTAACCTTCGGGAAAGAAGGTGGCGAGGCCACGTTCGAGGTACTTTCCGACTCCAAGTGGAGCGTGACAAACGGCAAAACAGCCTGGTACGACAGTGACAAGAGCGCCGGCGAGAAAGACGCCACGGTGAAAGTCACCGTCAACGCCAGCGAGCAAGCCACCGGGAGAAAAGACACCATCTTCCTCTCCGCCGGCGTGACGACGGCCCACGTCGTGATCGAGCAACTGCCCAGCTACGAGGACATCACCCTCTTCGTCCCCGACCAGAAGCTCAAGGAGGCCATCATCGCCCTCTTCGACAAGGACAAGAACGGCAAGGTCTCCAGCGCCGAGGTCAACAACGTCAAGGATGCCGACTTCTCCGGCAAGCAGATCGTCTCCATCGACGGGCTGGAATACTTCCCCGCCCTCGAGACACTGAACCTCAGTAACAACGCCCTGGACACCCTCGATCTCGCGAAGGTACCCTTCCTGACGACGTTGAACTGCAGCGACAACGCGTTGACGACGCTGAACCTCGCCCCGCTCACCGCCCTCGAGACACTGAACCTCAGCGACAACGCGTTGACGACGCTGGACCTCTCCCCGCTCACCACCCTCGAGACACTGAACCTCAACGGTAACGAGGCGTGGGAAGGCACCTCCATCAACATCAGCACCAACACTCACCTGACCAACATCGACCTTGCCGGCACCGGCATCGTCTACGTGAACGTCTGGAGCGGCTTCGCGCTCGACGGGTTCACCCACCAGCCGGCCGAGCTACGCTTCCGCGGTGCCACGCCCGCGAGCATCAGCGCCGTTCCTACCCCCATCATCTTCGAGTGGGATGATAGCAACGAGGAAACCGCGCTGACGATCACCTCCAACATCGACTGGACGATCACCGGGGAGTCCTCCTGGTTCACCCTCTCCGGGACATCCGGCCACGACAACGGCTCCGTGACGGTCACCCTCAACTCCACCAACGATAGTTACGAGGAGCGCGCCGTCACCCTCACCCTCTCGGGCGACGGGCAGTCGACCACCGTCGTCGTCAAGCAAAACGGCAAGCCGCTGCCCCCGATGGAGGTGAACAAGACGAGGATCGAGAACGGTGCCTCCACCGGGACGGTATCCTTCACGGTTCTCTCCAATAACCCGTACACCATTAGCAAGCCAGAGGAGGATACCTGGTACACGATCGACAAGACCGCGGGTGCCGGGGAAACCACCGTCACGGTCACTTTCGAGGCTAACGCCGCGAACTGGGCGCGCCTCTCCTACATCGACGTCCTGGATGACACCGGCCCAGTGTACTACGGCACCGAGATCAAGGCCATCAAGCGCCTGCTCGTGAGACAAGAGAGTGGTGTCACCCCGCAAGACGATGATCTCCTCTCCGCTTACCTTCCCGATGCCAACTTCTACGCCGCCCTCAAAGCCATCAGCGCCATCCCGAAAAACGGTGCCGGCGAAATCACCGTGGGCGCCGCCAAGGCCTTCTCCGGCAATATCACGAGTTCGAACCTGTCTAACAAGAATATCGCCTCGTTCGTCGGCATCGAGCTTTTCGAAAACCTGCCCCAGTTCTATCCCGGCACGACAAATGCCAACACGGCCCACAACACGGCCAAGGTGATCGATCTATCGAAAAACACGAAAATGGCCCGGGTGAATGCCAACCGGATGACCGAGTTGTGCCTGCTTGACGTCTCCGGCTGCCCCGAATTGACGGAATTTCAAGCGAACTATACCCTGTTAGTAGAGCTGGATTTTACCCCTAATCCCCTGTTGGTGTCCCTCTACTGTAGCGGTGGAAGCTACTTGACAGGTGCTGACGATAACGGGCAAATACGGAAGGTAAACTTGAAAGGTTGCCCGGCGTTAAAAACCTTGCAACTTTCCTGTCACTTGTTAACAGAACTGGATCTCTCGCTGAATCCCGCACTCGCCGCGGCCGTCTACCTGAGGAATAACTTCCTCTCCACGCTTGACATCTCTCACCTCATGGACATCACGACCATTGACGTGAAGAATAACTGCCTGGAAAGCCTAATCCTCCCCGTGAGAGATAATACCAAGGATCTCGCCGTGAAAATAGATAACGATGGTAATCCCACCAAAAAGCAGAATAACAAGATCACCGTGTTGGATGCCTCTCGTTGCTTCAGTATCTACTCGATCTCCTGGACGGGACAAAAAACACTCCAGAAGATACGTATTCCAAAAGTGCGTAATCGTGCCAACCCGAGCATGTCGCCGGCATTGAACGCGTACGTTTCGGAAGGACTGCCCGCCGTGATCCTGGAGGAAGTTGAATTTCCGGCCGCAGCCTCCCTGTAGGAAACAAGCACTACATTTCCTTTAGCATATAATCCGACGGGAGCGGTCTCACGCGTGAGGCCGCTCCTCTTTTTCCTGTCCCCCGCGTTTCCCGGGTGCCAGCCCCGCCCCGTGCCAGGGTGTCCGCCAGGCTTCGCCCGGCTCGCCCGCCCCCCGGGATCCAATGTCATCCAGTTAAGAGAGAACGATTGGCCGTGGCGACCTTCGCTCCGATTGGCTTCGCCGGGTTTCGCTTCCCCAGAGCGGAATAATATCAATAGAAAACAGGATCCCCCCCGTATCTCCAATAGCCCGTGGGGCTTTCATTTCGGCGCTTTTTATGAATCCCCTGCGGGGAATTGGGAACAAGCAGGGATGCCGTTTCTCTATTGATATGATTGCCCTACGGGCAATCGCCGTGAAACCCGGCGTGGGCAATCGCCACCCTACGATCCGCATGTCCCGTCATTGCGATCCGCGCAGCGGGAAGCAATCCAGAACCCCGTAAACCCCTGGATTGCTTCCCGCTCCGCGGATTGCCATGACGGTCATTCACAATGATAAAAACCGACTTTTGAGACAGCCCCTCGTATATGATCCGTACTCTCGTCCGGGATGCCCGGGCGGTATGATGCGATCCCGGGCGGGTCGATCTGGTGTTCGGGCGGGATCGCGTTTGGGGCAATCCCGGCCTTTTGGCTCACTCGTTTGCCTTAATAGGCATTCTCGTCCTCCTTCACCTCTTGGATGTCGAGGGGCTTGCGGTTCAACGCCCTCCAGGCGTAGAAGATGTAAGCGATCACCAACGGGGAGAGGAGCGAGACATAGGCCATGGTCTCTAACGTGTACTCCGAAGAGGAGGCGTTCTGGATGGTCAACGAGGAGTTCGGGTCCGTGTACGAGGGATAGAACGCCGTGTTGTTGAACCCGGCCACGATGAAGAGCGCGATGACGGCCAGCACGGTACCGATGCCCGTGAACCAGATGCCTTTCCGCCATCGGGCCGAGCAGACACTCTTGCCGATGCCGAACAGCACGCCCACTACCCCGACCAGCAGGAGCGCCGTGTTCGCGGGCATCTCCAGTAAGTTGTGGAAGTATTTGTACTGTACCCGCGTGACATTGCCCTCCTCGTCGACCGCGTACCCCTTGCTCAAGAGAATAATGGTCAACGCCGTGAGTAGGAAGACGACGAACGGGACGGCGTTTAGCAGTACCTGTCTCTTGCTCCGCGTAAAGATTGTATCGTGGTTGATGCTATTCATGAAGTAGAGCGATGCCAGCGTGCGCGAGAGGAAAAAGATAGCCAGCCCGAGCGCGACGTTCACAACATTGAAGAGCACCTCGATGCCGCGCCAGGGGCTCATCCACGCCACCTGGTTCATCTCGTTTAGCCGGAACGGGTTGCCCGTGAAGAACGAGCCGACGACGGCCCCCACGCAGACAGTGGCCAGAACGCCGTTGATGATGAGGAAAACGTTGTATGTCGTCTCGCCGAGCAGGTTGTTGGCCTTGCGGCGATACTCGTAGGAGACGGCTTGCAGCACAAAGCAAAACAGCACGACCATCCACGCGAGGTAAGCCCCCCCGAAACTCGTTGAGTAGAATAACGGGAAGCTGGCGAAGAACGCCCCGCCGAATACCACCAGCGTGGTGAAAGTAAACTCCCATTTATGACCCAGGCAGTTGACGAGTAAGTCGCGTTCGTCCCCCGTTCGCGCTACCGTGTACAGCAGCGTCTGACCCCCTTGCACGAAGAGCAAAAATACCAGGATCCCGCCCAGCAGCGCTATGATAATCCACCAGTAGTGTTGTAAAAATTCCATACGATTACTATTTAAGAGTTATATTCATACTTCCGGCCCTTTCTTGATCTGCGAGCACAAGATCTTCAACTCGGCCACCAGCATCACGGTAAAGAGGAGGGCGAATAACCAGAAGGTCACTTGTACCCACGTCGAGGTGATGTCGGTCACGGCCACGTGCGTGGTCATCAAATCCTGGACCACCCAGGGTTGGCGGCCTACTTCCGCCACTATCCACCCGCATTGCGAGGCGATGTACGCCAGCGGAACACACGCCAGCGCGAGGTAGGGGATGAACTTGAAGCGGTTGAATTGCCGTTTCTTGGCGTACCACCACGAGAGGATAAAGAGCACGATGAAGAGGAAGCCAAGCCCCACCATGATCCGGAAGCTGTAAAAAACCAGCGGGACGTGAGGGATGATCTCCTCCGGCGAGGAGAGGCTGCCATAACCGAAGTCGGCGTAGTTCGCCCGCAACACGGCGAGCGCGCTGTCGGCGGCGGCGGCATTCGTCTTCTTCGCCTGCTTGTAGCTCCGTAGAGCGTCCATGGCGCGTTGCCCGTTCTCGATGCGTTGTTGCACGGGAGCGTACGTCTTGCCCTCGTGAGAGGTATATCCCTCCAGGATGTCCTGGAACCCGGGGATGAAGGCATGGCAATCGCGGTAGCTCATCCAGGAGAGGAGGCCGGGGAGCGTGATCGCCGCGGTGGTGCTTTTCAGCCTCTTACTTGGCAGGGCGGGGTCATCCGCGAGGATCCCGAACACCGTCAGTCCCACGCCGTTCCCCCCGCGGTTCAATCCTTCCATCGCGGCGAACTTCGCGGGTTGCGTGCGGGCGATGTTCTGGCTGGTCGTGTCGCCGGTAAAGATGGTCAGCGCGATGCTAATCAGTCCGAAAACGGAGCCGAGCAGGATGCTCTTCCGGGCGAACTCGGTGTCCCGTCTCTTCAGGAAGAACCAGCCGCAGACACCTACCACGAAGCACGCGGAGAGCGTGTACGCCGATGTCACCGTGTGGAAGAACTTGTTGAACGCCGTGGCCGAGAGCACGTCCGTGAAACTCGTCATCACGTTGCGCGCCGTGTCCGGGTCGAACGTCATCCCGACGGGATCTTGCATCCACCCGTTGGCCACGAGGATCCAGAGCGCCGAGATGTTCGTGCCGACATACACCAGCCACGTGGATACCAGGTGAAAGCGTTTACTCACCCGTCGCCACCCGAAGAACATCACGGCCACGAAGGTCGCCTCCATGAAGAAGGCCACGATGCCCTCGATGGCGAGCGGGGCACCGAAGATGTCCCCCACGAACCAAGAGTAGTTCGACCAGTTGGTGCCGAACTGGAACTCGAGGATCAGCCCCGTGGCTACCCCGATGGCGAAGTTCACGCCGAAGAGTTTCATCCAGAATTTCGTGGCCTTGAGCCAATCGTCGTTGCCGGTCTTATACCAGGTGGTCTCCATCACGGCTACCAGCAGGGAGAGACCCAGCGTGAGTGGTACAAACATGTAGTGATAAATGGCCGTCATGGCAAATTGCCAGCGTGACCACTCCACCAATGTCGTTGCAGATAGATCGTACAGCATAATTTTAGGGTTTAGAAATTAATTGTTCAATTACATGGTCACTTTTCTCTTGAAAAGTCCCGTATCGTGAATTTAGATAGTTCGGCATAAGAAAAAGGCGGAAGAGAAGAAACATGACGCCCAATTTGATGATAACAATCAACCAAAGCCGTCGTCCCCAGGCAGGCATGTTGCGGAAACCGTCGTAATACAGTTTCCAGATACGCGTAAATACAGGCATACTTCACTCTATCTTTAAAAAACGTAGTAAAGCTAATGAAATTTATGATTGGTAACGCGGGGGGTACTTATTTTTTTTCTCGCGCTATAAATTCTTTGATATGAATACAATTGAGGAGGCCATCGTTACTCTCTTATCCCCGGAAGAGCGCCGCGGACGTGCCTTGCGAGGAGAAAGAGGCCCCGCGCGACCGGGAGAAGAGGCGTGAAAAGTCGTTGTTGCCCGTCTTCGCGCATATTTTGCCCGTACTGCTTGTGCGGTACAAACTATTCGTTACCTTTGTCCCGGTTTTACCAACGAAGTATATATGAATATCATTGTTTCCAGCGAATTAACGTGCTCCCGCATGTGTTGTTGTACCGGTTACTGCCGGGGCGGGTGTTTCGTGTCGTGAAGAGACGAGAAGAGAATTTACAATAGGCCCGGCTGACACCGGGCTTTTTTATTTATACGAACTTTAAAATGATCACCATGAGAAGACATCTTTACTTACTGCCCCTCGCGCTGGCCCTCGTTTCCTCCTGCCGGGCCGGGGGTGACGGCATCGTGCGCCTTGTCACGCCCCGGGGAGGCGAGTATTCGGTCATCCTGCCCGACGGCACGCGGGTATGGCTGAACGTCGAGAGCGAGCTGACCTACCCGTCGCGTTTTCGCGCGGGGTCACGCGAGGTACACCTTCGGGGAGAGGCCTACTTCAAGACGGTGCCGGACGCGCGGGAGCCGTTCGTCATCCATGCCGGCGGCGTGACGCTGTTGGTGCCGGGGACGGAGTGTAACGTGCGTGTCGCGGGCGAGGAGGTGATCGTCACGCCGGTGGGTGGTGCGTTGCTCGTACGGGCCGGCGGCGGGCAAGCCGTTTGTCATCCGCGGGTGGGGCAACAAGCCGTGTGGCGCGCGGGCGCGTTCACGGTGGCAGATGCGGACATTGGGTTGAACGTCGCGTGGAAAGAGGGTTACTTCGACTGTCGCGGCGTTCCCCTGGAGCAAGTGCTGGAGGAGCTTGCCCGCTGGTACGACTTCACCTACTCGTTCCGTTCTTCGGCTGCCCGCGCTCGTGTCGTGACGGCTCGTTTCTCTCGTTTTGATGACCTCGACCGGGTGTTGGTGACCCTGTCGAGCGATGAGTTTCTCCTTGTCCGCGAGGGCAAAACGGTGGTGGTCACTGCCCGGCGGTAAGCCTTGTCACGCGATCTTTTGCCGTATCGCGTGCAGGAAGCGCTTCATGGCGTCGGGATCCCGGGCCTGAATGATCTCCAACAGTCCGGCTAACTCTTGGCGTATTGACTCCAATTGTCGTGGCGTGTGCGGGTTAAAGAGAATCTCCGTCAGCAGGTAATCGTCCTCGGAGAGAAGGCCGCGGGCGATCGTCATGTGCTTCTTGAATGTCGTGCCGGGCGCGTCTTGGTGCTTCATGACGGCGGCGAATACCAGTGTCGAGGCGAAGGGGATGGAGAGCGAGTAGGCGATCGTCTCGTCATGTTCCTCGAAAGAGTATTCGAAGATATTTAACTTGAGCGAGTTGTATAGATCTCGAAAGAAGACCTTCCCCAGGTGTGATGACTCGGTGATGATAATCGCGTTCTCCGTGGAGAGGTTCTCCAGGTTGGCGAACGTGGGACCGAACATCGGGTGCGAGGAGACGAAGGGTCGTCCCGCTTCCCGGTAAAACTCCTTCAGGCCCGTTTTGACCGAGGCGATGTCCGCGAGGATACACGTCGGCGCGAGGAGCGGGAGCACCTGCCGGAAGGCTTCGACGGTGTAGCGGAGCGTGGCCGCGTTGATCACGATCTCCGGGTTAAAGGCGGCGATCTCTTGCGGATCGCTCAGCCGGATGCAGTTGTAGGTGAAGCGGAGCCGGTCGGGGTGATAATCAAAGACGGCGATCTCGTGTTCCGCGCTCAGCACGTCGGCGAAAAAGGCACCCATCTTCCCGGCACCAAGGATTTGTATTCTCATGATATTTATTTTAATGTGTGTTAAATGTTTGTCTGCCAAGGGAGACACTAAGTTACCACCCTGAACGTATCCTTGCCAACGCCTCTCGCAGCCGCTCTTCCCGGCAACAGAGGGAGATGCGGGCGTACCGGTTGCCGTTGTTTCCGAAGATAACCCCCGGCGTGATGAAAACGCGGGCCCGGCGCAACACCTCGTCGCCCATCTCTTCGCCGTCGCGCCACTCGTCGGCCACGCGGCCCCAGAGGAAAAGGCCGCGTTGCTCCGTCCGGCACGAGCAGTGAAGCGCGCGCATGATCTCTTCGGCCACCTCCCGCCGGGCGGCGTACATCCGGTTGTTCGCCACGTACCACTCCCGGCCCGCCTCCAGCGCTTGCGCCGCCGCCAGCATCACCGGTCGGAACTGCCCGCTGTCGACGTTACTCTTCACCTTTAATATCCACTCGACGAACCGCGCGTTCGAAGCGAGCATCGCCACGCGCCACCCCGGCATGTTGTGTGACTTGCTCAGCGAGTTCATCTCGATACAGCACTCCCGGGCACCCTCCACGGCGAGAATACTCCCGGGGCTGTCGTTCAGGATAAAGCTATACGGGTTATCGTGACAGACGACGATGCCGTGGCGCCGCCCGAATGTCGTCAGTCGCTCGAAGATCTCGCGCGTGGCCGGTGCGCCCGTCGGCATGTGAGGATAGTTCGCCCACATCAACTTCACCCGCGAGAGGTCGCGTCGTTCGAGTGCCTCCCAGTCCGGTGCCCACTCCCGTTCTTCGTGCAGGGCGTAGGGTACGGGCACGCCCCCGGCGAGGCGCGTGGCCGAGCTGTAGGTCGGGTAGCCGGGGTCGGGCACCAGCACCTCGTCGCCCGGGTCGAGGAAGGCCAGTGACACGTGCAGTATCCCCTCCTTTGACCCGATCAGTGGCAGCACCTCGCGCGTGGCATCCAGTTCGACACCGTACCAGCGGCGGTACCACCCCGCAAACGCCTCCCGTAGCTCCGGGATCCCCGCGTACGACTGGTAGCCGTGCGTGTCCGCCCGTCGCGCTTCCCGGCACAGCGTCTCGATCACCGCCCCGTCGGGCGGCGTGTCCGGGCTACCGATGCCGAGGTTGATCACGTCGGCCCCGGCGGCGTTCATCGCGGCGATCTCCTTCAACTTGCGCGAGAAATAGTACTCGTGGATTGCCTCCAGCCGTCGCGCGGGGTGGAAGCCGGGTGTCGGGTCAGCGTGCGTCATCATGATACTCGGTATATTCGCCCAGGATTTTAAACTCGTTCATCAACGGGCGCGTCGCGTCCAGCCCTTGCCTGTACTTCAGGATCTGCTCGAACGTGAAGTCCACGTAGAAAAGATACTCCCACTCGCGCCCCAGTATCGGCAGCGACTGGATGCGGGTCAGGTTCATGTCATAGAACGAGAAGATCGCCAGTACCCGCGACAGGCTTCCCCCGGCGTGCGGGAGCGTGAAGACGATCGATGCCTTGTTAATGGCCGTCTCGTCCACCAGTTCCCGGATCTTCCACGGGTTGGCTACCAGCAGGAAGCGCGTAAAATTGCGTTTGTTCGTCTCGATGCCCTCGGCCAGTACCTCCAGCCCGTACATCCCGGCCGCCTCCCGGCTACAGATGGCCGCGTGCCCCCGCGATCCCTGTTCGGCGATAAAGCGGGCGCTGAGAGCGGTATCTTCCTCCTCGACGATCTTCACGCGGGGCAGCGCGTCCAAGTAGTCGGCACACTGCATCAGGGCGATCGGGTGTGAATGTACCTCCCGGATCGTCTCGATCGTCTCGCCGGGCAGGGCGGCGAGGGCGTGCGTGATGCGGGTCTTCTGCTCGCCGACCACGGCGAGGTCACTCCCGCGGATCAGCGCGTGGTTTTGCAGCAGGCTCCCGGCGATCGTGTTCTCGATGGCCAGGATCCCGATCATCTCCGGTTCCCGTTTCACGGCCGCGATCACGTCCTTGAAGCGGGCGCAGGGGAGGATCTCGATCTCCTCGCCCCTCGACTTGAAATAGGCGCGGGCAGCGATCTCGTGATATGCCCCCGGGCCTCCTTGAATGGCTACTCTCTTCATGCGTTTAAAAATAAAGAATCCCGTCATCTCTGACAGGATTCGCGTGTTTCACTTCGTATTTATGTTCGTTCTACCATGCCGATCCTGTCCCCTTTCATGTAAAATAAAAGTAGTGGAAAGAAAAGGTATGATAAAATCGTTTCATCGCTCGTGTTTTATCGTGTTTGGCGGGCCAAAGGTAGCGGTTTTTTCCCGGCGTACAAGCGGTAGGGAAAATTTTTCGGGGCAGGCAGATTCAAGTAGCAAATGTGACTACAATTTTCTTTGTGCTATAAGTATTTTAGCCGCAATTTATATTGTTAAAACGAGAATAAATCTTTGATCTATTTCCCGTTTTAACAACACGTCATCAGTATCACGTTGTTTATTTATTTTCAATCCTTTATTACTATAAAGTTGTATTTACTAATTGAACTTACTTGATTTGATTTGTTATTTGTTATCTCCTTCTCGTGAGGTCGCGTGGGCAAGTGACTTCGCGTGTTTCTTAAAAAAAAGTAGAAAAAACTTTGCGCGGTTGATTTCTCCATCTATATTCGCGGCTGGAAAATAAACGTAACAACGATGCGACACTTTATTCTACACGTGATTCTTCTAACGGTCGGTGGTGTGATTACCGCGGGAGCGAGAAAGGCGTGTGGATAAAGTAGATTCCAGGAAAAATCATGAAGCCTTTCTCGCGCGCCGGGGAAGGCTTCTTACATTTAAAGAAGGCATGAGACAAGGAAACTATTTGAGACCGGAGAGTTCGTTGGAGGTGATTCTAATTACCATTCTACCCGTGGTGCTACGTACCTGACGGGAGAGAGGTAGTGTATATACTAAAGCCAGAGCCTTTCTCCCGCGCGGGGAAAGGCTCTCGTCATAAATAACAGGAAATGAAGGTATGAAACAGACGTTACGAAGTGCAACTACGATGACCGGCCGCGCGATGGCCGGTGCCCGCGCCCTCTGGCGGGCCAACGGGATGAAAGAGGAACAGGTCGGCCAGCCGGTGGTCGGGATCGTCAACTCGTTCACGCAACTGGTGCCGGGGCACGTCCACCTGCACGAGGCCGGGCAGCGGGTGAAGCGCGTGATCGAGGAGCTGGGGTGCTTTGCCGCCGAGTTTAACACGATAGCCATCGACGACGGGATCGCCATGGGACACGCGGGGATGCTCTACTCGTTGCCGTCGCGGGAGATTATCGCCGACAGCATCGAGTACATGGCCAACGCTCATCGCGTGGACGCGCTCGTGTGCATCGGGAATTGCGACAAGGTGACTCCGGGCATGTTGATGGCGGCCGCGCGGTTGAATATCCCGACGGTCTTCGTGTCGGGCGGGCCGATGGAGGCGGGGCGTTTCCGCGGCGAGCCGGTGGACTTGATCGACGTGATGGTCAAGGGGGGCGACCCGCGCGCCGACGCGGCGACGCTCGACGCGTTGGAGCGGGTGGCCTGCCCCGGGTGTGGCTCGTGCTCGGGGATGTTCACGGCGAACTCGATGAATTGCTTGAACGAGGCGCTCGGCATGGCCCCGGTCGGGAACGGGACGCTGGTGGCCACGCACGCGGGGCGGCTGGCGCTGCTCGAGGAGGCCGGGAGGCTTGTCGTCCGGGCGGCCCGGGCGTGGTACGGGGAGGGGGATCGCTCGGTGCTCCCCCGGGGGATCCTGACGTGGGAGGCGTTCGAGAACGCGATGTCGCTGGACATCGCGATGGGCGGCTCGACGAATACGGTGCTGCACCTGCTGGCCATCGCCCGCGAGGCCGGCGTTGCCTTCACGATGAGGGATATTGACCGGTTGTCGCGGCGGGTGCCGGTGCTGTGCAAGGTGGCCCCGAACGGGCGCTACCACGTGGAGGACGTGCACCGGGCCGGCGGGATCCCGGCGATCCTCGGGGAGCTGGCGCGGGGCGGTCTCGTGCACCTGGACACGCGGCGCGTGGACGGGTTGACGCTGGAGGAGGCGATCGCCCGGCACGATATCGCTTGCCCGACGTGCGACCCGGCTTCCCGCCGTCTTTACCTGGCGGCACCTGCCGGCGTGCCGGGGAGGACGATGGGGGAGCAAACGTGCTACTACCCGGGGGCGGACATCGACCGGGAGCGCGGGTGTATCCGTTCGATGACGAACGCGTACGCGCGGGACGGCGGCCTGGCGGTGCTGTACGGCAACCTGGCCCCGGATGGCTGCATCGTGAAGAGCGCCGGCGTGGATGAAGGGATGCGCCGGTTTAGCGGCCAGGCCCGCGTGTACGAGTCGCAGGAGGAGGCGACGCGCGGCATACTCGCGGGGGAGGTGCGGCCGGGGGAGGTGGTGGTGATCCGCTACGAGGGCCCGCGGGGCGGCCCGGGGATGCAGGAGATGTTGTACCCTACGTCGTTCCTCAAGTCGCGCGGGCTGGACAAGTCGTGCGCGCTGCTCACCGACGGGCGTTTCTCCGGCGGCACGTCGGGGCTTTCCATCGGGCACGTGTCGCCGGAGGCGGCGGCGGGCGGCACGATCGCCCTGGCGCGCGACGGCGACGTGGTGGAGATTGATATACCGGCCCGCGCGATCCGCCTGGCGGTGGACGACGGGGAGCTGGCGCGGCGGCGGGCGGCCGTCACCCGCTACGCGCCGGCCCGCCGGGAACGCCCGGTGCCCGCCTCGCTCCGGGCGTACGCCCGTTTTGTTAGCTCGGCCGACAAGGGGGCCGCGCGGGTGATCACCGAAGAGTAAACACGAAACGATATGGAAGAGATGATTGCAGGTAACGATTCGACGCGGGGGGATGCCCGCCGCGTGCTCTCTGGCTCGCGGGCCCTGGTGGAGACGCTGTTGCTGGAGGGCGTGGAGGTGATCTTCGGCTACCCGGGGGGGGCCATCATTCCCGTGTACGACGCGCTGTACGACTACCAGGAGCGGTTGCGCCACGTCCTCGTGCGCCACGAGCAGGGCGCGCTTCATGCCGCCCAGGGGTACGCGCGCGTCTCGTCGCGGGTGGGCGTGTGCATGGTGACCTCCGGCCCGGGTGCCACGAACACCGTCACGGGGCTGGCGGACGCGATGGCGGATTCCACGCCGCTCGTGCTGGTGACCGGGCAGGTGGGCTCCGCGCTGCTGGGGACGAACGCGTTCCAGGAGGTGGATATCATCGCGATCACGCGGCCGGTGACGAAGTGGAATTACCAGGTGCGGCGGGCCGCCGAGATCCCGCGGGTGCTCTCCCGGGCGTTTTACATCGCCCGCAGCGGGCGGCCGGGGCCGGTGCTGGTGGACATCACGAAGGACGCGCAGGTGGAGATGGCGCCGTTCTGCCCCGGGCCGGTGCTCGGCGCGCGGGGGTACGTGCCTTACCCGCCGCCCGACGCGCGGCAGGTGGAGGCGGCGGCGGCGCTGATCCGGGAGGCCCGGCGGCCGATGGTGCTCTTCGGGCAAGGGGTCATGCTGGGCGGGGCCGAGGCGGAGTTCCGCGCGTTCGTCGAGAAGAGCGGCATGCCCGCGGCCTCCACGCTGCTCGGGTTGTCGACGCTGCCCGTCGACCACCCGCTCTACGTGGGCCTGCTCGGCATGCACGGGAATTACGCCCCGAATATCAAGAACAAGGATTGCGACCTGCTGGTGGCCGTCGGGATGCGCTTCGACGACCGCGTGACGGGTAACCCCCTCGAGTTCGGCAAGAACGCGCGGGTGATTCACCTGGAGATCGACCCGGCGGAGGTGAACAAGATCATCCGGGCGGACGTCCCGGTGGTCGGCGACGTGAAGGAGACCCTCCCGATGCTCACCGGGCGGATCGCCCCGGGGGAGTACGCCGGCTGGATCGAGGAGTTCCGCGCCTGCGCCCGGGTGGAGGAGCGGGAGACGATCCGCCCGGCCGTCCAGCCGCTGGACGACGCGCTGCACATGGGCGAGGTGGCCCGCGCCGTGAGCCGGGCGTACGACGACGACGCTATCCTGGTGACGGACGTCGGGCAACAGCAGGTGTTCGCCTGTCGCTATTTCGGCTACCGGCGGCCGCGCAGCGTGGTCACCTCCGGCGGCCTCGGGACGATGGGCTTTGGCTTGCCGGCGGCCATCGGCGCGCGGCTGGGCGCTCCCGGCCGGGAGGTGTGCCTGGTCGCGGGCGACGGCGGGTTGCAGATGACGATCCAGGAGCTGGGTACCGTCGCGCAGCTGGATATCCCGGTGAAGATCATCCTGATGAATAACGGTTACCTGGGGATGGTGCGCCAGTGGCAGGAGCTGTTTTACCACAAGCGCTACGCCTTCACCGAGATCCAGAACCCCGACTTCGGGTGCATCGCCCGCGCCCACCGCATCGCCTACCGGCTGGTGGAACGCCGCGAGGAGCTGCCCGCCGCCATCCGGGAGATGAAGGAGCACGCCGGGCCGTTCTTCCTGGAGGTGCGCGTGATGAAAGAAGAGAACGTCTTCCCGATGGTCCCCGTGGGCGCGGCCGTCGAGGATATATTATTAAACGGTGTCACGCCGCCCCTTTCATGACAGCCATGAAGCCCGCTGCCCGACACCGGCACCGCCCGCGGTACGACACCGGTACAGCCTGCTGTACGACACCGGTACAGCCTGCTGTACGGCACCGGTACAGCCTGCTGTACGATACCCGTATATTTTCCTATATGATAAGCGTTTCTTAACGGGTCATGGAAGCCTCCTTCCATGCATCGTGGATAGTCATCGTCAATCGACGAGCGAGAAGGTGGCCACGCGGTCTTTCACGCGGAGGTGAAACACGCCGGGTTCCAGGCGACGAAGGCCGTCGGGGCCGGGGAAACTCAAGTCGCGGGAGGGGACGATCTCGAACGTGTAGCGGCGCGTCCCGCCGGCGGGGATCCCGCGCTTCTCGAAATGCTTCAACTCCTTCACCGGGCGCGAGATGGAGGCCACCGGGTCGGAGACGAACCAGAAGACGGTCTCGTCGCCGGGCCGGTCGCCCGCGTTCCGCACCTCGACCGACGCGGTGATCGTCCCGTCGCGCGTGACGCGGTCGCTCGACAGCGCGATCTCCCCGTACTCGTAGCGGGTGTAACTCAGCCCGTGCGCGAAGGGGTAGAGCGGCCCCGCGGGGAGATCCTGGTAGCCGCCGGAGCCGGGACGCGCCGGTTGCCGCTGGTTATAATACGCCGGCTGCTGGGCGGCCCCGCGCGGGAAGGTGATCGACAGGCGACCGGAAGGATTCTCGTCGCCGGAGAGGATGTCGGCCAGGGCGCGGCCCCCCTCGATGCCGGGCTGCCAGATCATGACGACGGCCCCGGCGAGCGGCGCCACGCGCGCCAGGTCCAGGGGGCGGCCCGCGGATACCACCAGCACCACCGGCTTCCCCGCCCGCCGGACCTCCGCCGCGAGCCGCTCCTGGATCGCGGGCAACGCGAGGGACGCGCGCGAGGCGTTTTCCCCGCTCCACGCGGCCCGCTCCCCGAGGCAGAGCACGACCACGTCGGCGCGCGAGGCCACGCGGCGGGCCGCGGCGAAGCCGGTGGTGTCCTCGCCGTCGTGGTCGCAGCCGCGCGCGTGCGTCACCTCCCCGCCGAAGCGGGCGCGCAGGCCGTCGAGGAGCGAGCACGCGTCGCTCGCCTCCCCGTGCCCCGCCCACGAGCCGAGGAGCGCGACGCTATCGCGCGCCAGGGGGCCGATCACCGCCAGCCGCCGGGCCGCGCCCGCCGCCAGGGGCAGGAGGTCGTCCTTGTTCTCGAGCAGCACCATCGACTCGACGGCCAGGCGACGCGCGAGGGCCACGTCACCGGGACGAAGGAAACGCTCGTCGTCCGGCAACTCCTCGACGTACGGGCGGTCGAAAAGCCCCAGGCGGAACTTGACGCGCAACACGCGCCTGACGGCCTCGTCGAGCCGGGCGATGGAGACCCGCCCCTCCTCGACGAGCGCGGGAAGGTGCCGGGCGTAGATATCGTCCACCATGTCCATCTCCACGCCCGCCGTGAAGGCCTGCAAGCAGGCCTCCCGCTCGTCGGCCGCGACGCCCTGGGGAACGAGGTTCTGGATCGAGCCCCAGTCCGAGACGACGAAGCCGTCGTGACCCCAGCGTTGCTTGAGGACGGTGGTGAGGGTGTAGGGATTCGCGGAGGCGGGAACGCCGCTGATGTCGTTAAAGGCGCTCATGACGGTGGCGGCCCCGGCCCGCACGCCCGCCTCGTAGGGGGGCATGAACGTTTCCCAGAGGGCCTGGGGGGAGACGTCGCTGTAATGATAGTCGCGGCCGCCGTCGGAAAGGCTGTAGCCGACGTAATGTTTCAGGCAAGCGGCGATGGAGTGATCGCCGGCGAGGTCATCGCCCTGGTACCCCCGGACGGCCGCCGCGCCGTAGACGGCGTTCGCGTGGGGATCCTCCCCGTACCCCTCGACGACGCGCCCCCAGCGGGCGTCGCGGGCGACGTCGATCATCGGCGAGAAGGTCCAGTCCACGCCGGAGAGCTTGGCCTCGCGGGCCGCGACGGCGCACGAGGCGCGCACCAGGTCGACGTTCCACGAGCAGGACTGGGCCAACGGGACGGGGAAGATGACGCGGAAGCCGTGAATGACATCAAAGCCGAAGAGGAGGGGGATGCCCAGCCGCGAGCGCTCGACGGCCTCGCGTTGCACCCGGTTGCGGTACGCGGGGCTGGGGCTGCGGTAGATCAGCGAGCCGGTGAGCGGGTCGACGGCCCTCGTCTCCCTCTCGACGTTGTTCGGGTTCATGTTCTTGCCGTACGTCCGCTGGACGGTCTGCATGACCTTCTCCTCGACGGTCATGCGCGCGAGGAGATCCTCGACGCGGGCCTCGATGGGGGCGTCCCGCTCCTTGTAGACGGGGGGGGCATCGACGGCGCACGCGAGGAGAAGGGCGGGGAAGAGGGCGGTGATCAGGAATTTGTTCATGGTCCGGGCGTGGATAAGGCGCGGCCCCGCGGGGAGGGGGCCGCGCCGGTGAGGGTTTAACGTGTTAACTCGAAGTCGTCCATCAGGATCGTGCGGTTGCCGACGGTGGTGATGTTGGCACCGGTGGAGGTGGAGAGGGGGCGTATCTGGTGCGCCTCGTAAGCGGTGCCCGCCGGGAAGCGGAACTCGATGGTTTCCCACTCGCCGTATTTCGTCGGCAGCGCGACGGGGGGCATGTTGCTACCTCCCTTGTTGAACTTGATGTGCGGGTAATACTCGTTGCCCGGCTCGCGGTAGATCTTGAAACGAAGCCCCTTGTACTGCGCCAGGTCGGGGATCCCGCTCAAGGAGAGATCGAAGAAGCCGGAGGTGCTGCTGGTGCCGTTGACGGCGTTTTTCATGACCTTATCGCTGGTGTTGATGCCGCCCTTGTAGGGATTCTCCTGGATGGTGAGGCCGGGACTGTTGGTGGAGGCGAAGCGAAGCTTGAGGGTGGTGTTGTCGAGATTCTCGCAGTCGGTGATGAGGTAGGCCCCCGCGGTGACGCGTAGCGTGTAGCCCCGCGAGAGGGTCTCGCCGATGGCGTTGACGGCGTGGTAGGCGAGCGCGTATTCGCCGGCGGTGGTGCAGGGGTAGAGCAGCTCGGCGGTAGTCGCGACGGTATGGCCGTCGAGCGTCCATTCGTGGACGATGCCGGTGCCGCCGTGGAGGACGGTGGCCGTGATGGAGAGCTGGTCGCCGGTGACCCTGTCGATGGTCGTGCCGGTCTCGGAGAATCGTATCTCGAGGGGGCGTTCGATGGCCTCGACGACGAGCGTTTTCTCGACGGTGCCGACGGCGTTCGTCCCGGTGTAGGTGAGGCTATACTCCTTGACCTCGGCCAGCGTGAAGCCGTGGAGGAAAGGTTCGGTGGAGAAGTCCACCCCGTCGATCCTCCAGAGGTGCGAGACACCGGCACCGGATTCGACGATGGCGGCGAGCTGGAGGTCGTCGAGCTGCTTGCGCTTGACGCGGGTGGAGTCGCCGGTGGAGAGCGAGATCGCGAGGAGATCCGCGACGGTGACGGTGAACACGCGGGAGTACTCCCCGGCACCGTTGCGGGAGACGTAGCGGAGGGTGTAGGTGCCGGGCGCCGCGAAGGTGTAGCGGAGTTCCGGCGTGGCCGCCTCGAGGCGGTCGTTGATAAACCAGTGGCTCGACGCGCGGCCGCCGGTGGTGACGGTGGCGCGGAGGGAGAAGGGCGCGTTGACGGTGGTCGCGAACGACTCCTGGTCGCTGTCAAAGGTAGCCCGCGGGGGGACGTTGGTGACGGGGCGCGGCTCCTCGGCACAGCCCCCGCACGCGGCGAGGGCGATGAAAAGCAGGGGTATGATCTGTTTCGTTTTCATGATTACGGGATAAAACGGTTATTTATCGTAGAAGCGGGTGAGCTGGTAGACGTGATCGTTCAACTCCTTCATGTTGTCGAGCAGGGGGCGGTAGGGCTGGAAGTCCCACGTGACGATGCCCTTGTTGGAGTCGCGGTTGGAGGGGTCGGTGTTCATGTTCTGCGGGTCGTTGTCCTGGTACGTGAACCAGTGCCAGCCGACGCACCCCTTGCTCTTGATGAGTTCGAGGGTGAAGTTCTGGTAAAAGTAGCCGCGATCGGCCTGCGTCTGGACGTTCCAGCCGGCACCCGTGTTGTTCGGGAGGCCGGAGTCCTCGCCCTTGACGTAGAACTCGACGATCATGAAAGGTTTGCCGGACCACGCGACCCAGTCGCGCATCATCGCCTGGTCGGGCTGCCAGCTGCGGTAGTGGTCGATCGAGATGATGTCGGCGTACTGCCCGGCGACGCGCATGATCTCGGGATTGGCCAGCTCCTCGTCCTCCTGGTTGAACTTGGTGCCGAGGAACAGGTGGTTCGGGTCGTAACGGCGCAAGGCCTCGGCCACTTTCTTGATAAAGGCCTCGAAGTAATAACCGGTGAAGGCGCGGCGGTCGGCATCCGTCACGTCGGCCAGCGAGGCATCTTTCCCCTTCCGGGCATCGAGCCAGGCTTTCGCCGCGACGTGGTTGTGGTGCGACGCGGGAAAGTAGGCGAGGCAGCGGTCGAGGGCATCGTCCTTCCACGGCAACTCGTTGTCGACGAAGTAGCCGAGGAGGTACTTGTCGTTCTTGTACTGCTCGGCCTTCTTCATCTCGTTGTCGACGTAGGTGTCGAAACGGGGATCGAAGACCATCACCACGTCTCGCTCGTACCCTTGCCAACCGGCGTGGGAGAAATCCTCGCCGTCGCTGATCATCCGGGCGCGCAACTTGGCCATCGGCTCCAGGAAGACGCAGTAGACGGGCGGCGCGGACAACGCGCGCAGCTCGGCGACGTTCGACCAGCAGCCCGCGCCGTTAAAGCCGTAGGACTTGATCCGCTCGGTCTCCTGCCTGGCCCAGCTGGAGGCGGAACCATACGTGGTCTGCAAGGCGCTCTTCTGGCGATCGGAGGAGCCGGGATTGAAAACGGCCACCGCCTTGTGGATAAAAAGATCTCCCCCGGGGTCGATGATCCACCAGCGGCCGTCGATCTTCTCCACGCGGAAAAAGCCCGTGGCCGCACGCGCCCCGGCCTTCCATCCCCCGTAAACGCTCTTGGAAGGCTCCCCGGAGGGAGTGAAACCGGGCAGGCGATCCACCGTCTGGGCGGTGTAGAAGTTCCACGCGGTGGAGGTGGCGTTGGGACGGCTCTTGACCTCCCGGAAAGGCGGCTTCTCCTCGTCCGGGTCGGGCTTATAGACATCGTCGATCCCCGGCCCGTCGTCGCCCGAGCAGGAGAGGCAGGGGCCAGCGATCGCCAAGAGAACCAGCAGGAATAATTTCGTTTTCATCGCGTCAATAGTTTAGCGTGTTCTCGTCCTGCCACTCGTTCACGCCGTCGCGGATCCTGTTGCGGAAGGTGAGCGTGTCGCGGGCGTGGTAGATGTTGCCGCCCTTCGCGTACTTGTAAGCCAGGAAGATTTTCCTGTCTTGCAAGAGCCGCGCCCGGTTGAAGGCGCTCTCGCCGTCGGCCTCTACTTCATAGGAGGCACCGGGCAGGGCCGTCACCGTGATCGTCCCGTCCTCCTCCTGGGTGAGCTTGAATTGCGGCGTTGTCGCGCTTAACTCGTCGCCCACCGCATTGACGTGCAACTCCCGCGGCCCGACGGTCGCGAGGCTCCAGACGCGCGCGTCGGCCTGCGGGATCGTCGTCGGGTAATCGATCGTGTCCACCGGCGTGTTCGAGGGATCTGTCACCACGACGCACCCGCCGTGCCAGTAGTGCCCGAAGAGCATGTTCTCGTAACGTACCCCCACGACGAGCGTCTCCTTGCCCGCGAGCAGTGTCGTGGAACTTACTTCCGTCAGGCGCAGGGGCACGACAAAGCGCGGCGACGTGCGCGAGGGGTCGGCGAGGAAAGCGGCCGAGTCCACGCGCACCGTGATCGCGCCGAGATGCGCCCCGGCGGGTATCACCGTCTGCCCGGCCGGTTTCCCGTCGACCAAGAGGGAGTACTCGTTGGCGGGTAACTCCGCGAGGGCGGCGATCGGGGCACATAGATTCTTGATGTAGGAGAACGCGTGATTCTTCATGTCGGCCAGTGTCGCGGCGTTCACTAACGAGGGGTCGACCTCGAAGCGCACGACCCGCTCCTCCTTGTTATCAATGACACCGGCGAGGTTCACGCCGATCCTGAACTGCATCCCCTCGCCGACGACCACCGAGCGAACGTCCGTCTGGTAAGGGAAATAGATCGCCTGCTCGTCGTAATCCTTCACGTAATCGTCGTAGCAGGAGGTCAACGCGGCGATAGCCACGAGTGTGAAAATGTATCGTTTCATAGTCTTGTTTTTCAAAGTGTGAATCTATTGCCAGCTATCCCAGCCCTCGTTCTGGATCATGCTACTCATGTTGACGACCTCCCGGTAAGGGATCGGCAGGTATGCCGAGGTGAAGGCGCGACGCCCGACGACGTGGTTGAAGTCGTAGGTGAAGCTGTTGTCGCCGTTCTTGACCACGTTGACCCCGTGAACCTCCCTGTTGAGTTCTCCCAGCGTCGTCGTCCAGCGCCGGACATCGTAGAACCAAAGTCCCTCGAAACAGGTTTCGATCCGCCGCTCGTTCCGCAGGAAGAGATCGAAGGCCTGCTTGCCGGAGATGGCGATCTGGTCGAGGTACGGGTCGGTGACAAGCCCGGCGACACCATCGTAGGTAGTACGGCCCCGCAGGAGGGCGATTGCCTCCTTCGCCGTCAGCCCGTGGACGGGCGTTGTAGGCCCGGCGTAACGGTTGGCGGCCTCGGCGAAGGCCAGCACCAGGTGTGCCCAGCGGATATGGAACTTGGCGTGCGGCATACGGCTGATGGTGGTGTTCGACCAGTTGACACCACCGTACACGAACTTCTTGACGTGGTAGTTCGTCAGGCTGTTCTTCGAGCTTTTCCCCGCGGCGTCCTTCCCCTCCGCCCAGTGCTCGAAGGTGTAGGGGGACGCGGGATTACCGGCACTGATCGTGCGGTTGTTATAGAATATCACGCTGTAAAAGCGGGGGTCGCGATTCGCGTACGGGTTCGCCGGATCGTAGGCGTAGGTCGGTGACTGCCCGAGCGGGTAGCCGTCGGCCATGCCGAACGCGTCCACCAGCTCCTGCGTCGCTCCCAACACGCCGTTGCCCTGGAAACCGCCCGGGTAAAAGGCCCGCTCCATGTCGTCGTTGCCGCTCTTGGGGCGCGAGGCAAAGACGATGCAGGGATTGTTCGGGTCAAACCAGTTGACGGCTCGCTTCACGTTAAACCCGTTGGTGACGTTGTCCACGGTCATCTTGAAATCCATCACCTCCTTCGCGAAGCGCGCGGCCTTCTCCCACCGCGACGGGTCGTTCGCCTCGTTAAACCGCGGGCTTGCCCACGTCAAGTAGACCAGGGCCTTGATCGCCACGGTGGTGATCCCGTCGAGGCGGCCCCAGTTCTGGCTGCCGAGCACCAGCCGCTCCTCCGTCGACGAGACGAGGAAATCGCGGTGAGCCACGGGGAGGTACTTGTAGGCCGAGTCGCAGTCGGCGACGATCTGTTGCACGCACGCCTCGTAGGTATCGCGGCGAAAGTCGAGTCGCGAGGCGATCTCTTCCGGTGTCATGTTGGCCACGTTCACCGGCTCGCGGAGAATCGGGAACCCCAGCATCTCGCCGTTCGTTCCCCTGCCGCCAAACTTCTTGAGCAGGTCCCACTGGAACCAGGCCCGCAGGGCAAATGCCTCCCCCTTCAAGCGGGCCCGCAGGAGATCGTTCTGGTGTTCGTCCAACAAAAAGCGGGTGTTATAGCCGCGGTCGTCCTTGAGGAACATGTTCACGTTGTATATCCCCCGGTAATTCCTCGTCCAGTAGGTCTGGAAGGGATCTTCCGTGGGGCTGATCGTCCCGGCGGCGAAGCGGTTGATGATGTCGGTGGAGGTGGTGCGGACGGCGTTATCCGTGGCCCCGTCGAGGTAGGCCCCCTCGTTGTCGTTGTAATTCGCGGAGAGGTAGTCGTAGCATTGCCCGATCAACCCCTGCACGGTACTCTGGTTGGTCCAGATATACTCCTCCGAGCGGATCGCGCTGGGATAGGGATCCAGGAAATCGTCGCACGCGCAGGCCAGCAGCGCCGCGCATCCCGAGAGTATCAATGTATCTAATTTCATGGTCGATTCGATTTAGAACGTTAATTTAATCCCGCCGACGAAGCTCCGGAAGAGCGGGTAAGCGTTGACACCGGAATTGATCGCCTCCGGGTCGACATCCTTGATCTTCGAAAGGGTCAACAGGTTGGAGCCTTTCACGTAGAGGCGCGCCCCCCGCGCCTTGTCCGGGGAGAAGAGATGTGCCGGCAGGTTGTAGCCCAACTCGACATTCTGCAACTTGAAATAGCCCCCCTTCTCGAGCCAGAAGTCGGAGGTCTTGTAGTTGTTGTTCATCCGGTAGTAATTCAACTTCGGGTACTTGCCCCCGTTGTGGGTATCCAGCACGAACTTGGAGTAGTTGCCGTCGCCCCAGCCGTTCCAAAAGTACTCGTTCGTCAGGGGGATGTCGTAGAAGGCCCGGCCCGTGCCGATCACGCTCAGGTCAAAGCCCTTGTAGCTCACGTTGACGCGCAGGCCATACACCAGCTTCGGGGCGGAGTTACCGATCAGGCAACGATCGTTGTCGTCGATGACCCCGTCGCCGTTCATGTCCGTGTATTTAAAATCGCCCGCGTGCAACTCCTCATCGTAGAGTTGCGGGATCAGGCGCGTCTCCGCGTCATCGCGGAACTTGCCGGCGTACTTCAAGCCGAAGATCGCGCTACTTGGAAGCCCTACCCGCGACATGTAAGAGAAGGGGTAGTGAAGCTCGTCGTTGCGCAGCACCTTCGAATCTTGCAGCGCGGCATTCGCGTCCACCGAGTAGGCCAACGCCCCCGCCCGCTCCTTGAACGAGAGGGCCAGCTCCACGCCATAGTAGCGCGTCCGGTTGTAATTCATCCACGGGGTGGCATCGCCCAACCCCACCACGAGCGGGATCACGTTCTCGATCTTCGTCACGGGGCCGTCGGTAATGGAGTTGTAGTAGTCCACCTCGAAGGCCAAGCGACGGTTCAGGGCCAACCCCTCGATGCCGGCAGAGAACTCCAGGCGGCGCTCGAGGCGCAGGTTGGGATTGCCGATCAAGCCCGGGGTCACGCGGATCGTTCCCCCGCTCTGCGTGCTCCCGAACCACTGGTTGTTGGCATGGGGGCCGAACGCTTGCCCGGTGTTGTTCCAGTTAAAGTTATCTATGTCGCGGTACGCCGACATCGAGCCGTCGTAATGCAAGAGTCCCCCCTCGGCCTTGATCTTGAGGAAATCAATGGCGCGGACTCCCGACAGGAAATTCTCCTCGGAGAGGATCCACCCCGCCCCGACCGAGGGCGAGAAGGCGTAGCGGTTATTCTTCAACGAGTAGGTGCCCGTGTAGCCCAGCGCCGCCTGGAGGAGGTAACGATCGTTGTAGGCGTAGCGTGCCGACAGGGTCGCTGTCACCTCGCGCCGGTGTTCGGTGATAAACTTCATCGTCCGCTTGGTGATAAACGCCGTCAACGAGGCATCGATGTCGTGCCGTCCAAACACGTTCCGGTACGCGATCTTCTGCGAGCCGAAGAAACGTTGCGACAGGTAGTCGGCCAACCGCACCTTGTTTGCCATGTCGCTTACCGTGTGGCTGCTGCTCTTGACGAGTTCCGGCACCACGTTCCCGTCGCCGTCCCACCCTTTCGTGATCAGGTAGGCATCGTAATTCTCGGCCGTACCGATACGCAAGAGATTCGTCGCGTCGAACCACCCGTGGCTCGTCGCGGAGAGTCCCTTGAGCAGGAACGACAAGTCGAGGTCCACCGCCACCCGGATCAATCCCCGGCGCGTGCTCTCCGTGTACTTGCCGTTCTTCAGCAGGTTCCCCACCGGGTTTTGCGTGTAGAGTTGGCTCACGGCATACCAGGGCGAAGCCAGCTCCGGGTCGTTGTTCGCGTACACCGGGAACGAGATGGCGGGTATCGCGCGGATGTCGTTGAGCACGGCGGGGATCTCGTAGACACCGAGCGCGGTGTTCGTCGCCTCGTCCTCGCTCGTGAAGTCGGCATCGTAGCCGTAGTTGGGCGACTTCCGGTAGGAGATGCTCGAGAAGATCCCCAGCGATGCCCGGATGAAATCGTTGAGCTTGATCTCCACGTTCGAGTGGAGGTTGACCCGGTCGTACTTCGCGGTGGGGCCGATCTTGAAGATATCCCCGTCGCCCGTGTACCCGAGGTAGGCGTGGTACTTGAGCGCGCCGCTCCCGCCGCCCGACGAGACATTCACCCGCTGGTAATTCGTCGTCGACTTCAGGAGCATCTGCTTGAAATCCACGTTCGGGTAGAACATGTCGTGGGGGTCACCCCGCGCGTACCGCTCGATATCCTCCCGCGTGTAGAGCATCTCGAGGCCGCTGTTGTTCCGGGCGATGTTGTTCAGGCGCGCGTAATCGACACCATTGACGTACTCCGGCATCCGGTCGATCGTCCGGACACCCGCCTCGACGGTCACGTCCAACGTCCGGTCGTCGTGCCGACCGGCGCGGGTCTTGATGTAGATGATGCCGTTCGCGGCGAACGACCCGTAGAGCGTCTTCTCGACGATGTCCTTCACGATGGTCACCGATTCGATCTCGCGCGGGTCAAGGGGTGTCTCGGCAATGTCCACGGGCACCCCGTCCATCATGTAGATAAAACTCTTCCCGCGGCCGTTGATGGAGACCTTCCAGCCGGCACCCCACCGTCCGATGCGCTCCAGGGCCGTCATCCCGGGGGCACCGTTATTCTCGATCACCTCCACGCCGCTGGCGAGGCCCGTCAACGAGTTGCGTATATCGCTCGAGCTAAAAGCCTCCAGCGCCTCGCCGGGGATCACGACGGAGCCGCCCACCGAGTAGCGCCGCTTGATCGTCACGAACGGGAGGGGAATGTCATCCTCCTCCGAGGCGAACAACTTCACGGGCAGGAGCACCACCTCGCCTCTCTCCAGCAACTCGCCGGCGATCGCCGTGTTGCGCGCGAAACCCGCCTTATAGAAGGTCACCACGACGCCCAAGGAAGCCCGGAAGCGGGCCTTTCCCTCCCCGTCGGTTTGCAGGCGATAAACTCCCTCGCCCACGGTGATTGCCACGCCGGACAAGGCGCTACCGTCGTCGCCCTTCACCGTCACGACGATCTCCTCCTCCACCTGCTGGGCGCGGAGCGTCCCCGCCACCGGGAGCATGGAGAGCATCACGGCCACGAGCACGCGGGCCGGCATGTATTTCATCACAATATTATATTTCATACGTGTACATTTTAAGTATTCGTTTTACCACGCCTTGTTCGGCACGTAATTCTTCATCTTCACTAATTCCGACTTGATGAAGGGGATGTACTCCATCCCGTCGACCCAGGCCGTCTGCCGGTCGGCATCGAGGGGCACGCGCGTGTAGCGAAAGCCCGTCGGGTAGAGCACGGGATCCTGGCTGGCCGTAGAGAGTTTCACGGCCTGTATCCCGTAGAGCGTCCCCGCCATGATCGTGGGAGCGTCACCCCAGCGGCGGATATCGCAATAATAGTGGAACCCTTCGAAACACAGCTCGACGATCCGTTCATTTTTGATGCGGGGCCGCAGTTGGTTTTTATCGCTCGTGTAGCGGGCGAGCACGTTGGGCATCCCGACGCGGGCGCGGATCGCGTTCAGGGCCTGGAGTGCCGTGAGGTTAGCGCCGGGTGCCGCCCCGTTAGGCCCGTAGGCCTCGTTGGCCGCCTCGGCGTAATTGAGGTAAAGCTCCGCCAGCCGGATAATCGGGTCGGTCAGCACGAGACTCTTCACCGAAGAGTTCTGCGCCATCGTCCCCGTCCGCTTGCACTCGTAGTAGCCCGTCCGCGTGTACCGGTCAGCCGGCGACGTCGGCATCAGCGAGTTGGCCGGCCGCGTGCCGTTCTCCTCGATATACAGCGAGGCATTCCCGTAGCCGTCCAAGGGCTTCTGGTTATAGATCACCGCGAGCGCCAGGCGCGGGTCGCGCCGCGTGTAGGGGTTTTGCTCGTTATACTTGCCCGCGGTGACGGCCTCCGCGCGTTCCGCGTCCGTGTAGAGGGGGTATCCATCCTCCGTCTCGAAGCGGGTCACGAAATTCTCCGTGGGGCACTGCCCCGACGCGTTGGCGGCACCCGAGAAGATGCGGGGGATCAGCGTCTCGAGGCTGGGGGTGTTGTAACTCATGGTGCCGTTACTGTGTGCCCACAGCTGCTCGTTCGTGTAATTCGTCCCGTAGAAATTCTTCGTGTAATCCGCCCGGGAGAGCAGCGCGTAACCGTTCGCCAACGCCAGCTCCAGCGCCTCCCAGTTCGCGACCGCGGCTTGTTCCCACGAGGCGACGTCGCCCGACGGGTTATTCAGCGGGCTGGCGGCGTAGAGGAGCGCCCGCGCCTTGAAAGCTTTCGCCGTCACGCCGTTCGGCTTATCCTGGTCGGGATCGGCCAGGTGACCCGCGCCACTCGCGGGATCCCGCCGGGTCTTGCCGGCGGCGGCGAAGTACGCGGCAGCGGTGTCGAAATCACCGGCGACCCGGGCCAGCATCTCCCGCGTATCGAGCCGGGGCAAGTCCCACTCGTCGTCCGGCCCGAGGGCCTTGTCCACGTAGGGCAACGAGCCGTAGAAGCGGAACAGCTCGAAATGGCAGAAGGCGCGCACGAAATGGGCCTGCCCCAGCAAGTCGTTCTTGTCCGTTTCCGTGATGTCCTGCACCTCGTCCACGTGCTCGATGCAGAGGTTACAGACCCGTATCGCCCGCCACGAGAGCGGCACCTTCGCGCGGTCCTTGTAATACCCCATGCGGCCGGCGAACCCCTCCGAGGCCACGCCCCGCTTGGGTTGCTGGGCGTACTGCATCCGGACCATGTCGCACATGTCCGTCAACGATTCCAGCGTCAACTTCTGGTCCCAGCGCATAAAGAATAACGGGAAATGCGGCTGGATACTCCGCCCGTCCGAGCCGTCCGAGCCGCCCGTCGTCACGGGGGCGCGGTAGATGGAGTAGAGAAAGTTCTTGTAATTCGTGAACTTCGAGAAGACCTCCTTCTCGTTCAGTCCCGATTCGGGTGCCCGGTCGAGGTACTCCTCGAGGCAAGCGGTGAGGCCGGTAGCCATGAACAGCGCCAACGTCACGGCGGCCAACTTGTTATAATATCTCGTATGTCTCATAATCTTATTTTACACGCGTTAAAACGAAATCTCCAACCCGCCCTTGATCGTCATCATCTGGGGATAGTTCCCGTAGAGCAGGTAGGTGTTCTCCGGGTCACCCTCGAGTAGCGAGGTAAACGTCAGCAAGTTATTTCCCGTCGCGTAGACCCTCACGTGGCGGATGCCCGTCAGCGTTTTCAACCGGGCCGACTCCATCGAGTAGGCGATGTACACCTCCTTGAGGCGCAGGAAATCCGCGCGTCGCCACGACTTCCCGGCGATCTTGGCCGCGTAACCGGCGTTCGTCTCCGACTCGTCGATGCCCGACCAGTAGAGGTTGGATATCCACCCGGCGGTGTAGTGCAGCGCGGCGTGATTGCCGCCCGGGTTGCCCGGCGACCAGTAATCGGCCTGCGACACGTGCACCCGGTAGTTCCCCTTGTAGAACTCGTACTCGTACATCTGGTCGAAGTTCACGTATTTCCCCGCGTACCCCTGGAAGAGGAAACTCACGTCCAGCCCGCGCCAGCGGATGCCGCCGCCGAACGCGTAGCCGATCGGGGGTTGCGTCGAGCCTTTGATCCGCGTCAAGTCATCGCGGTTGATCAGGCCATCGGGCATGTAGTCGAGGAATTTATAATCGCCCACCACCAGCTCGCCGATGTCGGGCAACGCCGACGCGTGGCTATGAATATCGTCCACCGAGGTGTAGAAACCGTTGCCCGTGAGGTAAGCGCCCTTGCTTTGCGCGCCGATCGCGGTGCCCGTCTTCTTCTGGTGCGAGAGCGCGTAGGGGGCATCGTCCTGGTAGAGGATGCGGTTCTCGTTGAACCCGAAGTTGCCCCGCGCGTGGTACGAGAAATCCTCCGACACCCGCGCGCGCCACTCCATCTCCACCTCGAGGCCGTGTTTCTTGATCCGCCCCTTGTTGAGATCCTTGTAGGAGTTTCCCACCCACATCGGGACGGTATTGTTCACGGGGATCAGCATCTTGTAGCGGCTCTCGTCGAACAGGTCCAGCGTCGCGGTCAGGCGATTCTCGAGGATGGCCAGCTCGATGCCCACGTCGCGTTTCCGGGCCTCCTCCCACTGGGCGACGGTATTGGCCGAGGGGTCTTCCTTGATGTTGCCGTTAGCGTCTTTCGAGAACTCGCTGACATACAACCAGCGGTTTCGCGCGTAATCGCTACCGACAAGGCCCCACGACACGCGCGCCTTGAACTTGTCCACCCACGGCAACACCCGCTTGAAGAACGCCTCCTCCGAGGCGATCCACCCCACGGCCCCCGACGGGAAAAACCCGAAGCGGTTGCCCGGGGCAAAACGCTCCGACCCCGTGTAGCCCATGTTCACCTCGACGAGGTACTTGTGCGCGTAGTCATACGTCACGCGGCCCACCACCGCCTCGTTATAATAGGTAAAGGCCGTTCCCTTGTCCGCCTCCTGCCGGTTCAGCAGCAGCAACCCCGTCACCGCGTGGCGCCCGAACGAGCGCGCGTAGTTCAGCGACAGGTCGTAATACAGGTCGTGGTAATACCCGTCGCTCAACCCGCCGACCGTCGTGTACGAGGGGTTCGGCGTGTAGACCTCGTTCGTGCTCCCGGCCCGTTCCCACGGGTTCACGCCCGACCCGACCTTCGAGAAATTCAGGATATAACTTGCCTGCGTGTACTGCGTCGAGAGGGAATTATACTTATAATAGGTACTCAGCGAGAACTTCCCCTTGGCCGACAGCCCCGGCGTGATGAAATCCAGCCGTTGCTCGAGCAGGATGTCCGAGAAGAGCTTGGAATCCGTGTACTGGTTAAACTTCCCGCCGGCCAGCACGAAGTACGGGTTATACGTCACGTCGCCCATGTTATCGATCAACCGGTCTTCCGTCAGCCCGGGGTAATCCGGGTCGGGCACCTCCTCCATCACCCACGCGGGGTAGTACATCGGCGACTTCGTCGTGCTCGCCCCGAAGACGAACTTCCACAGCGTCGCGTCGTTATCGCGCGGCACCGGCTTGTTCTGGATCCCGACGTTCCCCCCGAGGTTAAATGACAGCGTGGTCGCCCCCGTCAGGTTAAAGTCGAGGTTCGCCCGGTAGTTGACCCGGTTATAGTAGAAGCGCGTGTCGAATTTTCCCTCTTGCCACGACTTGAAGAGCGATCCCTGGTGCGCGTATCCCACCGCGGCGAAGTACTTCACGAACCGCGTGCCGCCCCGCACGTTAAAATTCGCGTTCAACGACGGCGCGTACGGCTCCGTCAGCTCCTCGAACCAGTCCACGTCCGGGTAGCGGATCGCGTTCAGCCGCGAGGAGGGCCGCGCGTACTCTTGCAGCACCGCCGCCGGCGTCAGGTCCGAGAACTGCTTGTCGTTCATCCGCGCCACGTTCAACAGCGACATCGTCGCGTACGCGTCCACGTGCCGCGCCACGTTAATCGGCAACTGCACGCCCGCCGAGAACGAGAAATCCATCCGCGGCCGGCCTTCCGTCCCCCGCTTCGTCGTCACGATAATCACGCCGTTCGCGCCCCGCGCCCCGAAAACGGCGGTGGCCGACGCGTCCTTTAACACGGACACCGTGCTCACCTCGTGCGGGTCGATGCTCGTGAAGTCCCGCTCCACGCCATCCACCAGCACCAGCGGGCTGGAGCTGTCAAAACTCGACAGCCCCCGGATCACGATCTCCGCGTGGTCGTTCCCCGGCATCCCCGATCGCTGGATCGTGGCCACGCCCGAGAGTTTCCCCGCCAGCGCGTTCGTGATCGTCGTCTGTCCCGCGCGCACGAGCTCCTCGCCCTTCACCTGCGAGATAGCGCCCACCACGCTCTCCTTGCGCTGGACGCCGTACCCGACGACCAGCACCTCCTCGATCTCCGCCACCCGCTCCGCGAGCCGGATGAAATAATAGGCCGGCTCACCCACGACCACCGTCTTCTCCTCGAAGCCGACGAACACCACCCGCAGGCTGCTCCCCGGCGCGACGGCCAGCGTGAACTTCCCGTCGGCCCCCGTGGCCGTGCCGGTGTTGGCGCGCCCGACCACCAGCACGTGCGCCCCCGCGAGGGGCACTCCCCGCTCGTCCGTGACGACACCCGTGATCACCCGCTCCCGGGGACGCGTGTCGGTTGACTGGCCGCGCGCCGTCATTCCCGCGGGAGAGGCCAGCAGGAACGCGAGCAACACCGCGAGAACGGGCTTGATACATGTAGAAACTCCCATAACGTTCATGTCGATCAGTTGTTTTGGTTAATAAGGTTTTTTTCTTCTAACTAACTTGAACCAACGCCTGCCGGGGAGATGCCCTGCAAACGCGGGTTATCAGCGGCAAATATATGCGCGGCGCGCGATAGCCCGTGTGTCTTTTCGTACATAATTAGTAAAACTATCGTACATATTCGCGCCCCCCCGTGACCGGGGAAGCGCGGGGGGTGTCAAAAGTGATCGTGCTCGAGGATATGTCAAAAGTCGGTTCCCGGAGAACCTCGCGAGGCTCTCAGAGAACCTTGCGAGGCTCTCGGAGAACCTTGCGAGGCTCTTTTAGAACCTTGCGAGGCTCTTTTAGAACCTTGCGAGGCTCTTTTAGAACCTTGTGAGGCTCTTTTAGAACCTTGTGAGGCTCTTTTAGAACCTCGCGAGGCTCTTTTAGAACCTTGCGAGGCTCTTTTAGAACCTTGCGAGGCTCTTTTAGAACCTTGCGAGGCTCTTTTAGAACCTTGCGAGGCTCTTTTAGAACCTTGTGAGGCTCTT
>JAISNC010000115.1 GCA_031276355.1 Odoribacteraceae bacterium
GTATCTCCAATAGCCCGTGGGGCTTTCATTTCGACGCTTTTTATGAATCCCCGCAGGGGATTGGGAACAAGAAATGATGCCGTTTCTCTATTGATAGGATTGCCCCACGGGCAATCGCCACGAAACCCGGCGGGGGCCATCGTCCCCCTCTTGCCTCTTAATTTGATGACATTGAACTGAAGCATACGGTTATAGAGGTAGATCCCCGGGCCCGACATGATGTAGGGGCGGGGTTCGCCCGCCCGCGGGACGTGGGACGCGGGCAGACCCCGCCCCGCGGATCGCAATGACAGTCATTCGCAATGATAAAAACTGGACGTATGATTTCAAACCAACGGCCCAAAATATTTTTTATTTTTCCGCTCGACAAGGCCACACGAGTTTAATTTTATTCGTACATTTGCAGTATGAATACAAATACACCGACTAAAATAAACCAGCTATTGCAGAAAGTCCCGCGAGGGGGGCTGTTTTTGGCCTCGTGGATGTACGAAAACGGTATATCCCGCGAATTGCAACGCCACTACAAAAAATCGCGCTGGCTCACGCCGATAGATACAGGCGTCATGGCACGTACCGGCGAAACGCCCACCCTCTTCGGCGCGCTGGCAAGCCTGAATGAACAGGGTAACAAGCATTTCGAAATCGGGGCGATGTCCGCCCTCGACATACAGGGCTTTTCCCACTACGTGCCGATGGGGAAAAAGAGCGTGATGTTGTTTTCGCCCAAGGGCGAAAGATTGCCCGCGTGGTTTCTCAAAAGAGATTGGAATGTTTTTTTAAGGCACTTTACAACCGGCTGTTTCAGTCCCGGCTTGGGAGTAGCAACCGTTTCGCGAGAGGGTTTCCATTTACCTGTTGCCACGCCCGCGCGGGCCTTTTTAGAGTGCCTGCACTTATCCCCAAAATATTACAATCTCACTGATTTATATCATGTCATGGAGATGCTTTCACTCCTGCCACCGCTCGAAGTGCAGGCATTACTGGAAGATTGTAAATCCATAAAAGTAAAGCGGTTGTTCCTGTATATGGCGGAAAAAGCCGGGCATGACTGGTTGAAAATGCTTGATATTTCCAACATATCGCTCGGGACAGGCAAGCGGGCCATCGTAAAAAACGGCGCGTATAACGCTACCTATCAAATCACCGTACCCAAAGAGTTAGAAAATGTTGAATGAAGAGTATAAAGAACGGGTACGTTTGTTGTTGCGGCTGCTCCCGATCGTATCGAAAATAGATTGTTTCGCGATTCACGGCGGCACGGCTATCAACCTGTTCGTGCAGGATTTACCGCGCTATTCCGTTGACATTGATGTTACTTACCTTCCCATTCAGGCGAGAGATGCATCATTATCCGCAATAAAACAGCACCTCAAGGAATTGAAAGACAAAATTAAAGCGCTTGTTCCGGGCATTGTCGTCCAGGAAAAGCCCACCAAATTGATAGGCAATTACCGGGGAATTTTTGTGAAAATTGAAGTCAATGCCGTGAAACGCGGCGTGATCGCGGATACCGTTGTGTTGCCTCTATGCCAAGCGGCTCAAGAGGCTTTCAATGCCTTTTGCGAGGCAAAGATAGTGCCGTTATCGCAACTGTACGGTGGGAAAATAACCGCGGCCCTTGACCGCCAACACCCGCGCGATTTGTTCGACGTGAAATATATGTTCGAGTATATTCAAAGTTTCGATGAGGTAAAGCAAGGTTTTATGTTTTGCTTGTTGGGTAGCGATCGCCCGATTGTAGAAATGCTGTCGCCTAACCTGATTGACCAAAGGGAAGCCTTGAATAATCAGTTTATTGGAATGACAACCATTTCGTTTTCATACGAAGATTACGAGAAAACGAGATTATCTCTTATTGAATACGTGAATAGTGGATTGACTGACAACGATAAACAATTTCTAATCAGGTTTGAAGAAGGGACACCGGAATGGGCAAGCACGGGGTACGCGAAGTTTAAAGATTATCCTTCCATCCAGTGGAAATTGGTTAATATCAATAAACTCAAAGAAATTAATCCCAAGAAACATAAACAGGGGATAGACAGGTTGAGGGATTATTTCAATCAATAATAAATACCCCCCGGCTTTATTTCCAATGGCCGCGTCGCGATGCGCCTAACGGGGATTCGATGGGGGAAGCCCGTTGACGGGCGTGATCGCGCACGGATGTCATCGTGAACAAAACGACCGTGGGGGGGGGGCAAAAGTCAGTTTTCGGAGGGGTACCTCGCCTCCCGGGCCCGACATGATGTAGGGGCGGGGTTCGCCCGCCCGCGGGACGTGGGGCGCGGGCAGACCCCGCCCCGCCCGAACGGGCCCGGCCGGGAAAAGCTGGATTTTCGGGGGCGAGGGCGGGAAAAACCATTTTAATCGCGTACCTTCGCGGGAGAATACGCTCATGACTAAAAATTATATTATGCAATCACTATCAGCCATATCTCCCGTTGACGGGAGATACAGGGAGAAGGTCGAGGAGCTCGCCCGCTACTTCTCGGAAGGCGGGTTGATCCGGTACCGGGTCATGGTAGAGGTAGAATATTTCATCGCCCTGCGCGAGATCCCCCTGCCCCAGCTGGCCTCCCTTTCGACCTCGCTCTTCCCCGCGCTCCGGGAGATATACCTGCAATTCACGATGGACGACGCCGCCCGGGTCAAGGAGATCGAACGAACGACCAACCACGACGTGAAAGCGGTCGAGTACTTCCTCAAGGAGCGTTTCGAGGCCCTCGGCCTCGCCCCCTACAAGGAGTTCATCCACTTCGGCCTGACCTCCCAAGATATCAATAACACGGCCATACCCTGCTCTTTCAAGGACGCCGTCAACGAGGTCTACTACCCGTTAGTCAACGAACTGCTCGCCAAGTTGGACGCGCTGGCCGAAGAGTGGAAAGAGATCCCCATGTTGGCCAAAACACACGGGCAACCGGCCTCCCCCACGCGCCTCGGGAAGGAGATCAAGGTCTTCACCTACCGCGCGAAACGCCAACTGGAACTTTTGAAAAAAGTCGCCTGCTCCGGCAAGTTCGGCGGCGCCACGGGCAACTTCAACGCCCATCACGCGGCCTATCCCGACATCGACTGGAAGGCCTTCGCCGATCGCTTCCTCACCGAGAAGCTGCACATCGAGCGCGAGCAATTTACCACCCAGGTATCCAACTACGACAACTTCGCCGCGATCTGCGATAACCTCCGGCGCGTCAACACGATCCTGCTTGATCTCGACCGCGACTTCTGGATGTATATCTCGGCCGGGTACTTCAAACAACGCATCAAGGCCGACGAGGTAGGCTCTTCCGCCATGCCCCACAAGGTGAACCCCATCGACTTCGAGAACTCGGAAGGCAACCTCGGCATCGCCAACACGCTCTTCGAGCACCTCGCGAACAAGCTGCCGCTCTCGCGGCTGCAACGCGACTTGACGGACTCCACCGTCCTGAGAAACATCGGCGTACCGATGGCCCACACCGTGATCGCCTTTAAATCCACCCTCAAGGGATTGGACAAGTTGATCATCCACCGGCCCGCCATCGACCTCGACCTCGAGGAGAACTGGGCCGTCGTGGCGGAGGCGATCCAGACGATCCTCCGGCGAGAGGGGTATCCCCACCCCTACGAGACGCTTAAGGCGCTCACGCGCACCCATGTCAAGATCACGCGGGAGAGCCTCGCCGCCTTCATCGACACCCTCGACCTCCCCGACGCGTTGAAAGAGACGCTGAAACAGCTCACCCCGTCCGCGTACACGGGCCTATAACCACGCCAGATGCGAGACCTGCTCCTGATCCTCCGGCGCTTTATCCCGCCGTACAAGTTTCGCCTGTTGAAGAGCGTGCTATTCAACCTGTTGCACGCCATCTTCGGGATATTCGCCATCTCCATGCTGGTGCCGATCCTTAACCTCCTCTTCGGCGAAACCGTGCAAGAGATCGAGCCAGCGCCCTTCCGGCTGGACATAGATAGCTTGAAACAGCTTTTCCAGTACCACATGGCCCGCGTATACCAGCTCCACGGGGCCGGCACCACGCTGCTCTTCGTGGGCCTCGTCGCCATCCTCGCCACGGCGCTGAAAACCGGCTTCGCCTACCTCGCGGCCTACGAGATGATCTATATCCGCAACGGCGTCGTGCGGGACATCCGGCGGGAAATCCACGGGAAGATCCTGCTCCTCCCCCTTCCCTTTTTCTCGGAAGAGCGCAAGGGGGACATCCTCGCCCGCGTGACGGGCGACGTGCAAGAGGTGGAGGTCTCCGTCATGAGTTCGCTGGAGATGCTCTTCCAAAGCCCCATCGTGATCCTCGTGACCCTCGTCGGCATGTTCATCTTTAGCTGGGAGTTGACCCTCTTCGTGCTGGTGCTCCTCCCGCTGGTGGGGCTACTCATCGGGAAGATCGGTAAAAACCTGAAACGCCACTCGCGCGAAGGGCAGGACAGGATGGGGGAGCTGCTCTCCACGCTGGAAGAGACGCTCTCCGGCCTGCGCGTCGTCAAGGCGTTCAACGCCGAGAAACAGGTCAACGAGAAGTTTTCGCGCCAGAACGAGGCCTACCGGCGCATCCAGAATCGCCTGATGCGTCGCCGCTCCCTCGCCCACCCCATCAGCGAGTTCCTTGGCACGGCCATCATCGTGATCATCCTCTGGTATGGCGGTAGCCTCATCATCAACGGCTCCGGTAGCCTCACCGGCCCGGCCTTCATCACCTACATCGGCCTCTTTTACACGATCATCAACCCCGCCAAGAACCTCACCAACGCCTCGTACAGCGTGCGCAAGGGATTAGCGGCCATGGATCGCGTGGACGACATCCTGCACGCGGAGTCCTCCATCCGCGAGCCGGAACACCCCAAGACGCTCGCGGGCTTCTCGCGCGCCATCGAGTACGACCGCGTAACCTTCTCTTATAACGGCGGCGCGCGGGTGCTGCGGGAGGTGTCGCTCACCATCCCCCGCGGGAAAACCGTCGCTCTCGTCGGGCCGTCGGGCTCGGGAAAGACAACGTTCGTCGACCTGCTCCCCCGCTTTCACGACGTCTCCGGCGGCGAGATCCGCCTCGACGGGATCGACATCCGGGACGTCGCTACCCGCGATCTCCGGGCCCTGATGGGGAACGTGAACCAGGAACCGATCCTCTTCAACGACACGATATACAACAACATCGCCTTCGGGCGGGAAAACGCCACCCGCGAAGAGGTGGAGCAGGCGGCCCGCGTCGCGAACGCCCACGACTTTATCCTGCAGACGGAACGCGGGTACGACACCGTCATCGGCGACCGGGGAGGGAAGTTAAGCGGGGGACAACGGCAACGCTTGAGCATCGCGCGGGCCGTGCTCAAAAACCCCCCGATCATGATCCTCGACGAGGCCACCTCGGCGCTGGATACCGAGTCGGAGAAGCTGGTGCAGGAGGCCTTAGACAACCTGATGCGCGACCGCACCTCCATCGTCATCGCCCACCGCCTCTCGACCGTCCGCGCGGCCGACCTGATCTGCGTCTTCCACGAGGGACGGATCGTTGAACAGGGGAAACACGAGGAGCTACTCGCCCGCGACGGGCTATACGCCAGGCTCTATAACATGCAAGGTTTCTAAACCATGAGCCACCACGCGCTGCCCCTGGGCCGACGGACGACGTATCCCTCCCGGTATACGCCCGCCGTGTTGTACCCCATCGACCGGCGGGGCAACAGGGAGGCGTGCCGCCTCGACGCCCGCTTTGGCGGTCACGACACCTGGCACGCCCACGAGGCCGGCTTTATCACCCGCGCCGGGCTGCCCGTCGTCGGCCTGCTCAAGATCGTGTACCCCGCCACGACACCCTGCCTCGTCGAGAGCAAATCGCTCAAGCTGTACCTCCACTCACTGAACATGACCCCTCTCGGCGACAACGTCCGCGAGGGCATCGACCAGTTCACGCGGATCGTGCGCGCCGACCTCTCGGCCCTTCTCCACGCTCCCGTCGCCGTCCACTTCTTCGACAACGCGCCGGCAGAACTCCCCTTTGACTTCGACGACCACGAGATCCTCGAGCAGCTGCCGGAGGTGGCGCGCGCCACCTTCACCGGCTACACCGAGACCCCCGCGCTCCTGCTCGACCACCCGCTCCCCGCGGGAGAGATCAAGGCCGGCAGCCACCTCCTCCGCAGCAACTGCAAGATCACCCGCCAGCCCGACTGGGGATCCATCTATATCCGCGTGAAAGCCGATCGCCTCCCCTCCCCCCTGGCCCTCGCGCGTTACATCGTCTCGCTGCGCGACGAAAACCATTTCCACGAGGAGATCTGCGAGATCATCTACCAACGCTTGCAAGATGCCTTCACGCCGGAGATCCTCGCCGTCACTTGTCTCTACACCCGGCGCGGGGGCATCGACATCTGCCCGACGCGCGCCAACGCCCCCGAACACCTGCCTCGTTACCTGCCCGATCCCGACCGGCTCACCCGCAAGACCTTCCGGCAATAACGTTCACCGCTTCATCGAAGCGCGCACGCCCACGAGGCCCAACACCAAAAAGAGAATGAACGTCACCCGCGTGCTTTGCATAAAACCGGGAAAGAGCGCCGGCACCAGCTTCTCGTTCCCCACGTAGAGCGAGATGGCCAGCCCCGCGATGCCCATGCTGGCGGCCTGGCCCGTCAACCGGGCGGTGCCGGTGATCGCGGAGGCCTGCCCGTACTCCGCGCGGGGCACCGAACTCATGATCAAGTTCGTGTTGGGCGACGAGAAGATGCCGAAGCCGATCCCCAACACCACCAGCAACGCCACCACTACCGCGAACGGGGTGGTCGCGTCCAAGAAGAGCAGCCCCGCCAAGCCCACCGTGCTGATCCCCATCCCCACCGTGGCCAACCGCGCCGGGGAGAGCCGGTCGGAAAGTCGCCCCGATGCCAACGAACAGAGCGACTGCACGCACGCCTGCGAGATCAGGATCAGCCCCGCCTGCCGCGCGTCTAAGCCCCGTACGTATTGGAGATAGATGCTTAACATGAACGCGACGCCCGACGTCGCCGCGTAATTGATCAACGCGGCCAACAGCGACAGCCGGAAGAGCCGATTGCCGCTCACGAGCCGCACGTTAAAGACCGGCGACGCGTGCCGCCGCTCGTGGAAAACGAAGAGCGTGAAGAGGATCGCCCCCACCGCGAAGCAGGCCCACCCGGCCGGGCGCGCCAGGATCGAGAAACCGTAAATCACCCCGGCCAGCCCCGTCCCGTAGAGCAGGCTCCCCGGCCAATCGAACCGCCCGGGCCGCGCCTCCTCCACCCACTCCCCCCGCAGGAAAAACCGCGCCAGCGGTAACACCACGATCCCGACCGCCGCGCTCGAGAAAAAGAGCAGCTGCCACCCCAGGTAGTGCGTCAACATCCCCCCGAGGAGCGGCCCCGCCGCCAGCGCCGCGTAGACCACCGCCACGTTGACACCCAACGCCCACCCGCGCCTCTCCGGGGGAAACAGAGAGGTGAGGATCGCCGTGCTCGTCCCGAACATCATCGCGCTCCCCACCCCCGCCAAGAAGCGCAACGCGAGCAACACGCCCACCGAGGGGGCCAGCCCGCACAAAAACGTGCCCGCCGAGAAGAGCAGCACGCCGCGGCAAAAGATCCGCTTCCGCCCTACCCTGTCGGCCAGGCGGGCAAAGGGCACCTGCAAGATCGCCGTCGAGATCAAGTAGATCATCGCCAACCACGTCAACGTCACCGCCTTCATCGAGAAAGCCGCCCCGATCTCCGGCAACGCCAGGTTTAACGCCGACCCCATGAATGGCACCAAGAAGGCCGCCGTCGCGATGACCAACAACCCGCGGCGCGCCTCCACCAGCCTCCCCTTTCCAGTATCATCCAGCATACGTTACGCGTATTTTAGACTCCAAAGGTAATACTTATAAAGTTCGGCGCGGGCGAAAAAGAGGATATTATTCAACGAAGCTCCTGATCGTTCCCCGGCTCTTTTTACTACCTTCGCGGCGGAGATCTTAATCACAAGCACATCATGGATTTTACCCACGAACTAAATAGCCGTCAATTAGAGGCCGTGATGAACACGAAAGGCCCCGCGTTAGTGATCGCCGGGGCCGGATCGGGGAAGACGCGCGTATTGACCTACCGGATCGCCCAACTGTTGAGTCAAGGGGTGCCGGCGTATCGTATCCTGGCCCTCACCTTTACCAACAAAGCCGCCCGCGAGATGCAACACCGCATCGCCGCCCTCGTGGGCGAAACGCAGGCAGCCAACCTGTGGATGGGCACATTCCACTCCATCTTCGGCAAGATCTTGCGCCTCGAGGCCCCCCTCCTGGGGTACACCCCGGATTTCACCATCTACGACGCGCAAGACTCCAAGAATATGATCAAACAGATCATGAAAGAGTTGCAACTCGACGATAAGATCTACAACCCGAACGCCGTGCAAGGGCGCATCTCCATGGCTAAAAACATGCTGGTCACCCCCGACGCCTACGCTCGCTCCGCGGATATCCAGCTGGCCGACAAAATGGCGAAAAAGCCGTTGATCCACGAGATATACAGGTACTACGCGACCCGGTGCAAGAAAAACAACGTGATGGACTTCGACGACCTGCTGCTGCAGACCAATATCCTGTTCCGCGACTTCCCGGACACGCTGGAAAAATACCAGCGTAAATTCGAGTACATCCTCGTGGACGAGTACCAAGACACGAACTACTCGCAATACCTTATCATCAAGAAATTAGCCGCGCTAAACCGCAACATCTGCGTGGTGGGCGACGACGCCCAGAGCATCTACTCCTTCCGAGGGGCGCGCATCGAAAATATCCTAAACTTCAAGAACGACTACCCGGAATACTCGCTCTATAAACTGGAACAAAATTACCGCTCCACCGTCACCATCGTCGGGACAGCCAACAGCGTTATCGCGCACAACGAGGAGCAGATCCCGAAAGAGCTTTTCTCGCGGAACGAAGAGGGGGAAAAGATCAAGGTGATCCGGGCCCTGACCGACCGGGAAGAGGGCGTCCAGGTCGTGAACGAGATCTACCGCCTCGCGCAAAACGAGCATCAAGATTATAGCCACTTCGCCATCCTCTACCGCACCAACGCCCAGTCGCGCCTCTTCGAGGAGGCCCTTCGCAAACAAAATATCCCGTACAGGATCTATGGCGGCACCTCCTTCTACCAGCGCAAGGAGGTCAAGGATTTGCTGGCGTACCTGCGCTTGGCCGTGAATCAAGACGACGAAGAGTCGTTGCGCCGCGTCATCAACTACCCGCGGCGAGGCATCGGCGAGACCACCGTCGAGCAACTCCGGCACGCGGCGAGAGCGCACGACAGCACGCTATGGCACGCGCTGAGCAACGTGGAGAGCCTCCACGATTGCCTCTCGCCCGGCACGATCCGCAAGCTGGAACCCTTCAAGACGCTGATCGAGAGCTTCGCCGAAATGACCAAAACCGAGAGCGCCTATCACGTTGTACACCGCGTCGTGACCGCCTCGGGCATCGTGACCGACCTGGAGACGGACAACACCCCGGAGGGCATCTCCCGGAAAGAGAACATCCAAGAGTTTCTCAATGCCGTGAAAGCATTTTCAGAGACGGCCTACAAGGAGAACCGGGAGGATAAACTCGCCCCTTTCCTCGCGGAGATCGCCCTGCTGACGGACCAGGACAACGACCAGAGCAACGACCTCCCCAAGGTGACATTGATGACCGTCCACTCGGCCAAGGGCCTTGAATTTCCCACGGTATGCGTGGTCGGCTTAGAAGAGACGCTCTTCCCGTCGATACGCAGTTCCCACTCCTCCTCGGAACTGGCCGAAGAACGACGCCTGTTCTACGTGGCGCTAACGCGCGCGGAGAAACGATTGATACTCTCCCACGCGACTACCCGGTACCACAACGGCGAAATCATCTCCCCTCCCCCCTCTCGCTTTCTCCAGGAGATCCATCCGCGCTACATAGAGACCCCCGCGCCGCGCCGGGGTGCCCCTCGCCACCAGACGATCGCGCGCCCCCGCGTCACGATGCCCGTCAAGCGCGCGGAAGTCCCAGAGATCAACACGGCGGAGCTGCAACCCGCCGCGCCGGAAGCCATCGTCCCGGGAGTCGTCGTGTATCACCCCTCTTTCGGCACCGGCCAGGTGATCTCCATCGAGGGGTTAGGGGACAACCGGAAAGCCAAAATCGACTTCCCGCAACACGACATAAAAGTACTATTGTTAAAGTTTGCGAAATTATTCACGGAAAAGGCGTAGACAATACCGAACAGAAAGAAAATTATCCTTATATTTGTCGCCGCATTTAAAAACAATTACGAAAACACGACGGCGCGATCAAGGAATCGACATGTAACAACACCCTTGTTTAGAATTAAGACAAACTAAATCCGCGTAATGGACTATAATACCCAAAGAAAAAGATTACTCCTTCCAGAATACGGGAGACATATTCAAACCATGGTAGATCATCTTGCTACCATCGAAGACCGGGAAGAGCGTACCCGGGCAGCCAAAACGGTCATCAGCGTGATGGGAAACCTCTACCCGCACCTACGCGATGTGCCCGACTTCCGGCACAAGTTGTGGGATCACCTCGCGATCATGTCCGAGTTTAACCTCGACATCGACACCCCCTATCCGCTGCCCTCGAAAGAGAGCCTGGCGGGAAGACCCGAAAAGCTGGAGTACGGGAGCCACCCCATCCAATTCAAACACTACGGGTTGATGACGGAAAAGTTGATCCAACAGGTCAAAGAGCTGGAGGACGAGGAGTTGAAGCGGATCCTGCTCGTGCTCACGGCCAACCACATGAAGAAATCCTTCCTGACGTGGAACAAGGACTCCGTGGAAGACGAGCAAATATACAACGACATCCAAACGCTCCACGGGGAAGGCATCGAAATCCCGGAAGGGCTGACCCTCACCCAACCCAAAGTGGAGGTCGGGCCGAAAAAAGGCGGGAAAAACCCGAATCTCTTCGCGAATAATAACCCCAACACCAAACCCCAGGGGAAAAGTGGAGGCAAAAAAAACTTCTACAAGAAACAGTACACGTGACCCCGCGGCGCGGGTGATACTGATTTTCGGCAGTAACCGGGGAGATCGCGCGGCCAACATCGACCGGGCGATCTTTTTCATGCAGGCCATCGGTACCGAAGAAAAACGCTCCGCGCTCTACGAGAGCGATCCCTGGGGCTTCACGGCCGACACCTCCTTCTATAACCGGGTAGTCGTCTACCGCACCTCTCTCGCTCCCGCCGCCGTGCTGCGCCACTGCTTGGCAACCGAGCAACGCTTGGGCAGAGTACGCGTCGCGACAGATCGGTACACCTCTCGCCCCATCGACATAGACATCCTCTTCTACGACTCTTTGGTCTTGCACCTCCCCGATCTCGTCATCCCGCATCCCCGGATCGCCCAACGCCGCTTTGTCCTCCTCCCGTTAGCGGAGATCCTCCCCTCGCTGCTCCACCCTACCCACCACAAAACTATCTTCGCGCTGTTAAAGGAGTGCCCGGACACCGGGAACGTCTCCGCGCTGTTAGCCTGAGTTTGATAACTCCCCTCCTTATCTCCCATAAAGACCGGATACGACTCGCTACGCCTTTCTCGTCACGACCTTGAATCACGACCGTCCTGGGGCCCCGTGCGTCCCCCCCGCCCGGCTCCACGAATGGTCGTCCTGGCGAGGGTCTATTTTTTTCAAATAAACAAACAGTGATGACGTGCCTGCGCGTTCCAGCGGCGATTGCCCGTGGGGCAATCCTATCAATAGAGAAACGGCATTTCTTATTCCCAATTCCCCGCAGGGGATTCATAAAAAGTGTCGAAATGAAAGCCCTACGGGCTATTGAAGATACGGGGGGGGGATCCTGTTTTCTATTGATATTATTCCCCTCTGGGGAAGCGGAACCCGGCGAAGCCAATCGGAGCGAAGGTCGCTACAGCCAATCGTTCGCTCTTAACTGGATGACATTGGGCTTTAGCTTACGGTTAATCAAGTGTCGTCCCGGCGGGACTTGTAAGTGCGTGCATTCCTCGGCGGCCGTAAGCTAAAGCATACGGTTAATAGAGTGTCGTCCCGGCGGGACTTGTAAGTGCGCGCGTTCCCCTGCGGGAGGGTGTGTCAAAAGTCGGATTTCGGAGAGGGTACCTCGCATCCCGGCCGAGATATTCGAGCGGTTTTCGTCATCGCGAACCCGGAGGGTGAAGCAATCCAGTGGGTTACGAATTTCTGGATTGCTTCCCGCTGTGCGGATCGCAATGACGAGATTTTCCTACTCTATTAGTGTTCAACCGGGTGAAATTATGTTTCATGACCAGTTTCTGGAGCAAATTCAATTCTCGTTGTCCAAGCTGTTGTTGATATTTCACCTGCCCCGGCCTCTACATAAGCCATTGGAACGCGAAGACACGTCATTACTGTTTGTTTATTTGAAAAATATTCCCACTCGCAATGACGGGACAGGCGGATCGCAATGACGGTCAGGCGCAATGGTAAAAACTGACTTTTGAGACAGCCCCCGGTCGACTTGTTAGATCTGCTGCGGCGGGATGGGCTCGCCGTTCACCTGCCAATCGCCGGACGCGTTACTCCAGTCGCCCAGCGTGATGGTATAGGAGGGCGTATCGATTGTTCCTGTCCCGTTGTCGGGCAGGTGGGTTTGCCAGGCACCGCTGTGGGTGTGATCGTAAACATCGACGGTGGCCGAGATGTAGTTCGACTTGACGATGATGTTAAACACGTACTCGCACTGCGGCAACAACTCGTGGTTCGGCAACAGGGGCGAGGCCGTCAGCGGTATGCGGATCGCCATTTGCGATTGGGAACCCTGCGTTATCAGGCAAGTCAGGTAGAGGAAATCGGACTCCTGCACGTACGCGGAGCGGGTATTACCGAGCACCCCGGCAACCGTCGCCTTGGGGGCATATATCGCCGAGGTGACGAGCGTCGGGGCGGTTGTCGAGTAGAACAACCAAGCTTTTTTCTCGTCAACCCACGGCTTTGGATCCTCCTCCTCCGTCAATCCCATGCCGATCCCCTCGGTGGGGAACGCCGGGATGGCCTGCCGCGTACCGGGGTAGAGGGTGACCGCGCCGGTCGATTCGTCCCCGGCTCCCACTAACTTTAAGTTATCAATTTCGAATGACTGCACGGCCTCCGTCCCACTTTTCCCATTGTCATACCTGTAGAACTTGACACTCACCTTGGCGCGATGGTCGAGCAACTTGTTCGTCATCTTATTAATCCCGTAACCGCCAAGTGGTTTCACTTCCGGCCTGGTCGCCCAAAACGCCCCATTTGCTCCTCCAGCTTCTCTCGGGAAAACAAGGAACGAGCCTTTAAGGTTCGCCGGGTTAGTCTCATACGTGTTAAGTGCCGTCTCGTCGTTCCTCACGGCGGGTGAAACGAACACGATGAAAAACGAGCCGTTGGCGCCGTTCAGCCCCCCGGCAATATCCTCTACCGGGGACGTTCCGTCATCATCCACGAGACAGGGAGTCAACTCCGCGTCCCCGAAGGTCTTGACGTAGTAGGTGCCTGTCCCGCGGAACTTGAACTGCTCCGTGCTTGTAGCCGCCGCGTTCGCGGTATACGTCAGGATGCGGAAAGTCGTACCGGCCTCGACGCGAGTGTCTATGGAAAGACGGGCGGGCGTCGCCTCGTCGCGCGGCGTTTCCTTCTCTTTCGCGCAGGCAAGAAGCAGGGAGCCAGCCACCAGCCAGCACGCTATCCGTGATTTATTTATCTGTTTCATAAGCGCACTATAAATCTATATCTGTTTCCGGCTTCAGTATCCAGGTATCATCCATCTCCACGGGCGCGAAATACATCATGTTTTCTAATTCCAGGCTATAGATGTAGCGTGTCCCCCGCGTAAATTCCGTGATCGTTGTCTGCGTCTCCCCTTGCCTTATCTGGTCCGGTATATCGAACGCCACCCGGCCGTCTACGATCTGCTGATCGGAAGTATTTTGGAACTTGAAGGAAAGGGTAAAGTCGTTGGACACGTAAGCCGGCAAATCCGGCGTCTTTACCTCGGGCATGATGATGCAAAAAGATTGCGACTGGGCATTCAACAGCGCGTTGAGGGTAAGGGTGATAGGGCCGCGAGGGCCGGCGGTCAGCTCCCCGGTCAAGGCGTTCATCGTACCACTCGGGACCAACCGGTTCTGCTTGTCCGTGAGGGTCATCGAAACCAATCGCACGTTGCCATCGTATTTACACTTGACATTCACCTGGATACAGGTCATCGCGTGCGTGAATGCCAGCGGGACATCGAGGTGAGCAGCGTTGGTTTGCGCCGCCGTAAAAGACTGGGGAGTCGCCCACATCCAGTCGTCTTGACTTGACGTGAACGGGACGGCCGTGATGTCCGTGACACCCGCTTTCCAGGGATGGTAGGCGTAAATGGTCACGGGGTTGCCTTCCTTCACGCTAAGGCCCTCGTGAGCGGTTCCGCCCTCGAACGTGTACTTCCATTCGTAGTTACGCTCTGTTTCCGTTGCAGCGAGGACGGTCACGTCCGCCAGGATATTGTTGTACCCGGTCATCGCGGCCGTTTGGCCCCCGGAACAGACCCACAACCCGATCTTGTAGTTGCCGCTCGGGAACTTATCCCCCAGGATAGGCACGGCCCGGGTGCTCGCGTTCGGGATCACGCCGGCCGAGAAATTGAGCGACACCGCTCTACCGCCGGCGTCGGCCGGGGTGGTCGTTGGCGGCTTCTCGCACGCCATCAGTAGCGCCAGGCAAACCAACAAGGCACCGGCTTGCCAGACGCGCCGTTGATCGCTATTTGTAAATAGTACATTCATACTCGTCTTTTTTACGTATCGTTTGCATCACCGCCGCCACGCCGGGTGGCTTTTAGCGCGCGTTTCATGAGAACCTGCCGGTCGCGGCAGGCGTCCCGTTCAGAGGTCGCCAAGAAGCGGCACGAGAGAAGCCCGCGCCCCCCCCCGCGTTATTTTATCGTACCGCCGCCTGTCCCGCCATCTTCCCAGTTGGTGATCGTGGCAGTAGGCTCGATCTTCGTCCCCTCGAAGGTCAAGGTCACCAGGTGATTCTTGCCTGACTGGGTGGAGGCGAGGGGTACCGTGCAGTCCAGGTAGGTAATCCCCCCGGCCGTGACCGAGATGAGAAGCGACGACGCTCCCGCCTCGCACATCAAACTCTTGTCGATGACCGGTGGATTATCCGCCGTTGCTTTGATGGGGTACGCGCCGGTCAAGGTCAAGCTCGTGGGAGTGCCGCTGAAGGTCAAGTCGCCGGTCATCAGGTTCAAGGTAGCGGTCGGCTTACAGTTCTTGAGGCTGATACTGGTCACGTTGATGCCGCCACCGAAACCGGTGCCCCGCACGAACTTGAACTGCACTCGCGTGAGCTTATGCGTGAACGGGAAGTTCGGATGGGTTTGCCCGGAAGGTACCCTATGGTAACCCGAGATAACCTGGGCGGCCATGATATCCTGCTGCCCATCAATCGTCCACGTGACTGTCGGTGGCGTGGTAGTGGTACCCTCCGCGTACCCTGGAGAGCCTGCCGCCGCCACCGGGCTGTAAGCGTAGAAATAGAGGTCGGCCCCGTCGGCCGGATAATACTGGTCCGTGGTGAAGGATAGCTTCGAAAGAGCATCAGACTGCACGGGCTGATTGTCAAAATACGCAGCGGAGTAATTACCGCTCGGAATGGTTCCTTTGTAGGCCGTCACGGCGAACAACTTCGTCGTGCTCGCGGCGAAACTCGTTCCCGTAACAGGACCGGAAGGAAGGTCGCCGCGGGACTCGGGAGTCACGCTCGTGAACCCGGCCTCGGGGACGATGGCCACCCGGTCATTGTCCGGCAGGGCGACCGGGAGATTGCCCCCGTCCCTGATACACGAGGTCACCATGGCGGCGCAGATCAAGGCGCCGCCAAGTGACATCGAGATTACATGTCCTGTTTTCATGTTAATTCGATACTTTTTTCGTGATTACTGGACATTCACCTCCGCAGCGGCACCCGTCGTCCAATTGGTGATCGTGGCCGAAGGCACGATACCGGTACGATAGAAAGTCAGGGTTACATTGGAACTAACGCCGGCTCCACCGTCCGTCAGGTTAACTGTAACATCGGCATAGGTCGCGCTGCTGGCAACCACTCTCACGAGAAACGTACTGCCCGACTGGAACATCAAGGCACCAGTCACGGGCGTACCCTCAGGAAGAATTTCGGCATTAAGGCCAGTTAACGATAAATTACCGGTGGTAGCATCAGCCGTCCAGTCCAGGGCCGTGGCTCCAAGAGTCAACTGGGGCTTTGTCTTAACACCTATGACCGAGATACTCGTCACGTAGATGCCAGATTGATCGAAGTTATCACCGGCTTTTACCGTGAACGTGACCTTCTTAAGCAGGTGTCTAAAGGTGAATGTCGGGTGGTCCTGATCAGTCGGATCATCAGCGCCGCCAATGCCACTAGTCTCGTTCGCGTAGATGATATCCTGCTGTCCGTTAATCGTCCACTTTGCTACCGGAGCGGTAGAGGCGGTACCGTTATCGTAAGTAGCAGGGGCCGGGCCGAAAGCGTAGAAATAGAGTAATTGGGTCTTAACGGCCGGGTAATATTTGGGAGTGGTAAGGGAAAATAGAGGTGTCGTTTCTCCCCCCGGAATTCCATCGGTACGCACCGCCAAGTTTTCAAATCCATCGGCATTGATGAGCCAGTTGGTGGAAGGTGCGGCAGTTCCAGCGAACGCGGAGAGGTGGAACACATCAGCATTGTTGGCCGGGAACTCGTCACCAATTATAGGCCCAGTAATCGCGCGGCTCGTTACATTGATCCCGGCGTTTGGCACGATGGGGATGCGGTCGGCCGGGGCGGTCGTGGTGGGTTGATCTTTCGAGCAGCTGGCCAGGAGGCCTATCGCTACAACGGGTAATAGATATTTTTTCATTGTCTTTTTTAATTTTAAATAACTGATTTTAAAATAGTTCATGGTATTATCTCGAGTTCGGCGGCACCGACTCCCTGGATCCACTCGGAGACCACGGCGGTCAGTTCCACGGTTTTCTGTTTGAAGGTCAGCGTGATCGTATAGGCCTTTCCCTCGAGGAAGTTCTCGTCGCCGGCGATCTTGGCCTCCGCGCCGATGAAGGTGGCGAGCGAGGTCACGATGTTAAGCCTGATCGTGTTACCAGTCATGGACTTGATCATCACGGGTTCCCCCATGAGGGTGGCGGTAGCGGGGATCACGGTAGTAGTCAGCCCCGGTAGGTCGAGCGCGGCGGCGGCGGCGAAGTTCACGCTGCCCGTGGTGAGGTCAACCCCGGTGGGCACCTGCGCGCCGAGCACCGTGATCTTGCTGATCGTCGTGCCGGGGGCCAGTGTCGCATCAGCCACCACCTTGAACTTGAGTTGGGTGGTCTTGTGATTGAACACCAGTACCTTGCCCTCGCTGTCGTTCTTGGACCCCTCGATCCCGGCGGCCAGCAGCACGTCCACCGTGCCGTTGGTGTTGGTGAACGAGACGACCCCGTTCGTCAGTGTCCCGGCGGGGTACCACGCCTTCACGTAGGTCTTGATGTTGCCGTTGACACTATAAAACGGCTGGGGAATTAACGCGGTCGCCAACGCCGTGGGAGCCACCAGTACCTCGGCGGTCGACTGCCACGTGGGGGCGGCGGTGTAGTCCACCGCGCCGCTGCTCTCCCAGCCGCCAACCGTGGCGGTGAACCTGTCGCCTATCTCGACCGGGGCGCGGCTGTACGCGAGCACCGTGGTCACTGGGATACAGGCGCTTAGCAGTACAGGCGGCAACTCGTCACTCCCCGTGCCGCGCGGCTTCTTGGTACAAGCGACCAAGAAGCCGAGAAGCAGCATGGATATGGCTATTTTCCTCACCATCATTACGCGGGGATTACAGGATCTCAGCGCTACCGGTAGCGGTCTGCCACGGGGTGACTGTAGCGGTCAACTCGATACCCACCGGGCCGAAGGTCAGGGACACCGTGTAGGCGGTGCCGATCAGCACGCCCGCGGGGGTGGTTACCGTGACTTCGGCGGTCCGAGCCGCGTCTTCGACACCTGCAGTGCTCGTCACGACACTAATCTCGAACTTATTGGAAGTCAACGGTTTGATCATCACCGGATCACCGACCTGGGTTTTCACGTCGGTAATGAGCGGGTACTCGGTCTGCCCGGCTTTCAGGATGTTGCTGATCGGGAGGGGCGCGGCGGCGGCGAAATTCACCTCGTCGGTCGCGAGGTTAATGCCATTGGGAAGTTGCACGTTATTGATCGTGATGCTCTTGATCCGGGTATTGGCCGCCAAACCCTGGCCCGCGATCACCTCGAAGAGGATCTGGGCGGTCTTGTGATCGAACGCGAGGTTCGGTTTCGGATCCGGTATGCCCTTGTAACCGGAAATCTCGGGGGCGAACAAAACGTCCACGTCACCTACCGGGTTCGAGAAGGCAACGCTCGTGCCGGTCAACGTCCCGGCCGGGTGCCACGCCTTCATGAAGGTTTTGATGGTCGTGGTCGTGTTGTAATACTGGTGCTGGGTCCAGGTCACGTCGGCAGCCAGCGGGGTTACCGTGGGCGTGATCGTGGTACTCCACAACGGGGCGTTCGAGTAATTGGCGGCCGAGACGTCTTCCCACCCGGCGATCCCGGCGGTGAATGTACCGGCAACGATCGGGGCTCTTGTCCCTACGCCCGCACCCAACTGGATAAGCGCGAGGTCGCTGTCATTCGCTTTGTCGTTCTTGGAACAACCGGCCAGGACGACTAATCCCAGCAAAAGAATAAATGTCTGTTTCATGATTTCAACTTTTAAATTTAAACTACTTAATTAAGACTATGTTTGTGTGTGGTCTTTTCATAATATAAGGTGTTGTTAAAACACGGTTCCCTCGCCGCTTCCGCCCTCCCAGGTGACCCGGACGACCAGCTCGTCGCCGTTGGAGAGGGCCAGCGTGACGTTGACCGTGCCGCCCTCCTCGGGCAGGCCCTGCAGTTGCGTGGTCACCAGCGGCGCGGTGATCGCCTCGGTGCCGTCGGCGTAGCGCGCGGTGATCGTGAAGGCGTTATCGTCCCGCCAGCCGAACATGGACATGTCGGCGGCGTAGGTCCAGCCCCCGGTCTCTTCGGCGGTCACCACCACCCGCTTGGGAGTGTCGCCGGCGTCGCTGCCGTCCATCACGCGGACGGAGGGGATGATGCCGGTCATGCAGAGATCCAGGCCGACGATCTCCGCGGTGGCGCTGCTCGCGTCCAGGAGGAAGTGGAGCCGCTTGACCGTGTTCTTGGGGTAGAGGGTGATGCCGGTGGGTTGATCGCCCTGCTGGACGACCACCGAGCCCGCGCCGGTGCAGAAGACCCGGTCTACCTGTTGGATGGTGCCCGGGTCGGTGCTTCGCGCGGCCACCTGGATGGTGCTGTTCTGCACCGCGTCGCGGGAGGCGTAGGTGGCGTTCGCGTAGTCCGAGTTGACGACCAGCACGGTGTAGGTGTCGGCGGGGACGAAGCCCTGGTAGCCGCCGGCGGGGCACTCGGTCATCAGGTGGAGCAAGCCGCTGCTGCTGTACAGCCAGATCTTGGCCCCCGGTACCTGCTGGTTCTCGGGCCAGACGAGGCTGATGTTCAGGGGCCCGTCGCACTCGTGCACCGGCTGCCTGATACAGCCGGTCGCGAGTCCCACCACCAGCAATAATAGGTATAAACGTCTCATAACTGTTTCGTTTTTTATTGTCTTTGTCAAAATATAGGTCAAGGAGACGGCGCTCGCCGGGAGAGAGGCCTCTCCCCCGCCGGCCCGGGGCGCGCCCGCGGTCAGGGCCGGCGGGCCAGCGGGAAGAACGGCGCCCGGGGAGCCCGCACGAATAGCGCGCGATGCTGTTGGGCGCGTCGCCTCGCGGTCGAGATCCGGCCCGGGGGTGTGTGCTCCCGGCCTTGTTCCCGGATCCTTTTGTACTATAATCTTTTTACTTCTCACTGGCACATATAACAAATCTAATCAGCCCGGCAAGCCAGCCCCGGGGGGTGTCGCTTGCCCGCAAGTCACGGTGACTTGCAACTTTTCGACACAAAGGTATAAAAAAGTAATAACACGAAATACGAATTTAGTCATTTTTTTTTGCTTGTCCCACTTTTATCGTATATATGGCTGGTTATTATGGCTATACATGGAAGTTTTAGCGCGGCGAGCGACGGAGAACAGCGAAAACGGCGGGCATTGACCGGTGATTTCCATTTAGAAAGGCGCGCGCGCGGCGGGAGACTCGCTCGCCGTCACGCGGCGCGGTCGAGGGGTCGACGCGATATAGGGGGGAGGGGGAGCTCCCTCGTGGCCGTAAGCTGAAGCATACGGTTAATAGAGTGTCGTCCCGGCGGGACTGTGGGAGATGTGTTTCCTCGCGGCCGTAAGCTGAAGCATACGGTTAATAGAGTGTCGTCCCGGCGGGACTGGGTGGGAGACGTGTTACCTGGTTACCGTAAGCTGAAGCATACGGTTAATCAAGTGGCGTCCCGGCGGGACTGTGGGAGATGTGTTTCCTCGCGGCCGTAAGTTGAAGCCCAATGTCATCAAGTTAAGAGAGAACGATTGGCTGTAGCGAATTTCGCCCCGATTGGCTTCGCCGGGTTTCGCTTCCCCAGAGGGGAATAATATCAATAGAAAACAGGATACCCCGTATCTCCAATAGCCCGTGGGGCTTTCATTTCGACGCTTTTTATGAATCCCCGCGGGGGATTGGGAACAAGAAATGATGCCGTTTCTCTATTGATAGGATTGCCCCACGGGCAATCGCCGAGAAACCCGGCGGGGGCCATCGTCCCCTCGCTTCCCCAGAGGGGAATAATATATAGAAAACAGGGATCCCCCGTATCTCCAATAGCCCGTGGGGCTTTCATTTCGGCGCTTTTTATGAATCCCCGCGGGGGATTGGGAACAAGCAGGGAGGCCGTTTCTCTATTGATAGGATTGCCCCACGGGCAATCGCCGAGAAACCCGGCGGGGGCCATCGTCCCCTCGCTTCCCCAGAGGGGAATAATATCAATAGAAACCAGGATCACCCGTATCTCCAATAGCCCGTGGGGCTTTCATTTCGACGCTTTTTATGAATCCCCGCAGGGGATTGGGAACAAGAAATGAGGCCGTTTCTCTATTGATATGATTGCCCCACGGGCAATCGCCGAGAAACCCGGCGGGGGCCATCGTCCCCTCGCTTCCCCAGAGGGGAATCATATCAATAGAAAACAGGATACCCCCCCCGTATCTCCAATAGCCCGTGGGGCTTTCATTTCGACGCTTTTTATGAATCCCCGCAGGGGATTGGGAACAAGAAATGATGCCGTTTCTCTATTGATAGGATTGCCCCACGGGCA
>JAISNC010000116.1 GCA_031276355.1 Odoribacteraceae bacterium
ATAAATTTTAAAATAATATTTTGTCGGGTACAATACCCCCGAAGGAGAGTAGATGATGATTTAAATTTAAACCCACGTACGCGTGAAAAAAAACAAGCAAAACATGAAGAATTTATCAACAGATCAAATCATAAAAAATCGCAAGATCGCGATCGGGACAGGAGCCGCATTGATCGTGGCGATTGTCGTATTTTTTATTATGTATTCCGGCAACCGCGGCGTTGGCACGTACACCGCATTGTCTTACGCGGGACTTTACGACAAGCCCGGCGAGGAGGAGATGACGCAGGTTGCGACCGTGCAACCGGAAGAAGAAATCCGGGTCACGCACGTCTCGACAAGCGGGTGGGCCACGGTGGATTACCCTGGCCACGGGAAAGTGTTATTACTTGGCTTTCCTGTCAACCGGATCCCGGCATCATCGGACAAACTCTATGACTCTTTCAAAACGGAGGTGATTGAGATGGAAGAGTCCCCTGAATTCTTGAAAGGTTTTTCCGCACTGTTAAAAGCACTACCTGATGCCCTCGCACAACAGGATCCCGCCCAGCTGGCGATGATGGCTGCCGAGCTTCTTTTCCTGTCCGGACTGCACGTCCTCTACTGGGTTATAATGTTTTTCTACCTGCTCAAATGGCAGAGCATGCGCCGCTGGTTTAACAGGCGCGGGGGGCGCGACTTCATGCCGGTTAGCCGAATCGAGCGCCCCCAGACCATCGCGATAACCGTCGGCGTGATCATGACGGTAGTATTCATCGTTGGCGGTATGCTCGGGGACGACCTCTCGTCAACCGCGGATATCTTCTCGCTCCTGGCATACGCGTTTTTTGCCGTGTATTGTATCCGGAAGTACAAGCGCGACAAACGGGAAATCGGGAAGAGGGCCGCCAAGTGGTACGCGATCTACACCTTCGTCTCCTGTGTTGTCGTCGCCTCGCTGTCCGCGTTAATCTCCACGTGGGCCATTATGATTTATCTTATTTATGGCTTTCTCACGGCTAAAGGCTCTTCTAACGAGGACTATACCGAAACCGTCACCCTGGAAGACGGCACCGAATTAAAAGGAGACGGCACCCATTACCGGAGCAAGGACGGGCGCCACTGGCGCAAACGGGCTGACGGGCCTTTCGAAACATACTAAACGAAACACCATATCACGTGCGGCCAACGGGGAACGGGGAGATACCGTTCCCCGTTTTTTCATTCCCCGGTGTCGCGGATCGTTCGAGAACGACGCGAGGGCGAAAGATTTTTCGCCCCTACAAAACCCGGGAACGGCATGGAACGGGCGATGTAGGGGCGAAAAATCTTTCGCCCCCGTGCAACCCGGGGCCGTCATTCAAGCAGGGCGGGAGATGGATAGCGACCACGAGCAAGGGGGGAGCAAAAGTCGGTTTTCGTCATCGCGATCCGCGTAGCGGGAAGCAATCCAGAAACCCGTGAATCCCTGGATCGCTTCACCCTCCGGGTTCGCGATGACGAAAACCGCCCGGGCGTCCCGGACGGGACGCGAGGTATCCCCCCGAAACCCGCCTTTTGACACACCCCCGTGATCGAACGGGTTGCCCCCGTGATTTAAATTGATTTAACTGGTTTTCCGAAAAATAATATCATTTCTTCTACGATCTCTCCTTATGTATCGTAGAAATAGTTCTACCTTTGTGTCGTTAGATAATCAAGAAAGAGAAAAATGAAACCGATTAAAGTATCCGAGATAGTAAGAATCTTACACGAGGACGGATGGTACCTCGTGAAGATGAAAGGGAGTCACCGCCACTTTAAACACCCGGCCAAGCCGGGGAAGGTGACAGTGAACGGATCCCCTTCCACGGAAATCTACGGGTCTCTTTTAAAAAGCATTGAAAAACAGTCAGGGTTAGTTTTCTAACCCCGGCACAAAAAGAAGAACATGGAAAAAGTGATCGTCCAAGTAGGAAAAACAGAGCGCGGGTATTGCGCGAGTATTGATTTGTTGCCGGGATGCATCGTGGCCATCGATGGGAATTTCGGGAAGTTCAAGAAGTACCTCCAGGAGAGTATCGCGTTTCACCTGGAATGTTTAAAGGAAGACGGGGACGCGTACCCCGCGATCTTTGACGAGGAATACGCGTTTGATTTCCAGTACGATATCGAGAGCCTTCTTTACTTCTATGGAAAAGTGTTCTCGAAATCTGCCCTCGAACGATTGACGGGCATCAATCAAAAACAGCTCGGGCACTACGCGAAGGGCCGTTCTAAACCCCGGCCGGAGCAAGAGAAGAAAATCAAGCGCGCGTTGCACGCGCTGGGAGAAGAGTTAACAGCGATCTCGTTTTGATTATCTAACACCGGTCATCAAGATCGCCAGGCACCCCGCGCGGGGTGCATTTTTTTGTCCTTTCGCACGCTGGCCCCGGGGCCAGCGGCCCGGGGGCATGAAAATCAGATCCTTTCAGGATACGATCAAGGGCGGGACATGGATAGCGACCACGAAAAAAGACGAAGGAGAAAACCCCTTCGTCTTTTCATTCCAAACGACCCGTCCCGGGCCGGTCGGCCTACTTATCGTTCATCGAGACCAGGAACTCCTCGTTCGATTTCGTCTTCTCCAAGCGATCCTTCACGAACTGCATGGCCTCGATGGAGGTCATGTCGGTGAGGTAATTACGCAGTATCCAGATGCGATTCAAGGTATACTCGTCCAGCAAGAGGTCGTCGCGGCGCGTGCTGGAAGCGGTGATATCGACGGCCGGGTAGATGCGGCGGTTCGAGAGCTTGCGATCCAGCTGCAGCTCCATGTTGCCGGTGCCCTTGAACTCCTCGAAGATCACGTCGTCCATCTTCGAGCCGGTCTCGGTCAGCGCCGTCGCGAGGATCGTCAACGACCCCCCGTTCTCGATGTTCCGGGCCGCCCCGAAGAAGCGCTTGGGCTTGTGCAACGCGTTGGCGTCCACGCCCCCCGACAACACCTTGCCGGACGCGGGGGAGACCGTGTTGTAGGCGCGCGCCAGGCGCGTGATGGAATCCAGCAAGATCACCACGTCGTGACCGCACTCCACCATCCGCTTCGCCTTCTCGAGCACGATGTTGGCCACCTTCACGTGACGATCGGCCGGCTCGTCGAACGTCGAGGCGATCACCTCGGCCCTCACGCTCCGCGCCATGTCCGTGACCTCCTCCGGGCGCTCGTCCACCAGCAAGATGATCAGGTAGACCTCCGGGTTGTTGGCCGAGATGGCGTTAGCGATCTCTTTCAACAGCATGGTCTTGCCCGTCTTGGGTTGCGCCACGATCAGCCCGCGTTGCCCCTTGCCGATGGGGGCGAACATGTCCACCACGCGCGTGGAGATCGTGGCCCGCCCGTTGCCCGTCAGGTTAAACTTCTCGTTCGGGAAGAGCGGCGTCAAGTGGTCGAACGGGATCCGGTCCCGCACCGCCTCCGGCGACTTGCCGTTGATCTTGTTCACCTTGATCAAGGGGAAATACTTCTCGCCCTCTTTCGGGGGACGGACGGTGCCTTCCAGCGTGTCGCCGGTGGCCAGGCCGAAGAGCTTGATCTGGCTCTGGGAAACGTAAATATCGTCGGGCGAGTTCAAGTAATTGTAATCCGACGAGCGCAAGAAGCCGTACCCGTCGGGCATGATCTCCAGCACGCCGGAATGGAAGATGATCCCGTCGAACTCGTAATATTTATCCCGCTTGTCGTGGCGCGCCTTGTTGTCGCGGCGCTCCTCCACCTCGTAACGCGGCGTCGTCTCGCCCGGCAGCGACGCGCCCTCCTCGAACTCCATCTCCTCCTCCAGGGGTTGCACCGCGTCGACGTCCCTTTCAACGCGTTTCACCAGGACGGGCCTCCTGGCGGGCGCTCCTTCCGGTTTCCCCGGCCGTTCCGCCGCATCCTTCTCCTGCCGCGCGTCAAGCGCCTTCACCGGCCGCTCCTCCTCCCGCGTCACGGGCGTTCCTTCGCCCGCGTTCTCGCCTTTTTCCGCGAAGCCGCGTTTCCTCCGCTGGCGTTTCCGCTCGGCGACGGGCTGGTCGGCGGTGGCCTGGAGGCCCTCGCCCGGCCCGTTCTGGATATCTTTCTCTATCACTACCCCTTCCCGCGTGCGGTTCAACACGATGCCCTGGTCAAGGATCGCGCTGTGGCTGATCTTGATCACCTCGATCTCCTCCTGGGGGGAGGTCGCCTGGTCTACCCCTCTCTTGGGCTTGTTCTCCTCTTTCCCGTCCCCGGGCAATCGCGCGGCGCGTTTTCTCCCCCTTTTCTTGCCCTCCTCCTTCACGGGTTGCGCGACGGGCGGCTTCTCTTCCTCTTGCTTCACCTCCTCCTTCGCGGGCTGTTTCGCGGGTTGTCTCTCTTTCACTTGATCGAATTTCGGCCTCCCCCTCTTCCTGGGAGCGTTGCCCTTCTCGGCATCCTCACGCGGGGTTCTCTCGTGCGTCCTCTCTTTCGGGCCGACCGGCACGGTATCCTCCGACGGCACCATGGCCTGCTGATCCAGAATCTTGTATATCAAATCTTTTTTAAGATACGATTCAACTCTTTTCACATTTAAATCTTTCGCGATTTGACGTAATTCCGGTAGTAATTTCTCGTTTAATTCTAAAATGTCAAACATGGTAAATATTAATTTGTATTATCTATAAAGTAAACTCGCCCGGCGAGAAGCAAGGCGGGAAGTCCGGCGCGAAGTTAAAAAGAATTATCTTTCAACCAAACAATTAAAACGACTTTTCTTCATCTCGGCAAGTAGAGCACGCTTTTCGCCTCGAAATAGGGATCGTCAAAATAATCCGACACGGGATAGAGCGTCAATTCCCGGCGAAAACCCCGTACCTCCTCTTGAAAATCCCCCCCCTTCAGGTAAAGGATCCCGTTCGGCAAGGCGTTAAAATCCCCCCCCCGGATCTTCTTCCGCGTCCACGAGACGAAAAGGGGGAACGTCGTCACGGCGCGGCTCACGACGAAATCAAACCGCTCCTCCACCTCCTCCACCCGCCGTTGCAGCGCCCGCGCGTTGGTCAAGCCCAGGGCCGAGACGATCTCCTCCACCACGCGCACCTTCTTGCCGACGGAGTCCACCAGCAAAAAATCCACGTCGGGGAAGAAAATCGCCAACGGGATACCGGGGAACCCTCCCCCCGTGCCCGCGTCCAACACCCGCGTGCCCGGCTTAAAGCGAATCACCTTGGCGATCGCCAGCGAGTGCAACGTGTGGTGCAACGCCAGCGCGTCGATATCTTTCCGGGAGATCACGTTGATCTTCTCGTTCCACGCGCGGTAGAGCGCCTCCATCCGGGCGTAGCGCGCCAGCTGCTCCTCGCTCAACCCCGGGAAATAACGACGAATCAACTCCTCGCTCATTTTCTTCTATTATAAACGGGTAAATACAACAAGCACGCGACCCCCAGCACGATGTATAACACCGTCATCGCCCCGTGCGTCAAGAGGGCGAACGTCTTCGCCAGGCCCTCGTGGCCCGCGGGCAGGTAGAGCATCAGGGCCGCGATCACCATGAAATGCCACGCCCCCACCCCGCCCTGCACCGGCGCCACCATGCCGTAACTGGAAAGCACGAAGACCGTCAACCCGACCGCCGGGCCAAGATGAGAGGTGAACTCGAAGCTAAAGAAACAGACGTAGAGCATCAGGTAATACATCAACCAGATAAACAACGTGTGGAAGATAAACCACCCCGGCCGCGGCACTCCCCGCGCCGCCAACAACCCCTCCTTGATCCCGGAGAGAAACGCCCGTGCGCGGGCGGGAAAGAGGCCCCCGCGCCGCCATCGCGCCAGCAACACCACGAGCACGAGCAACGCGCACCCCCCGCACCACCACCCCCACCCGGGAGAGAAGATCCCGGAGAGCTTCTCCCGTATCCCCTCGTGTGTATCCAGGAAGAGGCGCACCCGCCCGAACTGGGTCACCACCACCGCGAGCGTCAAGAGCAACAACACCAGCATGTCAAAGAGACGCTCTATCACCACCGTCCCCAACAGCTTGGAAAAAGGCACCCCCTCGTACTTGTGCACCACCCCGCAGCGCGTCAACTCCCCCATCCGCGGGATCGCCATGTTAGCGAAATACCCGATCATCACCCCCATGAAACTGTTCCCGAACGTGATCCGGTACCCCATCGAGCGCGCGAGCAACTGCCAACGCAACGCCCGGCTGACATGACTCGATATGCCCAACACGACAGCGATCCCGATCCAGGAATAATGCACCTCCTCCCGCAACGTGTCAAATATCCCCGCCGGATCCTGATCCCTGTAAACCAGCCAAAAAAGGCAAGCGGTAACGACGAAAAAGAGAGAAAACTTGAGAAGTTGTTTATACCTGAACATGTTATCTGGTTCCAATTTTATTATTCCATGTCAAAATAAAATCGTTATTTTGCAGGGCCGTTGCAAAAGTAAAAAATAATACGACACGAAACACCCCGGACATGGAGATACACGCCAAAAAATATTTAGGACAACACTTTTTAAAAGATCGGAACATCGCCCGGAAGATCACGGAAAGCCTGCTACCCGTGACGCGGGAGGTCGTCGAAGTGGGAGCGGGAACAGGCGTCCTGACCCGCTACCTGCTGGAGATGCCGGAACTCTCCGTGAAGGCCGTCGAGATCGACCCCGAGGCCATCGCGTACCTTCACGCGACCTTCCCCGGCCACCGCGAGAAGATCCTCCGGGGCGACTTCCTGGAGATAGACCCGGGGGAGTACTTCCCCGGCCCGTTCTCCGTCATCGGCAATTTCCCGTACAACATCTCCTCCCAGATATTTTTCAAGATATTGGCCCACAGGAAGAGCATCCCGCAAGTCGTCTGCATGATCCAGAAAGAGGTGGCCGAACGCGTCAGCGCCCCCAGCGGGAACAAGCGTTACGGGATCTTGAGCGTGTTCCTGCAAGCCCACTACACGATCGAATACCTCTTTACCGTTCCCGAACAGGTATTCGACCCGCCCCCGAAAGTAAAATCCGCCGTGATCCGCCTCACGCGTAACACGCGGGAAGAGCTGGGATGTGACGAGAAACGGTTCCGCGCCGTCGTGAAAAGCGGCTTCAACCAACGCCGGAAGACACTCCGCAACTCGCTAAAAGCCATCCTGCCGGAAGGGTTCACCTCCGACAAGCTCACCCTTCGCCCGGAACAACTCGACGTCGATGATTTCATCGACCTCTGCAACGAGATAGAAAACACGCGTAGATAAACCATCGCCATGCAACAATTTGAACTGACACGCGACTTCCTCGATCGCCTCGAGGAACTGATACAAGCCGAGGACTCCGCCGCCGCCTTCCAGCTGATAGAAACGCTGCACCCGGCCGACATCGCCGATATCCTGGAAGAGTTAGACACCCGCGAGGCGCAATTCCTCTTTCTGCTCATGGACAACGAGACGGCCGGGGATGTCCTCGCCGAGCTGGAAGAGGACGAACGCGACCGCTTCATACAATCCTTCCCCCCGGAGGTGATCGCCAGGCGATTCGTCGACCACATGGAGTCGGACGACGCCGCCGACCTCGTCGGGAACATGTCCGACGAACAGCAACACGAGGTGCTCTCCCACCTCGAGGACCTGGATCAAGCCGGGGACATCGTCGACCTCCTCCACTACGACGAGGACACCGCCGGCGGGCTGATGGCCAAGGAGCTTGTCATGGTCAACGAGAACTGGACGATCCTCACCTGCCTGCGAGAACTCAGCCGCCAGGCCGAGCAGATCGACGAGATATTCTACATCTACGTCGTGGACGACGACGGCATCTTCAAGGGACGCGTCTCGCTAAAAAAGATGATCCTCTCCCCCACCTCCACGAAGATCAGCAACATATACCTTCCCGAGGTCGCTTGTGTCAACACCAACGAACCAGCAGAATCCGTCGCGCGCATCATGGAAAAATACGACCTCGTCGCCATCCCCGTCGTCGACTCCATCGGGCGCCTCGTCGGGCGCATCACCATCGACGACGTCGTCGACGTCATTCGCGAGGAAGAGGAAAAAGACTACCAGATGATGTCCGGTATCACGCAAGATGTCGAATCCTCCGACACCGTCTGGACGCAAACCAAGGCGCGTCTCCCGTGGTTAGTCATCGGCCTCTTCGGCGGGATGCTCGCGGCCTACATGATCTCCTTCTACGAGGCGGAGATCATCCTCTTTCCCGCGACCGCCATGTTTATCCCGGTCATCACCGCCATGGGCGGGAACGTCGGCATACAATCCTCGGCCATCGTCGTGAAGGGACTGGCCTCCAACTCCCTCGGCGTGCAAAACATCTTCCACAACATCCTCAAGGAGACCGGCGGGGCCTTGCTCAACGCCACCTTCTGCTCCTCCATCATCTTCGTGCTCACCCTCTTTTTTAACACCGGCTCGCTGGCCATGCCGATAACGGTGACGATCTCCCTCTTCACCGTCATCCTCTTTGCCTCGCTCCTTGGCACCGCCTTCCCCCTGTTACTAAACAAGATGAAAATAGACCCCGCCCTCGCCACCGGCCCCTTCATCACCCTCACCAACGACATCATCGGCCTCAACATCTACCTGTTCATCGGCAAATTCATCCTCTCCCGTTTTATATGATGGCGCGCCCGTGAAAGGTCACTCCTCGACGCGTCTCCACTTGATGGCGTCGGCCCTTACCGAGTCATAGTCCCTTACCGGTTCACGCGTGTTCGTTTGATCGGAAAGGGCCACCACGGCCGTCCCCGGCTCCAGATGAAACCGCCCGACGAGAAACCACCCGCTAGTCCCCTGGGGAAACGTGACGGGGATCTCCTCCGCGTCCCCACCGGGAGGGGTAACGGTATAATTCCAGGTAACGGTATAATCAATATGAGAAACATACACGTGAAGATCATACGTGCCCCCGGTGTCAATAGAGGCCTTCCAAAAGGCACTACTTTTCCCGGTGCCTCTGGAAATGGAGCGAAAACTCTTGATCGGCTCCCCGTAAGCGTCGACAACGATTCGTTTTTCCCACCCCCTCCGCCCGGCGTTGCCGGCCAGTTTCCGGCGGCGTTCTTCGTAAACAACGCTAAAACCGGCGTCGCGATCGTCCACGACGATCTCCATCGGGTCGGGACGAAAGAGAGCGGGATCCGCAGGCCGTACACCGGGGGGCACCTCATCGAAAGCAGGAGCGGGCGTCCTAAACTCGTAATAGGACATGGAGGGCTGGTTGATAGCCATCTCGGTAACGATCATAACATAGCGAGGGTACGTGCCCTCGACGGTCGGGATACACGCCTCCAGGCACTCGCCGGGGGCGATGACGTGAGAGACACTATACGTGTCTTTCTCCATATAACGCGAGGAACCCCTATTATAGCAAGTGAAAAAACGCGTGGCCCGCGTGCCGGTACTGCGAATAAAGAAACGAATACGGTATGATTTCCCCGTCGGGCCATCGATCGACTCCACGCGCACGTCACGTATCGAGATCTCGGCGACACCACGCGCGCGATACCACGCGTCAATGATCGGACGATAGTCCACGCCGCCGGCAGCGTTTAACGCCGCGACAAGCGTGTCGAAGGGAACGGGAGCGAAAGGATACTCCCGGCTCAAACGACGACTGATCGCGTGCAACGCGGGCACATCGACATGCTCGAGCACGGCATTTAACAACTCGCCCCCCTTGTTCTTCACGAGAGCGGAGAGAAAAACGGGAGAGAGTGTGGTGTCGATCACGGCATCAGCGAGCGAATGAGCGGCCAGGTAAGCGCACACGGCACACGTGTCCCCCCTGTACTCAACCTCAAAGCCACGCCCCGGGGGAACGTACGCGTGCAGGTCGTACGCGTGTTCGTCGGGGGATTCATTGGCAAACTCTCTTATGAAGGGAGCGTCGTACGTGGCAAATATCCGGTTCCTCCAGGCCAAGCTCAGGCCGGGATACGCGCGATCGTCAATCTCGTACATATTATCAATAAAGAGGGAGGTGTAGTCGTTATAGCCCCCGCGCGATAGATTCATGTGAGGGATGATACCGGGATCTATGCTAAAATCCTCGCGGGTCGGCTTGAAAACGAAATCCCCGTGAACGTGCTTGATCCCCTCCTCGCGCCAGAGGAAAATGCCGGGGAGGACGTTACTGGCGTCCCTCCTGAACGGGTTGTGTCTGAAATTGATGAAAGAGGGCACCTCAACGAAACGTAACGTCCTGAAAGGATGCGATATATCCCCCATACTGAAAGGAGCACGCGAGGCAAGAACATACCTGGCTCGCCGGGCGGAAAGATCGTGCAGGTAGCTTGCAACGAGATGATTATCCCGGAAATGATACACCTCGACCGTGTTCCCGTCAGCCAGCGTCACGGCCCGCTTGACATAACGACCGGCCACGAGGGCGATGGAAGGAAGGGGGAAATCGTGGGTAAAAGTAATCACGTCCCCCCGCTCCGCGGGATGGCCCTGGGAAATAACGCGCAGCCCTCGCTTGTTCGCGACCTCGAGATGAAAAAGGGCCAGGTTACGCGGGGAGAGAACACCGGTGCCGGTACACGAGGGGTACCAGTAAATCTCCGGAAGAAGAAGAACGAGATCCTCCTGGAGGCAGGCGTAACGACGACCGTGACGGAAGAAAACATCACGGTTCGTGTCGAAATAACCCCGGTCTTGCATGGAAGGGAGGGCGATGAGGGCGACGCGCTCGTCAATCGTGCCGGCATAATCCAGCTGGAGAGTGGCGGTGTCACCGGGTAGAAGAGGCGAGGCGACAACCAGCAGCTGGGCGTCACGCGAAACGGTCACAGGACGACCGTCAAGCAACGCGGAACGGACAACGAGGCCGGGATTCAGAAAAAGGGGGAGGGAGTCGAGCGGGCTGACGCTCTTGTTGACGAGCGTGAGCCGCGCGATCGCTTCCATGGAATGGCCGGAGGGAGTCACGCGGATATCCGCGGCGGTGACGGCAACGGGCAGGAGACGCGTGCTCCTCCTGTCGGCAGCGCGACACGCCTCAACGACAGCGCGGTCGCGAACGGGAGCGAGGATGCGGTCGGCGAACGAGATGCCGGCCAGGAGAAGCAGGCACGCGGCAACACCGACAAGGGGCACCTTGCCCCGACGCGTGTTCGGGGGACGAGCGACCGAGGCGGTGGTGAATAGAATGAACGCGACGCCGGCGAGGAAGAACGCGACGCGTTGGACAAGGTAAGCCGCGAGGGAGGGGTGACCGGCAGCGGGCGACGGGATGGTATCAATGACGGCCGCGTAGAGATCGGCGGCAGGACACCCCTGGCACACGGCACCCAAAAGAAAAAGAAGCCCCACGGGGAGCACGATCGCCAGAAACCGCACGCGGACGAGCGTGACGGAAAGAGCGGCAACACCGGCGACGAACACGACGGTAGGGAGGGTGAGGGTGACGAGATAAAAAAGATGCGGGGAGAGGGCGAAGGGGGAAGGCGTGAGCGTGAGATGGAACAGCACGGAGAGCGCGACAACCACGACGTCAAGCTGGAGGACGGCCAGCATGACGCCGGTAATTTTCCCCGCGTGATAGGTGAAATTATCGACCGGACGAACGTGGAACACGCCCCGCGAGTCAAGTAACCTCTCCCTTAACAGGCTCTCGATGACAAGAAAGACAACGAGAACGCTTTGCAGCGCGTTAAAGATAAAAGCCGTCATGAAAGGGACATAGGCGGAGAGGGCGGTCTCGTCCCAGATCCAACCGTTTGACAACGAAACATATTTCCGCAAAGGGTTGCTGGAGGGATCGTAAAAATCCCTCCCCTGGTGAATGGCCTGGTAATAAAAGGTGAAACCGACAACGATGACGGCGAAAATCTTGAAGACAAGAGTTCGCCGCGTGACCCGGGCCTCGATAACGGCGGAGAAAGCAAGCAGCCGCGCGATGCTCATGACACCCTAAACGACCTCCTCCTCGCGTCGTATGATTGCGATTCGCCAGGCAAGAACGGGAGCAGCAACCGGGTAGAAAGAGGGGGTAGCCAGAAGGAGTGATTCCAAAAAATAATCCTTTTCATGGTTTATAGTATTCTTAACGGGACACGCGTTGATCGTTTTATCATTCAGTAATCGCGTGGTTACCCATCGACAGGTGCATCCCATTCGTGTCGATCAAGCAACCGGCCTAAAGGTAGGTAAATTTCTTATAAAAAAGTTTTCTCGTCAAAAAAAACGCGCCTGCCCGGGAAAAATTTAGCACGAAAATCGCCCCGGATACGCGGAAAGCCGGATTTTATAGTTACCTTAGGCCGCTTTTTCATGAAAAGCCCAGGCATAAATTATAAACAAAATACCATGTATAAAAACATCCAGACAGTATCGTTCGCCGAAGCGGTAAAGGCGGTAAAATCAGGCGACCGCGTTCATATCCATAGCGTGGCATGTGCTCCCCAGGGCCTTATCCAGGCCCTGTGTGACAGGGGACGGGCCGGGGAATTAAAAAATGTCAGCCTACAACACTTGCACACCGAAGGCTCCGCCCCCTACGCCGGTGCCGAATTCGAGGGGATCTTCCACCTCGAATCTTACTTCGTCGGCGGGAACGTTCGACGGGATACGCAAGCCGGTTTTGCCGACTATGTCCCCGTGCACCTGAGCGAGACGCAGAAGTTGATCCGCGACGGCGTACACCCGATCGGCGTGGCCATGATCCAAGTCTGTCCTCCCGATAAGCACGGCTACGTCTCCCTCGGCACCTCCGTCGATGCCACCCTCGCCGCCGTGCAGAACGCGCGCACGGTGATCGCCGTGATCAACCCCAGCGTCCCGCGCGCCTGGGGCGACGCCATGATCCGCCTCTCCGACATTGATATTTTCTGCGAGGACACCACCCCCCTCATCGAGGCCCACACCGCCGTGTCGGGCGAGGAGGACATCCTGATCGGGAAACATTGTGCCGCCCTGATCGAGGACGGGGCCACGATCCAGATGGGCATCGGGGCGATCCCCAACGCCGTCCTCGCGCAACTGGGCAATCACAAGAATCTCGGCATCCACACGGAGATGTTCGCCGACGGGGTGTTACCGCTCTACGAGAAAGGCGTGGTCAATAACCTGAACAAGAAGTTCGACAAGGGTAAATTAGTCTCTACTTTTCTCATGGGATCAAGGGCCGTTTACGATTTTATCGACGACAATCCCGCCGTCGCCATGATGGACGTCGGCTACACGAACGATCCCTTCATCATCGCCCAACAGCCCAAGATGACCGCCATCAACTCCGCGCTCTCCGTGGATATCACCGGCCAAGTCAACGCCGACTCCATCGGCATTCGCTTTTATAGCGGTTGCGGCGGGCAACTCGACTTCATCCGCGGCGCCGCCGCCAGCAAGGGAGGAAAACCGATCATCGCCTTGCCATCGACGACGAACAAAGGCGTATCGAAGATCACCCCCACGCTCCTCGATGGTGCCGGTGTCGTAACCACGCGTTTCGACATTCATTACCTCGTGACCGAATTTGGCTCCGTCGACCTTTACGGGAAGACCCTGCAGCAACGGGCCAAGGCGATCATCTCCATCGCTCATCCCGCGCACCAGGAGGCGCTCGACAAGGCGGCCTTCGAGCGTTTCGGGAGCCATTACCACTTCATCACGAGGTAAATCACCATGAACTGGAACACCCTCTTGTCCACCCGGCGTCACCAACCCGGGAGCGCGCCGACGCTTTTTCGATCGCACGACCGCTCCCAGTTTCAACGAGATTATGACCGCATGATCTTCTCCTCCCCCTTTCGCCGCTTACAGAACAAGACGCAAGTGTTCCCGTTGCCCGGCAATGTATTCGTACACAACCGACTGACGCATAGCCTTGAGGTGGCCAGCGTCGGCCGGTCGCTCGGCAGCAAAATCGCCCAGCTCGTGCGCGAGCGGGAGCAGGTCAACCCGCCCGAAATCATCGAGGAGATAGGCACCATCGTGAGTACCGCCTGCCTCGCTCACGACCTGGGGAATCCCCCCTTCGGCCACTCAGGAGAGGAGGCTATCTCCGATTTTTTCCTTGAAGGAGAGGGACAATTCCTTCGAAAGATGCTTACCGACGAGGAGTGGGAGGATATCAGCCATTTCGAGGGAAATGCCAACGCGTTTCGACTGTTGACGCACACGTTTAACGGGAGACGTCCCGGGGGCTACACGATGACGTATACCACCCTCGCCTCCATCGTGAAATACCCCCACGAGTCGAAAGCCGCCACGAAAGGCCACAAATACGGTTTTTTCCAAAGCGAAAAGGAGACGTTCCGGGAGATCGCCGACTCCCTGGGCCTGATCCGGTTGAACGAACAACCGCTACGCTACGCCCGCCACCCGCTGGTCTATCTCGTGGAAGCCGCCGACGACATCTGCTATCAGATCATGGACATCGAGGATTCCCATAAACTCAAGATCCTCTCTTACGACGAAACCACGGAAGCCCTCTTGAATTTCTACGACAAAGAGGAAGATAAAGAAGATGTTAAAACCATCGCCCGCACGCGTAAGATCGTCACCGACAAAAACGAATACATCGCCTTCCTGCGGGCCGGCATCATCAACAAGCTCATCAACGCCTGTGCCGAACGCTTCTGTCAAGACTACGACGCGATCATGACCGGCTCTTTCGAAGGATCGCTCGTGAATCACCTCGACGGCACCCTCAAGGTAGCTTACGACGCTTGCACGGAGCTGGCCTACACGCGGATCTACCATACCGGCATCGTCACCCAAATTCAAATCGCCGGCTTCAAGATCCTCGCCACCCTCCTGAAAGAGTACATCGACGCCATCCTGAAACCGGGCACTTACTACGCCCGTAATATCTTATCCATCATGCCAGAACAATACAAGGTACAGCAAGAAGACTCTCTCTACACGAAGATTCAAACCGTCACCGACTACGTCTCCGGCATGACCGACTCTTACGCCCTGAACCTCTACCGCAAGATCAAGGGCATTGACTTGCCCGAAATCCGGTAATCTTCCTCCTTGTATAAAAACAGCGGGAGCGGGCTTACCCTTTCGGGCTGGCTCGCTCCCTTGAATCCGGCACCGTCCTGCTCTCCCGCCTTCCGGCAGTACCATCGGGGCTGGCG
>JAISNC010000126.1 GCA_031276355.1 Odoribacteraceae bacterium
CAAGTGTCGCCCCTGTGGGGCTTGGAGGTGTGCGCGTTCCCTTGCTACCGTAAGCTAAAGCATACGGTTAATCAAGTGTCGCCCCTGTGGGGCTTCCCTTGCAGTAGCCTCCAAGTCCCACAGGGACGACACTCTGTGAAGAGGGTGTGCCAAAAGTCGGGTTTCGTCATTGGTATCCGCGCAGCGGGAAGCAATCCAGAAATCCGTAAACCCCTGGATTGCTTCACCCTTCGGGATTCGCAATGACGGTCATTCGCAATGATAAAAACCGACTTTCCAGTCCCGCGGGGACGACACTTTATTAACCGTATGCTTCAGCTTACGGTAACAAGGGAACACGTCTCCCACCAAGTCCCGCAGGGACGACACTTGACTAAGAGGGCGTATCAAAAGTCGGATTTCGTCAGTTGAACACTAAAGAGTAAGGAAATCTCGTCATTGGTATCCGCGCAGCGGGAAGCAATCCAGAAATCCGTAAACCCCTGGATTGCTTCACCCTTCGGGATTCGCAATGACGGTCATTCGCAATGATAAAAACCGGCCTTCGAGACAGCCCCTTGTATAGCGACCCTATACAACGCTGTATAACGACCCTATACAAAAACGCCGTTCGCGGTCGATGAACAAGAGGCTCTTTTTTGTATCTTTACGCGCCCGGAGAGGACACGTGAATAATATCAAAGATGATCATCAAAAGTATAGAGATAGTCAACTACAAGAACATCGAGGGGAGCGCCGTCGACTGCTCGCCCGGTTTCAACTGCTTTATTGGGAACAACGGCGTGGGGAAGACCAACATCCTCGACGCGCTCTACCACCTCTCCATGTGCAAGAGCTACTTCAACCTCCCCGATGCCCAGAACATCCGCCACGGGGAACCCTTCTTCCTCCTCCAGGGGCGCTACGAGCGGGACGGGGAAGAGATCACCATCCACTGCGGGGTCAAGCGCGGGGAGCGGAAAGTGTTCAAGAAGAACAAGAAGAGCTACGACCGGTTGTCGGATCACATCGGGTTATTGCCGCTGGTGATGATCTCGCCGTCGGACACGCTACTGATCGACGGGGGCAGCGACGAGCGGCGTCGCTTCATCGACGGGGTCATCAGCCAGCACGACAAGGAGTACCTCCACCGCCTGATCCGCTACAACCGCGTGCTGGCGCAACGCAACAGCCTGCTCAAGGAGCGGGCCGGGCAACCGCTGGAGGAGGAGATGATCGCGGCGTGGGACGAGCAACTGGCCGAGAACGGCAACGTGATCGTGCAGAAACGCGAGGCGTTCGTCCGGGAGTTCGAGGGAGAGTTCCGGCGCTTCCACGACCACCTGGTCGAGGGGCGAGAACGCGTGGCCCTGCGGTACGTCGCGACCGCCCCGGCCGGGGAGCTGCTGGCCGCCTTGCGGGAAAACCTCGCCCGCGACAGGGCGTTGACTTACACCACCGCGGGCATACACCGCGACGACATCGCCTTGACGCTCGAGGGCTACCCCGTGAAAAGGCTGGGATCGCAAGGCCAGAAGAAGAGTTTCCTCGCGGCCCTGAAATTCGCGCAATTCACCTACCTGGCCAAGGTCACGGGCATGAAGCCGCTCTTGTTGTTAGACGATGTCTTTGACAAGTTAGACGCGGGGCGGGTGGCGCGGATCATACAGGTCGTGGCGGGAGAGCGCTTCGGGCAAGTTTTCATCACCGACACGAACAGGGAACACATCGACGAGATCCTGCGTCTCCACGCCGTCGAGTACCGGATCTTCACCGTGGACGCCCGCGGGGTGACACCCCTGGTATAAACCCGGCCATCCTCGCCGTCACCGTCGCCCCCCTCGCCGGGCGAGCCTCACGACGAACCCGCGTTCAACTCTTTTAGCTCTTGGGGGATCTCCACGCGCAGCAGGCGCTCTTCCGGCAACACCTCCTTGACGTACCCCCCGGAGAGAGGCACAAGTATCTCCCTGGAAAACATCCGGATAGAGAGCACGACGTTTCCCGAATAGTTCGCCATGTCAACGACCTCGCCCGTCTCGCCCGTCAACAAGTCGCGCGCGGTAAAACCGATCCAGCCGCCCTCTTCCTCGAGGGTACCCGCTTCCTCCTCCTCCTCTTCCACGCTCCCCGCCCGCGCGAAAAGATCGTGCCCGGCAAGATGTCCGGCCTGGCCCGCGGAGTCAACGAAATCGAATTTAACGATGCAAGAGGTCGCGTTCCGGCGGCGGATGCCCTCCTTGGCGATATAAAAAGGAACCGGTGCCCCCTCCAGAAGGATGAACACCGGTTCATTCGGTTGTAACGAAAAAAGATCACTCGTCGTATAGACGATTACCGCGCCTTCCAGGCGATAGGGACTCCCTATCTTCCCTATCCGCGCGTGATCTCCCGCGTCGATCATTTTTATTCCGTGACAGGAGTCCCCGCGGGTTCGGTAGCCCCGGCAGCGGCAGTCGCCTCGGCGCTCCCGGCAGTCACCTCGATAGCGGCAGTCACCTCGGCGCTCCCGGCAGTCACCTCGATAACGGCAGTCACCTCGGCGCTCCCGGCAGCCTCGACGGTTCCAGCGGCCTCGACGACCTCGGTAGCGGCGGCTTCCACCTCGGCGCGGGCCTCGGCGGCAAGCCTCGCCTTTTCGGCGGCAATCGCGGCCTGCTTCTTGGCCACGACCTCGGCCTTCGCCTCCTTGATCCTCGTCTCGGCTTCCATGCGGGCCTTGTGACGGCTGTCACTCTCGTTTGCCAGGCGGGTAATCTTGGCCTGGATCTTGGCTATTTTCTCTCTCTTCCACGCCTCGAATTTCTCGTTGGCGGTGGCCTCGTCAAAGGCGCCCTTCTTCACGCCCGTCAACAAGTGTTTTTTCAGCAACACCCCCTCGTAAGCGAGTATCCGGCGCGCCGTGTCGGTGGGTTGCGCCCCGACGGATAACCAATATAACGCCCGGTCCACGTTCAAGTCGATCGTGGCGGGATCCGTGATCGGGTTATACGACCCGATCCGCTCGATGTAGCGCCCGTCGCGCGGCGCCCTGCTGTCGGCTACCACTACATGGTAGAACGGTCTGGACTTTCGTCCGTGTCTTGCTAATCTAATTTTAGTCGCCATTGTCCTGGTTTTAATTATTAAACGTTCCTATACTCGATAGGCGGCGCGAAGGTAGAAAATAATTAGATACTCCAACTATTTTGGAGTATCTAATTATTTCAACACCCCGCTCTTGTCGACGCGCACGCGGGCATCCACGGCCACGACCCCCTCGCGCGTCCCCAAGAGCGGGTTCAAGTCCATCTCGAAGATCTCCGGCGCCACGGTCACCAGCACGGAGACCCGCGCCACCGCCTCGGCAAACCGGGCCTCGTTGACCGGCTCCTGGCCGCGCGCGCCCCGGATGATCTTGTAGGCGCGCAACTCCCGGATAAGGGCCAGCGCCTCGTCCGCGGCGAAGGGGGCCAGGCTGGCCTTCACGTCCTTCAGGGCCTCGATAAAGATGCCCCCCAGGCCGTAAAGGACGAGATGCCCGAACTTGTCGTCCCGTTTCGCGCCGATGAACACCTCGGTGCCCCGCAACTGGCGCGCCAGCAGGACGGCGCGGGTATCCGGGATACATATCATCCGGCGGAACTCGCGGCGGACGCTCTCCTCGTCCGTCACGTTCAGCACGACCCCGCCCACGTCGGACTTGTGCACCGGCCCCACGACTTTCATCACCAGCGGGAAGCCGATCTCCCCGGCCACGCGCGCGGCCTCCTCCTCCCCGGTGGCGATCCCCTCCGGGGCGCGGGCGATCCCGGCCGCGTCCAACAGCCGGTGCACGGCCTCCGGGGGCAGGTAACCATCCCCGGCCCGATCCATCACGGCGCGTATCTCCCGCTCGTCCACCGCCGGGAGCGACGGGCACTCCGGGCGCGGGGCCGGCGTCCCGTGTACCTTGCACAAGGCCTCCCCGAAAAGCACCTCGTCGGGGAAATACGCGCGGCCCCGGGCGACGAAAGCGTCGATCTCCTCCTGCACGTACTGCCGCGAGGGGAAGATCGGGTAAATCGGCTTGCGCGACGCGGCCATCTTCCGGTCGAGCAACTCGTACACGTCGTGCACGGGGAAAAGGCCGGGGCTGCCGAAGATAACGGCTATCCCGTCGATGTTGTCAAACTCCTCGTTGCAAGCGTCAAGGATATACCCCAGCTGCTCGGCCGTCCCCGTGGCGAGAAAATCAATCGGGTTGCCCGTCGAAGAGCCGGGGAACAACCTCGCCAGCAACGCCCCGGCGGCGGGCCCCTCGACGCGCGGCACCTCCATGCCCCCGTTCGAGAGCGCGTCGGTCAACATCACGGCGGGGCCACCGGCATGGGTGACCACCGCGATATTTTTCCCGCGGAGGCCCGGGCACGTGAAGATCCCGGCGACGGTCATCAACTCGTCGCGCCCGTGACAACGGACGATGCCGGCGGCCCGGAAGAGCGCGTCCACCGCCACGTCGGGGCTGGCCATCGCCCCCGTGTGGGAAGAGGCGGCACGACTGCCGGCGGCAGATCCCCCCGACTTGATCGCGGCGACGCGGCACCCCTTCCGTACCAGCGAGGAGGCGTGCTTGAGAAATTTCGCCGGCTTGTCGATACTCTCCACGTACAACAACTTGATCCGCGAGCTGCGCGCGGGGTCAAACGTCTCGTCCAGGAAGGCCAACACCTCCTCCACCCCCACCTGCGCGGAGTTGCCCACGGAATACATGCTGTTGAACTTGATCCCCTTCTGCATCCCGGCGTCCATGATGAAGATCGCGGTGGCGCCCGAGCCAGAGATCAAGTCCGCGCCGCGGGGATCCAGCCGCGGGGTCGGGGAGGTGAAAGCCCCGTTGTAATGATTCGTCAACACCCCTATACAGTTGGGGCCGATCAACGTTCCACCCGCGGCGTCGATCGTCTCCACGATCTGCCTCTCGAAGGCTCGTCCCTCCTCGCCCTCCTCGTGGAACCCGGCGGAGAGGATAATGAAGGCCCGCGTCCCCTTCTCCCGCGCCAGCACCTCCACGGCCGCCGGGCAGTGCCTCGCCGCGATCGCCAGGATCGCCAGCTCTACCGGCGGCAACTCCCGCACCTCTTTGCACGCGGGGATCCCCTGCACCGTGTCGGCCTTCGGGTTCACCACGTGAATCTTCCCCTTGAAAATCCCATCCCGCAGGTTCCGCAACACGGCCCCGCCCGGTTTATACACGTCGTCCGACCCGCCCACGACGACGATACTCGCCGGGTGTATCAATTCATTTACTATCATAGATCTTGATTGGTTAGATATTATTAAAAAACGACAGGAACTCCGTCAACTTCATCACCATCCCCCGCGACCCGACGTAGAACGGGACGCGCTGGTGCAGCGACCCCGGCGCGATCTCCAGCACGCGGCGATCGCCGTCCGTGGCGATGCCCCCCGACTGCTCGGCGATGAACGCCATCGGGTTGCACTCGTACACCAGCCGCAACTTCCCCTCCGGGTACGCGTTCGTCCGCGGGTAAAGGAAGATCCCCCCGTACAGCATGTTCCGGTGGTAATCGGCCACCAGCGAGCCGATATAGCGGGAAGTGTACGGCCGGCCGCTCGCCGCGTCGATCTCCTGGCAGTACTTGATGTACTTCTTCACCCCCACCGGGAAATTGATGTAATTCCCCTCGTTAATCGAGTACATCCGTCCCGCCGCCGGGGTCAGGATCGATGGATGCGAGAGGCAGAACTCCCCGATGGAGATGTCCAGCGTGAAGCCGTTCACGCCGCGCCCCGCCGTGTAGACCAGCATCGTCGACGAGCCGTAGATCACGTAACCGGCCGCGAGTTGCTCCGTCCCCGCCTGCAGGAAATCTTCCATCACGGGCGGCTCCCCCGCCGGCGACTTCCGCCGGTAGATCGAGAAGATCGTGCCCACGGGGACGTTCGCGTCGATGTTGCTCGAGCCGTCCAGCGGGTCCATGCAGACGACGTATTTCCCCTCCTTGCTCCCCCCCTCGTCGAACACCACGACCCCCTCGTTCTCCTCCGTCGCCACGCCACAGCACTCGCCGCTCGCCCGCAACTCGTCCATGAAAATCGTGTCGGCGTAGACGTCTAACTTCTGCTGGTTCTCCCCCTGCACGTTCATCGTCCCCACGCGCCCCAGGATATCCACCAGCCCCGCCTTGTTGACCTCCCGGTGCACCTTCTTGGCCGCGATCCCGACGTGGTGCAGCAACCGCGAGAACTCTCCCGTCGCCCCGGGGATCTCCGCCTGCCGCTCGATGATAAATTGATTTAAAGTGGTAACTTTATGCATTAACATGGTCTCCTAATTATTACTTTTGTCCCGCGAATATACGAAAAAACCGGCCCGCGGGACTCTCTCGATGCCCCCGCGGGTTGAAAATCGAAAAAATAATCGAGCGAGTAGCGACATATTATTAGTTTTACACGACTTTAATTTACAAACTACAACACGTCATGGAGATATTCAAGTTCGGCGGGGCTTCCGTCAAAGACGCGGGCGGGGTAAGGAACCTCGCCTCGATCGTGAGCGAACGGGGCGGGCGGCTGGTGATAGTCGTCTCGGCCATGGGGAAAATGACCAACTTGCTGGAGAAAGCGTGCGAGGCCTACTTCCGGCGCGACGGGCGGGTAAAGGAGCTTTTCGACGAGTTCCGCCGCTTCCACGAGGCGATCATCGACGACCTCTTCCCCGACGCGCGCGACCCGGCCCGGGCCCTCCCGCGCGAGTGGCTCTCCGCCCTCGAGCGACTGCTCGACGAAGAGCCCTCGCTGAGCTACGACTACGAGTACGACCGCGTCATCCCCTTCGGGGAGCTGCTGTCAACCAGCATCGTCTCCGGTTACCTCGCGGCGAACGGCCTCGACAACCGCCTCGTGGACATCCGCCGCTACCTGATCTCCGACGCGTGTCACCGGAACGCCAACGTCGACCTCGACATCTCCAGGGAGCGCTGCCGCGAGGCGTTCCACTTCGAGGATACCTCCCGCTACGTCACGCAAGGGTTCATCGCCGGCACGCGCACCAGCCAGACCACCACCCTCGGGCGCGAGGGGTCGGACTACACCGCCGCGCTGCTGGCGAACCTCCTCGACGCCCGGAGCGTCACGATCTGGAAGGACGTCCCGGGGGTGATGAGCGCCGACCCGAAGGAGTTCGCGAAAGCCACCGTCATCGACCGGATGCCCTACAAGGAGGCCATCGAGTTGTCGCGCTTCGGGGCCAAGGTGATCCACCCCAAGACCATCAAGCCCCTCCAGAACAAGGGCATCCCGCTGCACGTGAAGTCGTTCCTCTCCCCCGCGTCGGCCGGCACGGTCATCCGCGACTTCGACGAGTGGATCCCCCTCCCGCCCGTCTATATCAACAAGGAGAATCAACTGCTGCTCACCCTCACCCCGCGGGATTTCTCGTTTATCGCCGAGGAGAAGTTGAGCCACATCTTCGCGACCCTCGCCCGGTACAAGTTAAAATTGAACCTGATGCAAAACTCGGCCATCAGTTTCTCGTTCTGCATCGACCACCACCCGGCCCTCCTCGAGGAGTTCGTCCGGGAGCTACAACGGGACTACGGCGTGCGTTACAACGACAACGTCCGCCTCGTCACCATCCGCCACTACACCGAGGAGATGATCCGCGAGGTCATCGCCGGCCGCCCCGTGCTCGTCGAGCAACGGAGCCGCACCACCGCCCAGTTCGTCGTATAGCGCCCGCCCGGCGAGGGGCCGGTTCAATAAGGGGGCATCGCGAGCGCCGGTTCCCCCGGGGTGAAGTGTAAAAACGAGGATTAAACGGCCGCCGGCGAAACGGTTTCGACCCGGCCCGCCAGGTTCCCCGCTCCCGAAGTCATGTTTGACCGCGCGAGCGGGGATTTTCTTTCCTTGTAACCGGGATTCCTCGCTCCGAGCGCGGTCGTCCGCGCTCGGAGCGCGGATTTCCGCGCTTTTACTGACAGCGGCCGCGCTTTTACTGACAGCGGCCGCGCTTTTACTGACAACGGCCGCGCTTTTACTGACAACGGCCGCGCTTTTACTGACAGCGGCCGCGCTCGGAGCGCGGATTTCCGCGCTTTTACTGACAACGGCCGCGCTCGGAGCGCGGCCGTTGTCGCTTTTAGCGACAAAATGGCAGTTCGGGTCGAGGGCGGGATAAACGAGTGGCCGCGCGCGTCCGGTAGGGGCGGGGTCTGCCCGCCCGCGCGCGACGCTGGACGCGGGGCGGGCGAACCCGCCCCTACATCATGTCGTGCCCGAACCGGCTTTTAGCCCTTCGCCCGAAGAGCTTCTCGCGCCCCCGCCGGTAGGGAGCGGTCACTTTGCCCGTGCCGCGACGAGCTTGTTGACGCGCGAGGCGACGCGGGAGGCCAGGTCGCGGTAGTGCTTGTCGAGGCGGGGGGCCGGGAGAAGGGCGGGGGTGTCGAAACAGGCGCGTCCCTCGTGGAGCCTCGACTTGTGGCGGTCGTACACCTCGTAATTGAAGATGTGATAGAGGTAGGGGAACGGCTCCTCCTCCTTTTTCATGTAGTAGCGGCTCATGACCAGCAGGTAATCGGCCCCGAAACGATCCAGCAACCGGGAGAGGTCGGCCCCGTCGACGCGCGAGAGGTCGCTACGCGCGCTCTCCTCCTCGCCCTCGTAACGCAGGTGGGCCACGATCCCCGGCGGTAACGCGGCCCCGTCCAGGGGGATGAAGCGGGCGGTGCCCCGCGTGACGCCGGCCAGGCGGTCGACGATCGCGCGGTTGAAGCGCGTGGCGAGGCTGTCCTCGGGGATACCGGTGATCTCGGCGATGAGGCTACCGGGGTAGTAGTTGGACGCTATTCTCTCCTGGTCGAGGCCCACGACCAGCACGTTGACGGGGGCCGACGCGACGGGGGCCTTCTCCACGGGGGCCACGGGGCCGCCGGCGAGAAGGGCGAGGGTGATAATAATCATTTTCATGTTGTTGTTACTTTTTACCGTTCACGAGACGAAGGATCTTACCGGCCAGCTCGCTGTTGCGGGTAAAGCCGTGGAAAGCGGCGGCGCCGGGGCCGTAGGCGAAGAGCGGCACGGGGGCGCCGGTGTGGTCGACGGTGGCGAAGTCGGCGAGGTGAACGCCGGTCGCGTAATCGCCGTCGAGGGGCACGAGACCGCCCGTCTCGTGGTCGGAGGTGATGATGACGAGCGTGTCGTCGTTCTCGTCGGCGAAGGCGAGGGCCATGCCGACGAGGCGGTCGAAGGAGAGGTACTCGTCGATGACCAGGGAGAGGTCATTCGCGTGGCCCCCGGCATCGACGCGGGCGCCCTCGACCATCAGGAAGAAGCCCCCCTTGCCGGCGGCGAGGCGACGGGCGGCACGGGGGAACACCTCCTCGATGATCCGGTAACCGGCGGCGACGGTATCCCGGCCGAGGGCGATCACGCGCTCGCCGGCGGGGATCGTCGCGAGGTCGGCCGGGTTAGCGGTCACGCGGAAACCGGCGGCGCGGGCGGCGCGTAGCGTGGCCTCGTCGCCGAACGCGCGGGGTGCCCCGCCGACGACGAGCGCGGCGGGCGAGGCGATGATGTCGCGGGCGATGCTATCGCTCATGCCGCGCTCGACGCGGTGGGCGAGGAAGGCGGCGGGCGTGGCGCCGGTGATGTTATCGTTGGTGATGACCCCGCAGGCGACGCCCCGGGCGGAGAGCAGCTCGACGAGATTGGGGACGGGCCGCCCGCCGGGGTCGACCCCGATGTAGCGGTTGCGGGTCGCGGTGCCGGTGGCGATGGCGGTGCCGGCGGCGGCGGAGTCGGTGTTGTAATCATCGAAAGAGGTCGTGATCAGGAAACCGGTATGCTTGCACTGCATGACGTTGAGGTCTCCCCGGTTGGCCGTGGCCGCCGCCCACAGGTGCGCGAAGCCGGCGCCGTCGCTGATGAGAAGGATGACGTTACGCGGCGCGCGATCCCGGCCGTCCGCCCGGTAAGCGGGACGACGGGGCACGTGGGGCGGGGCGACGGGGCGGTAGCCGTGCTTCTCGCGATCGCGGAGGAAGGCGGCCAGCTCCCCGGGCCGGTCCGTGTTGATGTAATCGACGCCGATCTTGATAAACGCTTGCCAGAGGGTCTTCGTGTCGGGGGTGCCCCAGAAGCGTACCTTCTTGCCGGCACGGTGGAGCGAATCGACGAAGGAGGTGATCGCCGCGTGCTCGGGCGCGGGGAGGCGCCCGAGGCCGTTCCAGCCGGAGAAGCGGGCCAGGGGCAGGCTGTACAGGGGGACGCGCGCCGCCTGCGCGGGGGTGTAACGGGCGAAGGGGTCGCCGTCGAAGAGGAAGAGGGGGTCGTAATCGGCGAAACGCCCGGGGGGCGGGGCGTTACCGCTGATGACGAGCCGCGTGGCGGCGGGATTGACGGCCGGGTCGAAGTAACGGCGGAAGGGACGAATCACCTCCTCGAGGCGACGCAGGGTAGCGTCGCCGTCGGTCTTGATGTCGACCAGGAGCTGGAGGGTGCCCCCGCCGGGATAGGGGGTGCCGCCGTTGAGATCCACCTGTTCGGCGAGCGGGCGAAGGTAGAGGCGCTCGAGCGTGCGGGCGGTGTCAAGGCCGGCGGCGTCGTGCGCGACGAGGAGACGGTCGCCCGCGAGGTGAATGTCGACCTCGATGGAGGCGAAACGGTGGGCGTGGGCGACGTGGAAGGGGCGCGCCTGGAGGTAATCGTTGTGGGAGTGGGCGTTGCCGTTAGCGGTGTAGCGCTGGCCGGCGGCGGCCAGCGAGAGGCCGACGGCCAAAAGGATAGCGAGAAGGATCGTTTTCATGGTATTCATGTTTCAGGGTTGGAACCAGACTTTGACGTTGTGATCGGGCATCGTGCCGCCCATGTTCTCCTTGACCCAACGGAGGAGGCCGGGGTTGTTCTGCTCGTTGTCCGAGTAGACGTAGCGGACGGGGACGGGCGAGAGGACGGAGGGGCCGGGGGCGATGGCCGGGACGCCGGTGCGCCGCCAGGACGACCACCCCTCGAAGCCGTTCAGGAAAGCGTCGATCCAGGCCTGCTCGGCGATCTGCACGAGGGCGCGCGCGGGGTCGAGGGCCACGGCGGGACGGGCGAAATAGGCCGCCTTCATCGCGCCCGTGATGCCGGGAGCGTCGTCGCGCGGCGGCCACTTGTCGAAGGAGGCGACGATGGCGTCGCGGTACGCGGCGGCGGCATCCCCGGCGATCATGCCGCGGGTGATGGCCTCGGCCTTGATGAGGAGCAACTCGGCGTGGGTCATGAGGAAAGCCCTGTTCTCGACGCGGTGCCGCTTGCCGAGTACCGAGAAGTCGTCGAACGTCAGGCCGGTGGAGGCATAAAGCTCGTCCTGTTCGGCGGTACTCAAGCCGGCGGGTTGGCCGCGGTACTCGAGGGCACCGCCGGCCATCCAGGAGGCGCGCGTGGGGGCGGCGTGGACGACGAGGCGGGGATCGTCATCCCGCTTCAGGAGGTCGACCAGGACATCGCTGACGCGGGCGTTGTCGTTGAAGTTAACGCCGCTGCCGTCGGCCGGGGGGTTGGTCAGGTACCAGCGATAGACGTCCGTCTCGTTGTTGTAGTGGAGGACGGCCTGATCCTCGACGCCGGTAAAGAGGGGGTAGCCGGCGGGGTTGTCGAAGATGGCGGCCACGCGCGCCTTGACGTCCACCCGGGCGGACTGGCGCATGAGGAGGCGCAACTGGAGGGAGTTCGCGAACTTCCGCCACGCGGCGGGGTTGCCGTTGAAAAGGATGTCGCGCCGGACGGTAGCGCCCGCGGGAAGGGCGGCAAGCAAGTGGTTGGCGCTATCGAGGTCGCCGAGCGCGTGGTCGTAGACCTCTTGCTGGTGCTGGAAGCGGGGGAACTCGAGGCCGGGGAGGTTGCCCATGCCCGCCTCGTCGTAGGGGATATCGCCGAACGCGTCGGCCACGAGGGAGAGGATGTAGGCCTTGCAGACGCGGGCCACGGCCTCGTACTGCGGCTGGTCGGTCGCGATGGCGATCTCTTTCAGCTGGTTGACATCTTTAATAAGGCGCACGGCGCCGTTCCACTCCTCGCGCCAGGAGGCGCCGGTGAGGTTGTAGCGGCCATCGCCCTCGCTGGTGCCGCCGCTCCAGGCGAGGTGTTGCACGTACTGCCCGGCCCGGCTCCCGCTGGCGGTCATCGCGCCGGCGGCGCCGCTGATGATGGGCGGCAGGAGCATCTCCGGCGGCACGCTGCCGGGATTGTTCGGGTTACGATTGATCTCGTCGAAATCGCCACAGGCGGCGACGGCCAGGACGAGGAACAAGAGCGTGATATAACGGTGTTTCATGGTGTTGTTCATTTAGAAGGTGAGGTGAAGGGAGAGGCTATACGAACGCAGGGAGGGGAGCGACATGCTCTCGACGCCCTGGAATTGCCCGTCGTACGACGAGACCTCGGGGTCGATGTTCGGGACATCGCTCCAGAGGAGCAGGTTGCGCCCCACGAGCGAGAGGGAAGCGCCGGTGATCGCGTACCGCGAGAGAAGGCGGGCGGGCAAGCGATAGGCCACGCGCGCCTCGCGCAGCTTCACGTTCGAGGCGTCGAAGGTGCCGATGTGGTCGTTATCGTAGAACGAGCGCCAGTAGTCGCGGACGGGGACGGCGGTAGCGTTGGGCTGGCCGGTGTCGATGTCGATGCCCGCCCCGGTCATGGTGCCGCCGCCGTTGGCGTCGCGGTTGACGAGCGACTCCTCGAGGCTGCCGGCGCCGATGCCGTTAATGAAGGTGCGGGAGTGCACCACGCCGCCCTTTTGCACGCTGAAGAGGCACGAGAGGGTAAGCCCCTTGTAATGGAACTCGTTGTCGAGGCTGCCCGTCCAGTCGGGGTTCACGTTCCCGAGGTACCCCCAGTCGCCGTTCTCCTCCCGCGGGAAACCGTTCTTGTGGGTAAGGCGGTTCTCCTGGTAAATGAGGTAGTCGCCGTAGAGGGAGCCGAAAGAGCCGTCGCCTTTCGTGTTCTCGGTGCGTATCTCGAGGGAGGCCCAGCGCTCGAGCTGGCGGATGCGCGAGACACCCTCGGCCTCGGCCAGCTCGAGCACCTTGTTGCGGTTGGCGGCGTAGTTGAGGGTAGCCTTCCAGCGGAAATCGCGCGTCTTCACGGGCACGACGCCGAGCATGATCTCGACGCCGCGGTTGGTCATCTTGCCGACGTTCATGAGCTTGGTGTCGTATCCCGCGGAAGGGTTCAGGGTAACGGGGATGATGAGGTCGGTGGTGATGCTCTTGTAGTAGGTGGCGTCGACGGACAACCGGTCGTCGAGGAACCGCGCGTCCGTGCCGAACTCGTAGGAGAGCACGTTCTCGGGGCGGATGTTGGCGTTCGGGTAGTTATTGTTGTGCACGGCCACCGTCTCGCCGCCCCAGCCCTGGGATACCTGGAAATTCGTGGAGGTCTGGTACGGCTCGAGGTCGCGGCGGACGGAGGCGATGCTGGCCCGCGCCTTGACGAAGCCGGCCCCGTCGCGGCCACCGGGACGCGCGAGCTCGGTGATGACGGCGCTCAAGGAGGCCGAGGGGTAAAAGTACGAGCGGTTGGCCCGCGGGAGCGCGCTCGACCAGTCGTTTCGCCCCGTGAGGTCGAGGAAGAGGGCGTTCTTGTAGCCGATCCGGGCCGTCCCGTAAAGCGAGTGGATGCGCTTCTCCTGGCGCGAGTTGCCGGCGATGATCGTCGTGGCGTTGTTCGTGAGGTTGTAAACGCCGGGGATGGCGAGGCGGGGGGCGATCGCGCCCAGTCGCTCCGTCCGCTGGTACATCAGGTTGCCGCCGGCGGAGGCGCTGATCGTGAAGTCGAGGCTCAACGGGCGGTCGTAGGTAAGGAGGAAGTCGTGGTTGGTCTCGAGGAACGTGACGTCGTCCTCCTGGTAGTAACCGTTGACGTACTGCGCCGAGGAGACGGCGTGGCGCATGGTGCGCTTGTCGAAGTAGAAATCGCGGCCGGAACGGAGGACGAGGTGGAGGTTGGGCAGGATATCGTGCTCGAGCTTGACGTGGCCGAAGAGCCGCTCCCGCTTGTTCCCGTTGAGGTTCTCGTGGGCGATGAAATAGGGGTTATTCCACCGGGCGCCGTTAGCGCTCCAGATGGGGCTATTCTGGACGGTGTTCCCCGACCCTTCCCGCCAGTAGTCGCGCAGTTTCTTGACGTCGACGTTGCGGGGCATGTAGAGGAAGACGCGCATGATCGCGTCATCGTTCTTGGCGCCGTAGCTGGCGCGGTTCTCGCTCCCCGTCTGCACGTAATTCATGTTGACGGAGAGCTTGAGCCGCGGGACGAGCAGGTACCCGGCGTTCAGGCCGATGGAGTTGCGGGAGAGGCCGGTGTTCGGGACGATGCCCCGTTGCGCGACGCGGGTATAGGAGGCGCGGAAGTCGTGCCGCTCCTTGCTCCCGGCGACGGAGAGATTGGTGGTGAACGTGTGGCCCGTCTCGAAGAAATCCTTGAGCTGGTCGGGATAGGCGACGAAGGGAGTCGGCACGCGCTTGCCGGTGACGGGATCCACGGGGGAGTCCCACTGCGCGACGAGTTGCCCGTTCATCGGTGGCCCCCAGTTCTCCATGACATTGTCGTGCGTGCCGCCGCCGGCGCCGTCCACGTAAGCGTACTGGCCCTCGCGCCCCTGCCCGTACTTGTACTGGTAGCGCGGGAGCTTCAAGGGATTCTCCAGCGACACGGAGGTGGAGAAGGAGACCCCGATGCCCCGCGTGCCCTTCCCCGAGCGCGTGGTGATGAGCACCACGCCGTTCGACGCGCGCGACCCGTAGAGGGCCGCGGCGTTGGGGCCCTTGAGGATGGTGATGGAGGCGATGTCGTTCGGGTCGATCTCCGCGGCCGCGTTGCCGTAATCCACCTCCCCCTCGCCGCTGGTGAAGTTGGGGTTATTGAAATCCTGCCTGCCGGTGAAGGCCCGCGTCGACTGCTCGTTATTGTTACTGACGGGCACGCCGTCGACGACGAAGAGCGGCGAGTTATTGTAATTGTAACCGCTCACGAAGTTCTGGCCCCGCACCTGGATGTTGGACGACGCGCCGATGCCGCCCGCCGGGTTGGTGACGCGCACGCCGGCCACGCGGCCGTTGAGGGCGTTGACGAGGTTCGGCTCGCGGGCCTCGACCAGCAGGGTGCCCTCGACCTGCTGGACGGAGAAGCCGATCGTCCGGTTCTCGCGCGTGACCCCCAGGGCGGTGACGACGACCTCGTCGAGTTGCGAAACCGCCTCCGCGAGCGCGACGTTGATGACGCGGCGACTCCCGACCGGCGCCTCTTGCTCCCGGTAACCGATAAAACGGTACACGAGCACCTCCTTGTCGCTCGCCACGACAAGACGATAGGTGCCGTCGGGGGCGGTGGTCACGCCGTTCGTCGTGTTCTTCACCGTCACGCTGGCCCCGGGCAAGGCCTCGCCCGTCTTCGCGTCGGTAACGGCGCCCGTCACCTCGATCCCTCGTTGGGCCTGGCTAAAGGCCGGCGCACCGAGGGCCACTACAATAAAGAGTAATAAAAAAGTTCTCATAAAGCATGTGTTTTGTGTTTATCTTTCACGGGCGAAAGTAGGGCGCGCCCGTTTCATTTTCGTTACACGCGCGTTACGTTCGACGCGACACATGTTAAATGATTGTTACGGAAGGGGGGCTATATCGAGACGCCCCCGTACACGGCCGGTGTATAGCGCTATTCACGATGGATGAATAGCGCTATTCACGGTCGATGTCCTGTTTTTTCTCGTTATCGTTTCATTTGCCCGAGGCAGCGACGCAGGGCATCCTGCCAGCCCGGGATCTCCAGCCCGAAGGTGGCGCGGATCTTCGCGGTATCCAGGACGGAGTAAGAAGGGCGCCGCGCGGGCGCGGGGTACTCTCCCGTGGTCACGGGAAGGACGGTGCAGGCGACGCCGGAGAGGGCGACGATTTCCCGCGCGAAGTCGTACCACGTGCAGGCCCCGTCGTTCACGTAATGAAAGATCCCCTCGTGCTCCGGGAGGTCGTCCGCGGCCAGCAGGGCGAGGATCGCGTCCGCCAGGTCGCCGGCGTACGTGGGACAGCCGACTTGATCGTTCACCACCCGGAGCTCGTCGCGCTCCCCCGCCAGGCGGAGGATGGTCTTGAGGAAGTTGTTCCCGTGCCCCGAGAAGAGCCAGGCCGTCCGCAAGATGAGGTACAGGCAACCGGACCCCTTGATGGCGATCTCCCCCTCCCGTTTCGTTCTCCCGTACACCGTGAGCGGGTTCGCGCGGGCCTTCTCCGCGTAGGGCGCGCTACCGTCGCCGTCGAAGACGTAATCCGTGGAGAGGTGTATCAATAGAGCGCCCTGTTCCCGGCAGGCCCTCGCCACGCTGGCGGCGCCGTCGCGGTTGATCCTCGCCGCCGCTTCCGCCTCCTCTTCCGCGCGATCGACGGCGGTATAGGCCGCGCAGTTGATGACCGTGTCGATCTCGTGCCGCGCCATGAAGCTGTTCACCGCTTTCGGGTCGGTAATATCCACCTCCACGTCGGTGAAAAAAGTCTCGTCGAGGGGCGAGAACCGCTTCTCGCGCAACGTCGAGCCGAGTTGCCCGTTCGCTCCCGTTATCCAGATATTCGCCATCTTACACCGTGATTAGTTCCCGCAAGGAGGGGAGTTTCTTGTCTTTTTCCGAGAGGACGAGGCGGCTCGCCTCTAACGGCCACCGGATGGCCACGTCAGGATCGTCAAAACGGATGCCCCGCTCGCTCGCCGGGGCGTAGTAGGCGTCGCACTTGTACTGGACGATCGCCTCCTCGCTCAAGACCACGTACCCGTGCGCGAACCCCCGCGGGATGAAGAGCTGTAACTTGTTCTCCCCCGATAGCTCCCGGGCCACGTGACGGCCGAACGTCGGCGAACCGGCGCGCGCGTCCACCGCCACGTCCAGGACGCGACCGAGCACCACCCGCACCAGCTTGGCCTGCGCGTGCGGCCCCGCTTGCAGGTGCAACCCCCGCAGCACGCCGAACGTCGACCTGGACTCGTTCTCCTGCACGAAGCGGACGCCCGGCACCTCCCGTTCAAACTCTCTCGCCAGGAAACTCTCTAAAAAATAGCCCCGCTCGTCCCGGAACAGCGTCGGCTCCAGGAGCAACACCCCCTCGATCTCCGTCTTAACTGTTCTCATGGCCGATCGTCGTTCTTGTCCCGTACATCTTCTCGTAGTAGTGACGATACTCCCCGCTCGTCACGCCGGCCAGCCATCCCGGGTTGTCGAGGTACCAGCGCGCCGTCCGCCGGATCCCCTCCTCGAATGGCAGGGAGGGGCGCCACCCCAGCTCGCGCTGTAACTTCGACGAGTCGATCGCGTACCGCGCGTCGTGCCCCGCACGGTCGGTCACGTGCGTGATCAACCGCGCGGAACTCCCCGCCGGTCGGCCCAACAACTCGTCCGTGACCCGGATCAGCACCTTGATCAAATCCACGTTCCGCCACTCGTTACCGCCACCTATATTATAGGTGTCGCCCACCCGCCCCTCGTGAAAGATCAGGTCGATGGCCCGCGCGTGATCCTCCACGTGCAGCCAATCCCGCACGTTCTCGCCCTTCCCGTAGACGGGCAACGGTTTCTCCTGCACGATATTGTGAATGAACAACGGGATCAACTTCTCCGGGAACTGGTAAGGCCCGTAGTTATTCGAACAGTTCGATATCTTCACCGGCAGGCCATACGTGTCGTGAAAAGCGCGCGCGAGGTGGTCGGAAGAGGCCTTCGAAGCCGAGTAAGGCGAATGCGGGTCGTAACGGGTGGCCTCCGTGAAAGGAGGCGCGTCGGCCGCCAAAGAGCCGTACACCTCGTCCGTCGAGACGTGGTAGAACACCTTCCCCGCGTGATCTCCCGCCCACGCCAGCGTGGCCGCCTGGAGCAAGTTTAACGTCCCCATCACGTTCGTCCGCGCGAAGGCAAAGGGATCCTCGATCGAACGATCCACGTGACTCTCCGCCGCCAGGTGAATCACCCCCTCGATCGCGTAACGCGTGAAAAGCTCCCGCATCGCCTCGAAATCACAAATATCCGCGCGCACGAACAGGTAATTCTCTTTACCCTCCACCTCTTTCAAGTTCGCCAGGTTACCCGCGTACGTCAACTTGTCCACGTTCACGACCCGGCAACCCGGATAACGCTTCACCCAGCTCCTGACCACGTGCGACCCGATGAAACCGGCACCGCCCGTTATTAATATATTTTTCATGGTATCTTGATTAATCATCATAAAAGCCGCGACAGGTAATCCCCGTAGCCGTTGTTGGCCATCGTCCCCGCGATCTCCCGCAACTTGTCCGCCAAGAGCCAGCCCTTCATGAAACCGATCTCCTCTAAACAGGCCACCTTCAAGCCCTGCCGCTCCTCGATCACGCGGACAAAGGTCGAGGCCTCCGACAGGGAGGCGTGCGTCCCGGTATCCAGCCAGGCGAATCCCCGCCCGAGCGGCCGCATGACCAGCGCCCCCTCCTGCAAAAAGAGCTGGTTCACCGTCGTGATCTCCAGCTCCCCGCGGGCCGACGGCTTGATCCGCTTGGCTATATCTATCACCCGGTTCGGGTAGAAATAGAGCCCCACCACCGCGTGATTCGAGCGCGGGTGCTCCGGCTTCTCCTCGATACTCAACACCCGCCCGTGCTCGTCGCACTCGGCCACCCCGTAGCGCCGCGGATCCTTCACCCAATAGCCGAAGATCGTCGCCTTCCCTTCCCGCTCCGTCCGCCCGACAGCCTCCTGCAACATCCCCGTGAAGTGCTGCCCGTAGAAGATGTTATCCCCCAGCACCAGGCAAACGGGATCCTTCCCGATAAACTTCTCCCCGATCAAAAATGCTTGAGCCAAGCCTCCCGGCACGGGCTGCTCCGCGTAAGAGAAGCGCACCCCGTAATCCGACCCATCTCCCAGCAAGCGCCGGAATCCCGGTAAATCTACCGGGGTCGAAATCACCAGGATATCCCGTATCCCCGCCAACATCAGCACCGAGATCGGATAGTAGATCATCGGCTTATCATAGACCGGTAGCATCTGTTTCGACACCCCTTTCGTTGCCGGGTAGAGACGCGTTCCAGCTCCACCCGCTAATACAATACCTTTCATATAGTTACATTATATTATCTTACCTCTCTCGCGTGTTCAAACGCCATACAAATGTAGATAAATTTCCGGTATTACACGCGAAAAAGTAAAAAACCGCTCGCGTCCCACGCCCACTGGCCGCCCGCTTTAATACAAAGGGCGCACTTCCAATCAGCGTCTCCCCTCCCGTACGGGTTCTCGGCTTGCTCCCCGCTCGCCCCTCGTTGTCGCAATAACGGAAAACAATCGACCACTATAAATAATGACCAACGCCCCGGCCACAGGATCATTGCATTAACTCCTTAAATCTGCCCACGCCCCAAAAAACAGGCTTATAAATTTTGCGGACTTGTTTTTTCTCCTTAGCTTTGCCGGAAATTGCGTACGACGTGGTATTTTATTTGAGTGTACAAGCATAAACTTTAAATTGAAAAACACATGAAAAGAGGTTTAATTTTACTGTTACTGGCTATAGCCCCCTTATTCTTGGCGGCTCAGACAGAAAATGTTGCACCGAAACCCAGTTGGGGAAAATTCATCACCAACGGTTTTTGGGATAACTGGTTTTTATCGGTAGGTGCAGGTGGAAAGATCCATTTCGGGTCGAGTGACAAACAAGGTGATTTTTCCGATCGCATCGCCCCCTCGTTCGACTTTGCCGTGGGCAAATGGATCGTGCCTACCCTGGGATTACGACTGCATGCCAACGGGATCCACGCCAAAGGATTTACAAGTAACCCGAACAACATCTTCACGGATGGTACAACAGCAAACAGCAAAGGAGTATATCCCCAAAAATGGAAGCAAGCCCAAGCCCAGGTAGACGTGCTGATCAACGCGTCCAACTGGATCGGGGGGTACAGGCCTGACCGGTTCTTTGAGTTTGTCCCGTTTGCCGGCGGTGGTGTACTACTGTACAGCGGGGAGCGTAAGGCCATGGCCATAACGGCCGGCTTGCTCAACAAGATGCGGCTAACGGAAGCCATCGACCTGAATCTTGAACTCCGCGGGGATATTTTCGACTCGAAATATTACCAGGACACGGACGGGAAACGGGCCGCGTTGACCACGGTATTGGGCGTGGCCTACAACTTTAACCGGCGTACCTTCGCCCGCTCGAACGACGACAAACTCCGCGAGGAGATCGCCGCCTTGCTGGCCGCTACCGACAAGTTAAAGGACTCGCGTAACAAGTTGACGCAAGAGAACTCCGCGTTACAAGATGAGTTAAAACGAGCACAAGCCGAAAAAACAGCCCTCCAGCAGCAGTTGGAAAATCAATCGACGAACTCCCCGGTCATCCAGACCCAACTCGTATTCTTCAAGATCGGTAACTCCGTCGTAAGCAAAGCCGACAAGGATCGCTTGAAGAAATGGGCCGACATTATCAAAACAATGCCGAACAAACGGTTCATCATCACCGGGTATGCTGACAAGGCCACCGGTTCGCCACAACGTAACCTGGTATTAAGTAAAGAGCGCGCCGAGAACGTGTTCAAAATCTTAACCAAGGAGTTTGGCGTTAACGCGGATCAATTTAAAGTGGAGTACAAAGGGGGTGTCATCCCCAGGGATCTCCCGACTTTACATTGTCAACGGGTAACCATCATAGCAGAATAAGACGTTCACTCTTACGATTTACTGAGAAAGTAAATAAATCGCGATCAAGTAGCTGTTTAGAGTTTATAAACTCATCGCTTGTAGACTATAAACAGTTACTTGCTTGCTCTTGACGGATGGCTAAGAAAGTGTTAAATATCAAAGTAGATCTTCATACCCACTTGCTACCGGGAGTAGACGATGGAGCTAAGAATAGGGAGGAGGCCTTGGCCATGTTGCGAGGCATGACGGACGCGGGGATTCAACATCTCTACCTCACGCCACATATTCGTTCCTCCCATTTTCCCAACACACCTGCCTCTCTTCTCCCCGTGTTTGAAGGGTTCCAACAAGCGGTCGCACAAGCGGGAATAGATGTCCGGCTGGATCTCTGCGCGGAGTATTACATGGACGCGGCCTTTCAAACGGCGATTCAGGCCGAGACACCCTTGCTATGCTTTCCGGGAAATTACCTTTTAGTGGAGATCTCCATGCACCAAGAGCCACTGTTCCTGTTCGAAACGCTGTTCGACATCCAAAACAGGGGGTACAAGTTGATCTTGGCCCATCCCGAACGTTACCCTTTCTACTGGAAAAAGATGGAGATCTACCACAAGTTAAGACACGCGGGCTGCTTGTTGCAAGTCAATCTTTTTTCATTTATCGGGTACTATGGGAAAGAGGTCAAGGCGACCGTCGAATTATTACACAAGAATCGACTAATTGATCTCATAGCCACTGATATTCATCACGTAAATCAAGTCGAGTTGCTGTCGGATGGAGCCATCTGGAAACTGCTCGACACCATAGAAGTAAAAAACAACCAGTTTCTCTAAATTAAATGTACATGACCATGACGGCATCTCGTTTTCACGTCCCCGGGTTTCTCCTTATCGCCACGTTCTTGTTCGCGGCATGCGGGAACAGCAAACAAATAGTCTATTTCCAAGATATTGATAACGCGCGGCCCGCGCTCCACGATACCCCTTACGAAGCCGTCATCCGGCCCAACGATAATCTACACATCACGGTCACCTCTCCCGTTCAACCGCAGGCAATCGACATGTTCAATACCCTTAACAACACTGCCAACGCGAACATGCAGGCGTTGGCTATCCAAGGATACATCGTGGACAACGAGGGGAATATCAATTTCCCGGGCCTGGGAAAAGTACACCTCGGCGGCTTGACTAAAAATGCCGCCATCGACTCCTTGCAGAAACAAATTTCCAAGTATGTAACAGACCCCGTGACGGTAAACATTCGCTTCCTGAATTACAGGATCACCGTCTTGGGCGAGGTCAATCGCGCGGGCACCTATATAGTCGAAAACGAGAAAATCACGCTGCTGGAAGCCTTGGGCTTGGCCGGCGACCTAACCATTTACGGGAAACGAAACAACGTGTTAATCTACCGCGAAGTGGATGGTAAACTTCACTTTCACCGGGTAGATCTCACCTCCTCCAAATTGTTTGAATCGGACTATTTCTTCCTGCAACAAAACGACTTGATCTACGTGCAACCCAACAAGGCGAAAACAGGTAGCTCGATCTACAACCAGAACATCTCCGTGGGGATGTCGCTACTATCTATCCTCGTCAGTGTGATCTCCCTCCTCGCTCGCTAAATTTTAAAAAGATATTGATATGCAACAGACTGATCCATCAATAAATAACGAAGAAAGTGTCGATTTTCAAGAGATCTTCTTTCGCTATCTGAGCTATTGGAAATATTTCGTGGGTACCGTCATACTCTGTCTCGTATGCGCGATCGCTTACTTGTGGTACACCACCCCCACTTATCGTGTTTCGGCGAAGATATTGATCAAGGATGAAAAACGAGGCCAAACAGGCACGGAACTGAATGTATTTAAAGACCTCGGCCTGTTAAATTCATCCGGGAACGTGGACAATGAACTGGAAATATTAAAGTCCAGATCGTTACTCCAGAAAGTATGCGACAGCCTGGATTGGCATATCTCCTACTATACGCGAAAAGGGATAAAAAACGTCGAGTTGTACCAAGACGCCCCTATCAAACTTTACGTGACCAACGCCACGGGCGCGACCGGGTGGCTCTCGGTCACCTTACAAGAAGATGGTAAATTTCTCGTGAAAGACGATGACAGGAATTTTTCGACCTCGCTCTACGCGGGAGAAAAAACCGAAAGCCCGTACGGGATCCTGAACATCCACTTTTCAGGAGGCTCCGCGGGATATCCCGTGTGGATACATATCGCTCACTCGCAACGACCGACCTTGAATATCGTCAACACGAACAAATCCTCCGGCGTGTTCGAGATCTCCACGGTCTCCTCGTGCCCGCGAAAAAGCGAGGATGTCATCAACACGCTGGTCTATTTCTACAATCTCTCCTCCATCGCGGACAAACGCTGGAGCAACGACCAAACGATCGCGTTTATCAACGCGCGCCTGGATTCGATCTCCGTTCAACTTGAAAAGATCGAAAAGAAGGTGGAGTCGTATAAGAAAACCAACGAATTAACCAATATCGAGGCGGAAGCGGGTCTCTACCTCTCGACGGGGAGCGAATACGACAAGCGCATCTCCGAGATCGAGATACAGAAAGAGATGCTCACCTCCATCGAACACTTTTTGCTGGACGAGGCCAACCGCTATAACGTGGTACCCTCCACCATCATCGCGAATGGCAGCTCCGTGTTGGGCAACGACGCCTCTCTCCTCAGTATCATGACCGCTTACAATGAAACACAACGCAAACGCAGGGAGTATGGCGCCGGCATGACCGCGGCCAACCCCATCATGATCGAATTGGACAAACAACTTAACTTACAACGCAACGACCTTTTGAAGAGTATTCAAAGCACGACAAGGAATTACGAGACCACTCTCAAAGGATTGCGACAGAAGGAGAGCACGTACTCCACCAAAATACGCAACCTCTCCACGAACGAACGGGAGTATTACGAGTTCTCGCGGCAAAGTAAATTCGTCGAGTCGATCTACCTCTACCTGCTCCAAAAACGCGAAGAGTCGGCCATCAGTATTTCGATGATCATGCCCAACGCGAACATTATTGACGAGGCCTATGTGGAGCCGATACCCGTCCAGCCTAAAAAGGCCATCGTGCTGCTCGCCGCCCTGCTGCTGGGCTTTATCATCCCGATCGTCGTCATCTACCTGAGGGATTTGCTGAATTTCAAGATCAGGAACCGGGATGAACTCGCCCAGTTGGTCAAAGCCCCGATCTTGGGTATCGTCTCCGAAGGGAAAAAGAGATACACGGACATCATCATTCAAGAGGGCGATCGTTCGCACGCCGTGGAGATGTACCGTCAATTGGCGACCAACTTGAAGTTTATCATGTCAGGCCCAAACGATAAGGTAGTCATGGTCACCTCCTCGATGCCCCACGAGGGGAAGAGCACGTTTGCCATCAACCTCGGCCTGACATGGGCAACCACCGGGAAAAAAACCCTCCTGGTAGACATGGATATGCGCGCCTCCAAGATCAAGGATCTCCTCGCTATCACGGAGTCGCAGGGCATGTCAAACTATCTATCAAACAAACAACTATATCAAAAAGAGATCATTACACCAAGCAAGCAACACGCGAATTTGGACGTCGCGCTCTCCGGTATTTTCCCGCCCAATCCCGTCGAGTTGCTTTGGAATAACCGCCTCGAGGAGTTCTTCGCGTATGCACGCGAACAGTACGATTATATCATCGTGGATACCCCCCCCGCCCTGGTCGTCACCGATGCGCTCATCATCAACCGGATCTGTGATGCCAGTATCTACGTGACGCGCGCGGACATCACGCATAAAAAGATGATGCTGCACTCCGAAGAGTTATACCGCGAGAAAAAACTGACCAACATGACCTACGTCCTCAAGGGGATCATCTCCGGGAAAAGCGGCTACGGGTACGGGTACGAGTATGGCCAATACTACAGCGACACATCCGACACCTACTACGGTGAAAATACCCACGCAAGAAAAAAACCGAGAAGTTAATTCTCGGCTTTTTTCTATCAAAGATACGGGCGAAAAATCTTTCGCCCCACGGGTCGTGTTGCCAGGAAAAACGCGGCACGCGAGGGAATATAATTAGCACCTATCACCGCGCTCCCTTCCCTCATCGGCCACCACCTACAAGCACTTTCACGATCCCCGCGACCCGCGCCACCTCCTCGTCGGTCAGCAAGGCCTCCTCTTTGCTCGTAACGAGAAGCGATCATTGCCCGTGCGTCACGGTGCAATCTCGCCCGCAAGTCGTTGTCAACAAGTAGCAACCCCATCTTCTCTTGCAAGGCCCTTTTATCTTTTGGCGGGATGATCAACCCGGTGATCATCTCGTTACAACCGTTGATGGCCGGCACGATGGCCGGCAATCCCATCGCGCCGGCCTGCAGCACCACGTTGGGAAAAACTTCGCGGTAAGACGGGAAAACGAAAATATCCGTATAAACCATGTCCACTCCATCACTTCCGATAATGGAACGGGGTTTTACGGACATAACGTGATCGCAAAAAAAATTCTTTGGAAAAGTGGCATTTGCTACTTGAATCTGCCGACGAATTTTAAGACGAGATCGTTTGGTCACTCGCGAGAGATGCCCTTCATTCGCGACCGGAACGTGCGGTTTCTCTCGCGGAGACCGTGACACCCAAGGCGGCCATGATGCGACGATTCGCGTTGTCTATCACCGAGTTTTCAAGCATCGCCAGGTAAATACGGGTCACGCCCTCGGAAGCGTGCCCCATGCCGGCGCTAATGACAGAAACAGGCACGTCGTGATTACGAGCGGCCGTTGCCCAGCTATGACGAGAAGTGTACGACGAAAGCCGCTCGGGCAAGCCAAGCAAGAGAGATAACTTTTTTAGCTGGCGATTGTAATAATTCAAGGACATTTCGTACTGCGCGTATGCCTCGCCCGCTCCTTCCGCTTTTAATATAGGAAAAAGATAAGGTATATCTTGGGCCGCTGCTGCATGGCTGTCGATGATTTTCTGCATACACGGCTCTACGCGTATGAATAGTTGTTGCCCGGTTTTGTGTCGCACGTAACGGATCATGCCGGCCTGCACGTCCGTTTTACGGAGATAGGCCATATCGACAAAAGCCATCCCGCGCGCATAGAAGCTAAACATGAAGAGGTCGCGAGCCAGTTTCAGCGGCTCCGAATACTCCAGGTCATACCGGGCGAGCCGGGAAATGACCTGTTCGTCGACAGCTCGTTTTCGGGTACGATCAATACCGGTATAGACTTCCCGAAAAGGAAAAGCCTGCTCGACCAGACGTTGGCGCACGGCCTTATTATACACCGACCGCAAGATGCGCATGTAGAACGAGACCGTATTCCGCAAGATACCACGACGCAGCAGGTAGGTGTTATAGTCGTTTATCAGCTGTTCGGTCATCGCGGTAAACGGCACGTCCGCCCCCAGGTAGGCCGCGAAACTGCAGGAGGTCTTGCGGTAATTCCGCGCTGTACCCAGACGATTGCTCTCCGTCAAAAGTTCGATTTGCGTTCGCATGAAAGCCAACACGGAAGCGTGCGACGCGGAAGAGCGAAAGCGTGCCACGATATCTTCGACGACAAAACCGCTACCTTCGGATTTCAATTCTCGAATGATCCGCAACAGCAACTCCATGTCACCGTCTATTTTGTGCTGCATCAGGCACAACGCGGGATTTTTCGCCGAGGGAACGACACATTGGCCTATATCGTTCCACTCTTCGGGAAGGAGGTGGAGATGGGTAGTAATCTGCCTTACCTGACGGCGGTGCGTTAACCGGTAGTAGAGCGTTCCCGCCTGGCCCGGAACGGTCGAAGGACGCAATTTTACTTTCACTGTTACATTTTTACACATAGTTTACTTATTTAATTATTTATATAGCCAGAGGGATGAGGCAAAAGCAATTCAGGATGGGTGATAAAGAGCATTGGCCATATTTCTGCATGGAAATACAGGAGAGGGGGCTGGTAATAGGTTGTGTAATAAAATATTAATCCTGCTTTTGATCATATACAGTGCAGGCAGCTTTTCTACCGAACGAGGGTGTGTCAAAAGTCGGTTTTCGTCATTGGTATCCGCGTAGCGGGAAGCAATCCAGAAACCCGTAAATCCCTGGATTGCTTCACCCTCCGGGTTCGCAATGACGAAACCCGCCCAAACATCTCGGCCGGGATGCGAGGTACCCCCTCCGAAAACCGACTTTTGACACAGCCCCCCGCGAGGGAACGTGCGTGCCTCCCAGTCCCGCCGGGACGACCCTTGATTAACCGTATGCTTTAGCTCAATGTCATCCAGTTACGAGGCAAGAGGGGGACGATGGCCCACGCCGGGTTTCGCGGCGATTGCCCGTGGGGCAATCATATCAATAGAGAAACGGCCTCCCTTCTTGTTCCCAATTCTCCGTAGGAGATTCATAAAAAGTGCCGAAATGAAAGCC
>JAISNC010000035.1 GCA_031276355.1 Odoribacteraceae bacterium
ATTTAGAAGAAGGGCTGGCGCAAACCGCCCGCTACATCGACACCTGCGGTTGCACCGAGGGCTGGTTAGTCATTTTTGATCGCCGGGCGACGATTTCATGGGAAGATAAAATCTACATGAAGAAAGAGCCGGTAGACGGGAAAATGGTCACGGTTGTAGGCGTTTAACGGAAAAGAACCGTGAAAAGGAGAAAGCGTGTAGGTTAATGGTCAACTTACGCGCTTTTGATTTTGGCGAGAAAACGAGTAAACAACGATATAGAGGTCGTTTGGTTGGCCCAACGAGGTACCCGTGTTTCTCCAACACTCGGGTGAATAGGAAGCATGAGAGCGGTTACGGGTGCCCGGGGGCGCTCTTTTCCCGTAATTTCAGTCGATCGAAAGTCGCGTACTCGATGCGCCCGTCGTCTAAGAGGATCCGTATCCGGTCAATGACCAGATCGGGGGGATATTCGATGGCGCGGGTGAGTTCGCCAAGTTCCACGTCATCGTGGGAGAGGAGGTGAAGAATCATCGCGTCGATCTCTTGGCCTTGATTCCGTCGAAGGCGTTTTTTTTCACCGATGCACGTGTCGCAAATGCCGCATCTTTCCCGCTCTTTCTGCCCGAAATAGTTCATCAAGTAGAGTTGACGGCATCTTTCGCGTTCCTCCACGTAACCGGTCATGGCGTTGATCCGCCGGGAGAATGCCTGTTTTCGTTTTTTATACGCGTCATACCCGAAGCTCAAGTACGACGTTGGAAAACGAGGCATCAGGTAGAGGATGTGAAGGTTATCGTTCGCGGGGACGTAGCGGATAATCCGTTCTCTTGCCAAGGCCAAGAAGGCCTGGTAGAGCGTTCGGTGGTCGATATTCAACTCGTGAGCGATCAGGTTCTCGTTGATGAAGACTTCTTGCACGAAGATCCCCGCGCATGAACGCATTAAATTCACCAGTAAGCGGTCTAAAAGGGGATTCTTCAGGTCGATATCGTACAATCGGTCGCGCGGCACGAGAATCGTTACCCGCGAGCGAGCGTCGGTAAAGGAGGTGCACTCCAAGTACCCCGATACCGTCAATATCTCGATCGACGAGAGCACCATCATTCGTTCTAACTTGAAGAGAGATAGGAATCTGTCTATGTCGAACTCGAAGGACAGCCCCTCGCCCCCGCCTTCCGGGACATCTAAAAAGTTCGCGAGCATCTCGTACACCTTCCGGATATACTCTTTCTTTGGGAACTCTTTAGAAAGGCGTTTTTTCAGGTTTATCAGGGACGCTTTGTTGTAGAGGAGAATGGCATAAGCGCGGGCACCGTCCCGTCCCCCGCGTCCGGCCTCTTGGAAGTAAGCCTCCGGGCCATCGGGTATGTCGTGGTGTATCACGCTTCGGACATCCGCCTTGTCAATCCCCATCCCGAAGGCATTGGTGGCCACGATTACCGGCGTTTCCCCCCTTTTCCAGGCCTCCTGCTTCTGCTCGCGCTGGGGCTGGGGTAACCCGGCGTGGTAAAAGTCGGCTCGAATCCCTTCCTCGTTCAGGAAATCGCTGATCTCCTCCGCCGTTTTCCGCCTGCGGACGTACACGATCGCGCTCCCTTTCACTTTCAGGAGGATGTCGCGTATTTCTGCCATCTTGTTCTCGCACTCCCGTACCACGTAGGCGAGGTTAGCCCGTCGGAAACTCTTCGAGAGCACGTGCGGTTCCCGGAAGTTCAGGCGAGCTTGTATATCTTCCACCACCTCGGGGGTTGCCGTGGCCGTCAAGGCCAACACGGGTGCCTTCTTGAAAAACGCCCGTACCTCGGCGATGCGGAGGTACGTGGGCCGGAAATCGTAGCCCCACTGCGAGATGCAATGCGCCTCGTCTACTGCTATCAAGGAGACGGGCATCTGTTTCAGGTAGCCGCGAAAATGCTCCGATGCCAACCGCTCGGGCGAGATGTAGAGAAAGTGAACGCGATGATAGATGCACTTGTTGATGATCGAGGTAACGGTGGTTGGCTCCATGCCGGTATAGATGGCTTCGGCGAGTACCTTCCTTCGTTTCAACTCCTCTACCTGGTCTTTCATCAGGGCGATCAAGGGCGTGATCACTAAGCACAGCCCGTCCAGCATGATCCCCGGCACCTGGTACGTGAGCGATTTGCCCCCGCCCGTGGGCATGAGGGCCAGCGTGTCTCTCCCCTCCAGCACGGAATGGATGATCTCCTCTTGCAGGGGACGGAAATCATCATAGCCCCAGTATTGCTTTAATATGGCTTTACAGTCCGTCATAGCTTTAAAAGTTACGCGAAGCTACGAAATAAGCGCTCTTTCCCGCCATGTAGATCCCTCTTTTTCCAAAGGACAGAAACAAAGTACTTACCGGAGAATTTGAGCCGCGATGTAAGCTCCCGTTGACCGGATGATCATGGGCAGGGGAGGGGAGCGTGGCAAGAAAACATTCGTCCCGTTGGTTGGTAACCGTTTTTTTTTATTACATTCGCCCCATGAAAATAACACTATGAAATTCCTGTCCATCATCATATTTTTATCTCTCTCGCCCTGGAGTTGCAAGGAGGAGTTCGCGAAGGATAAAGAGCCGGTAGCCAAAGTCATGAACAAGTACCTTTACAGGTCGGAGGTGGAGGCGTTTATCCCGGCGGGAACCCCCGGGAGCGATAGCGTCTCGATGGCCCAGGGCTATATCAGGAACTGGATTACCAAAGAGTTACTCCTATCCAAGGCTATCGAAAACCTGGACGAGGAGGAGAAGAACGATATACGCAGGCAGGTCGAGGATTACTCCGCCTCCATCTTTATCCACAAGTACAAGGATAAACTTGTTTCCCAGAAGATGAACGCGACCGTTCGCGACGCGGAGGTCGATGCCTATTACGCTCAAAACAAGATTAACTTCATCTTGACAAACCCCGTCGTGAAGGCCTTGTTGATCATCATCCCCAAATCCGTGTCCAACCTCGCGCAATTCCGGGAGTGGTTCCAGTCGGACAACCCGGAGATGCAGAAGGCGCTGGAAGAGTACTGCATCACCAACGCCAAAAAGTTTGACAATTTCAACAACCGGTGGGTCGAGTTGCGCTACTTGTTGAATTTCCTCCCTGTCGATCAGGCCACGTGGGAAGAGAAATACAAGACCAGCACCCGCGTGGAACTGGAGGATGCTGAAAACTACTACTTCTTCCAGGTGAACGAGATCGTGCGCGAACGCGAGGTGGCTCCCGTCGGTTACGTGAAACAGGAGATAGAGCTGATCCTGCTCAACAAGCGGAAAATGGAGTTCGAGGAGAATCTCGAACGACAGATCAACGAGGAGGGAAGACGCCGGAACCTTGTAAATATATACGAATAATAAATACTATTTACGCTGATATGAGATACCTTTTTTTACTACTATTCATGGCACTAACTGCCCGCGTGTCGGCCCAAGTCAACATGGTGGACAAGATCGCGGCCATCGTGGGGGATGAGATCGTGTTGAAATCCGATATCGAGAAAAGTTTTGTCGAACTCTACCGGCAAGGTGTTATCGAGGGGAACGCCGAGGAGCGGGCGATGATACTGGGCCAGATCCTTATTCAAAAGCTCTTGCTGGCGCAGGCCAAGGTGGACAGCGTCTTCGTCACGGACGATCAGGTGGAGATGGCGATGGATTCAAAGATCAAAGAGTATCTCCGGGACGTCGGCGGCTCGCAGGAGCGCTTGGAGGCCATCATGGGTAAGTCCATGGCCGAGATCCGGGTTGAGATGCGGGAAAGAATCAGGGAGGCGACCATCGCCAACGAGATGCAGCGGAAAATCACCGCGCATGTCAAGAGTACCCCCTCCGAGGTGCGGTACTTCTACCAGAAGTTGAACAAGGATTCGTTACCGGATGCCCCGGCAAGGTACGAGATTCAACAGATCGTGGTGAAGCCGAAAGTGAGCGACCCCGAGAAGGAGAAGCTCCGCAATCGCCTGCGGGAGTTCCGTGACCAGGTGCTCTCCGGGGAGACCACGTTTAGCAGCCTGGCGGTACTCTACTCGGAGGACGACGAGTACAACATCAAGGGGGGCGAGCTGGGCTACAGGTCCAAGACACAATTCTCCCCGGAATTTGCCGAAGCCGCTTTCAGCTTGAAGCCGGGCCGGATATCGAAGATCGTGGAGACGGAACAGGGTTTCCACATCATCCAGTACATCGACCGGCAAGGAGAGTTGATCAACGTCCGGCATATCCTCCTGCGCCCGAAGATCGACGAACAGGGACGAAAAGACGCGATCGAGAAACTGGACTCCGTCCTCCACTATATCAACGAGAAGAATATCCCCTTCGAGTACGTGGCAGAACAGCTATCGGACGACAAGAGTACCCGGAACAACGGGGGGCTGATCATCAACGAAGATTCTGACTCCAAGCTCCTCCGCGAACAGGTGCGCGGCGAGATGGCCCGCCAGGTCAACCTGTTGAAGGTGGGAGAGATCTCGTCGCCGTTTATGGATAACAGCAGCGGCCGGGAAGAGTACAAGATTATCAAGTTAAAAGCCTTTTATCCAGAACATCAGGCGGATCTGGATAATGATTGGAGCTATTTCGAGAACCGCTTGCAGCAAGAGAAGATACAGGCGGTGGTGACCGCGTGGATCAAGGAGAAGCAAGCCAGTACCTACATCCATATTGACGAAGAGTATCGAAATGAGAAACTGCGACAGGGCGGCTGGCTTAAGTAGCGTTTTCTCTCTCCTCTTGCTCCTGGGCTTGACGGGGGCGGCGCTTCCCGTGTCGGGACAAGAGAAGATAAAAATCAACATCACCTCCGACTTGTTGAAGGGCGGGACGCGGGGCAGCGCGGACAAGTTCATCGGGAGTGTCTACATGACTCACGATAACTTGCGGATGTGGTGCGACAGTCTCTACCGCTACCCGGGCAACATCGTCGAGGCCTTCGGCAACGTGCGGGCCATCCAGAACGACAGCATCCATCTCTCCGGCGATTATATCCATTACGACGGCAACACCCGTTTTACCCAGGTGCGCGGGAACGTGACCTTGAAAGACCCGACGATGACCTTAACAACGCGTTTCCTCGACTACGACGGGGTCTGGGAATTTGGCTACTACTTCAATGGCGGGTGCCTCGTGGATCTCAAGAATACCTTGACGAGCCGCCGGGGCTACTACTTCACGCAGACGAAGATCGCTAACTTCGTGGATAGCGTGGAGGTGGATGCCCCGGAGTACACGATCTTCTCCGACACGTTGAAATACAGCACCGTCACGAACATCGTCTCGATCGTCAGCCCCACGCGTATCAACGGGAAGGGCGACAATAATAGCACGCTTTACTCGGAAGACGGCTGGTACAACACCGCCCAGGGCCATGCCGAGTTGTACAAAAACAACCTCGTCACGCGCGATGCCTACACCGCCCGGGCCGACACCATGCACGTGGACAGCGTCCTGCAGCAAGTCATCATGCTCCATCACGTCACCGTCCACGACACCGTGAACAAGATCATCGTCCGCGGCCATTACGGGGTGACCGACCAGCTCAAGGATATCTCCTACGTCACGCGGGAGGCCCTCCTCGTCCTCGTCGGGGAGAGCGACTCCCTTTTCTTGCACGGCGACACCCTCTTCGTGCACAAGGACAGCCTCGGCAACGATGTCTTGAGGGCCTATCGCGGGGTGCGCTTCTTTAGCCGCGACCTGCAAGGCGTTTGCGATTCGATGGTGTACTTGACACGCGACTCCACCGTCACCCTGTACAACGAGCCGGTCGCCTGGGCAAACAAGAACCAGCTGAAGGGCGACCGCATCTCCTTCCTTTCCGCGAACGGGAAAGCCAAGGAGTTTCACATCGAGGACGATGCCACCATGATCGCCCGGCGAGAGGATACCGAGATGTTCGACCAGATCACCGGGCGCTCCATCTTCGGCTATTTCCATGACAACGAGATTTACAAGATCGAGGTGGACGGGAACGGGGAGACGATCTATTTCGTCGATGATAACGGGATATACTACGGGCCTCACCAGGCCAGCGCCCCGCGCATCATGATACGGATCCGCGAGCGCCAGATCACGGATATCACCTATTACAAGACGGGGGACGGTTCCGTGACCCCGCTCTTCATGAAAGACCCGAAGGAGACGCGCCTGAAAAACTTCGTTTGGCTGGAATACCTGTGTCCCGTCGATAAACAGGATATTTACACCGCTCGCCCCGCGCCGCCGCCGCGAGATTGAGGCTCCCGCGCGGGGGGCTTATACCACCTGTACTACTTTATGCAAGACCACGTACCAGAGATAACCGGCCACTTCCCGGTAATTCATCCGGGAGAGTGATTCACAATAAAAACGCACCTGCCGCGCGTGGTCGTCCTTCTCCGTTCGTCCGAACTTGTAATCGACGACGATCGCTTTCTCCCCGTCAATCATCACCCGGTCGGGACGCGCGCGTTGCCCTGACGGGAAGAGGATATCCCGCTCGTTGATCACCCGGTAGCGACCGTTGAACCACCCGGCGACCCGGGGTTCTTCCAAGTATCTCTCTACCTCTCTCGCGTACGTCTCCTCCTCCTCCTTCCCGATCACCCCCTCTAAGCGAAGGGCGTGCACGGCCGGTCGCGCGTCATCGCGGGAGAGTACCCGCTTGAACACCTCGTGCAACAATTTCCCTTCGCTCAAGGGAGTTGCCTGTTCATTTTCCGTCTCGTCCCCCGTGAACTCTTTAAAATGAAAGCGGACGCTGACTCGCCCCTCCAGCCCGTGGACGGGATACTCCTTCAGGTGGAGGGGATCCGCCGGTGACGGTTCGCTCTTCCCTGCCTTTGCCCGTGGCCCGATGACAAGCTGCTGCTGCTCCCCGTCCCAGGAGGGGAAGGGGGATTCCTCCTCCAGCACCTGGTAGAGTAGCGCGCCGATATCTGCCGGTTTCCCCTCCTTGCTGATCTTGGGAGCGTGCGGGAAGACGTACAGCTCGTCCCGGGCGCGCGTGAGTGCCACGTACAGTAGATTCAGGTTATCCACGTAGGATTTCATGTGCTCCTCGTGGTAATCATCACTATAATAAGAGTCCTTCAGGCGAGAAGAGTAATCCAGGGGAACTACCTCCAGCACCCGGAACCCCGCCTCGCGGTTGTGTCCCCAGACGCGCCTCACGGGACGAACGGCATCCAGTTCCCAGCGGCAGAAGGGCAGGATCACCGTCTTGAACTCCAGCCCCTTCGACTTGTGAATCGTGAGGATACGGACGGCGTCCACCTCCTCCGACGTGGAGAGCACCCTTTTCCCCACCTCCTTCTCCCACCACTCGAGGAACAGCGGGATGCTATTCGGGTTACTCGCCTCGTACTCGAAAACCGTCTCCTGGAAGGCGACTAAGTAAGGCACCTCCTCCGCGCGTTTTCCCAGTGCGAGGCGCTCGATGATCTCTTCTACCCCCTCGAACAGCGAGCCGGGGAACGGGACTCCCGGGCGGCACAACGACGCGGCCCGGGGCATCGACTCCCCGGCCGCTCCCGGGTCGCGGATCGACCGGAAGAGCGCGTCGAGTCTCCCCGCCTCCCCGCCTTGCACGAACGTGAAATAGTGGTAGAGCAACGCCGCGTGGTTGATCGCGTCGAACGGCTCCGCGATGTAACGCAGCACGTTCACGATCAACTTCACGTGTGGCGAGGAGGCGATCAAGAGCGAGTCGTTGGAGACGAAAGGGATCCGCGCGCGGGCATCTTCCCGCTTGTTATACTCCATCAGGTAATTGGCCACGAAGGCCCCCTCCTTGCTCGTCCGGACCAGGATCACGCAATCCTTTGGCATCGCGCCGCGCTCGATCACCTCGTGTAGCGTCGCCGTCACGTGTTCCATGATCTCCGCGTCGCTCCCCTCCTCGTCCCGTTTCAGCGGGCTAAAGCGCACGTGCACGTGCCCGCTTGCCTCCTGGCACGCTTGCTGTTCCAGGCCGTCGTACGCCCCGGTGATCGCCCGCGAGAAGGGGTTCTCCCCCGTCCCGAACTCCTCGTCGAAGAGCTGGGCCAGGCGGCGCGCCGCGGCCCGGAAAAAAAGGTTATTAAACTCCACGATCTCCCGGCAACTGCGCCAGTTGCGGTCGAGCAACACCTGGTCAACGCCCAGCGTCTTGAACTCCTCTTCCACCCCGCCCGCCAGCAGGCGCCACTCCCCGTTCCGCCACCGGTAGATGCTCTGCTTCACGTCGCCCACCAGCAAGGCCTTCCCCCCCCCCGCGAGCGTGTTCGCGATCAGCGGGCGGAAGTTGGCCCACTGCAGCGTCGAGGTATCCTGGAACTCGTCGATCATCACGTGGTGATAGAAATTGCCGCACTTCTCGAAGAGAAACGAGACATCGTTATCGCCGATCAGCAGGTTCAGCAGGTGCGTGGTATCGCTCAGCAGCATCACCCCTTTCTCCTCGCAGTAGTGCCGTATCTCCCGGTAAAGGTCGTTTAATATCCCCAGCTGGTAGAGGTTGCCGCGCGCGAGGCGGGCCGAGCGGTAGGCCCTGTTCCCGGAGTCGTGACAAGCGATGATCTTCTTCAACAGGTCGTTCAAGAGGGGGTAAGCCTCCTGCGCCCGCGCGACGATCCCTGCCTGTTGTTGCTTGCTGGTCCACTCCTCCGGCGCGTCCACCGTCGCGCGGGTGGTCGCCGGGATCGTGTCGGGCGCCCCCTCCCGGACGCGCGCGAAGAGGGAGATAAATCCCCTGGCTCCCCGTTTAAAATCGCCCGGTGTCAGCCCGGCTTCCTCCATCGCCCGGCACCCTTGCCGGCCATACTCCTCGAGTTGCGCCTCGTGGGTCGAGATAACGTCGTTCAGGAAGAGGCGATACGTGTTTAAAAATTCCCGGTCGGCGAAGCGTTGCAGCAATCGCTCGTCGAAGAGCTTGTAAATCTCCCCGAACAACTCTTCGCCCAGCGCGCGGATCTTCTCCTTCACGTTCCACGAGCGCCCCTCCTCCACGCTCTCCTCCATCAACTCGATGATCCATTGGCCCAGCTCTCGTTCCTCGCCCGCGCGCTCTACCAGCCGGTCGACGGCGCGCGAGAGGACGTACCCGGAGTCTAATTCGACGTTATACCCCGGGAAGACGCCCAGCTCCCGGGTGAACCCTTTCAAGAGGCGCTGGAAAAAACGATCGATGGTCGTCACGGAAAACCGCCCGTAATCGTGCAGGATGGCCGTTTGCAACGCGTTGGCCCGTTCTCGTAGCTGCTCGTCGGAGAGGTGGAGGGAGTCGGCCAGTTCCCGCTTGTAACTGCTCGCCTCGCCGCGCGCCAGCTTGTGTAACTCGTTCACGACGCGCGACTTCATCTCCCCGGTGGCCTTGTTCGTGAAGGTGACCGCCAGCACGTGCCTGTACTCCCGCGGGGAGGCGAAGACGATCTTGAAGAACTCCATCGTCAGGGCGAACGTCTTCCCCGACCCGGCCGAGGCCTTGTATATCTTTAACCTGGAGGACACAGTGGGGGGGGTGTTACAGGCGCGTCGCCAGCGTCTCGCGCGCGTTATCGACGTTCACGTCGTCCAGCCCGCCCAGCGCGTATACTCCCCGTTCCCTGAAGCGGTGCACGACGCGGTCGATGGTCTCCGCGCCTATGCCGTGATCGGAGAGGCGCGTCTTGACCCCCAGGCGCTGGAAGAACCGTTCCGTTCGCTCGATGGCCAGCCCGGCGGCATCCGGTCGCGCGGGATCGATCCCCCACACCCGCTCGGCGTACTGCAACAACTTCCCGCGGCGGCTCCCGGCGGTCACCTGCATCACCCCGGGCAGCACGATGGCCAGCGTCACCCCGTGATCCAGCCCGTGGAAGGCCGTCAACTCGTGGCCGATATGGTGCGTCGCCCAGTCCTGCGGGACGCCGCACCCGATCAGCCCGTTGAGCGCCACCGTCGCCGCCCACGTGAACGTCGCCCGGCTTTGGTATTCCGGTTCCTCGTCCACCAACCGGGGCCCCAGCTCGACCAGCGTCTTCAGGATCCCCTCCGAGAAACGATCCTGGATCTCGTCCCCGTGGCGGGACGTGTAATATTGCTCCATCACGTGCACGAAAGCGTCGATCACCCCGTTGGCCACCTGGTGGCGGGGAAGCGAGTAGGTCGTCTCCGGGTCCAGCACCGAGAAACGCGGGAAGACGTGCCGCGAGCTGAACGACAACTTCTCTCGCGTCGCCCGGCGCGTGATGACGCTGTTGCAGTTCATCTCCGACCCGGTGGCCGGCAGGGTAAGTACCGCGGCCAGCGGCAGCGCGGCGTCGACGCGCGCCCCCTTCGCCACGATGTCCCACGGATCCGCGCCGCGGAAGCAGGACGCGGCGGCGATGTACTTCGTCCCGTCGATCACCGAGCCGCCGCCGACGGCCAGCAAGAAACCGATGTTCTCTCGCCGCGCCCGTTCCACGGCCAGCGTCAACGTCTCGAGGCAGGGGTTCGGCTCGATCCCGCCGAACTCTACCACCTCGTGATCCCGCAAGGCGCGCGTCACCTGCTCGTGGACACCGTTTTGCTTGATACTGCCCCCGCCGTACGTCAGCATCACCTTGAATCCCCTCGGGATCACCTTGCCGATCCCGGCGATCGTCCCTTTCCCGAACAACACGTGCACCGGGTTGTGATAATTAAAATTCTCCATGCGGTATGTTATTTAATTGATTCGTTAATTGCTCGCTATCCTCGTGTCGCTGTTTCAGCGCGGCCGCCCGTGACCGGATGTAGGCCAGGAGGGAGGCCCGGACGCGCGCGCCTTCCGCCCGTTCGAGCGTCGCGTCCAGCAGTCGCGCCGCCTCCTCGAACTCCCCCTCCCGTTCCAGCAGCCACGCCACGTTCACCGCCGCCCGCGCCGCGCGCGACGTTCCCCGTCGCAGGGCCGCCCTCCAGGTCTCCATCGCCCGCGCCTCGTGGCCGTTGTCGAGGAGGTAGGCGCCGAGGTCCAGTAACCCGCGGCCCGTGTAGATCCTCCGCTCCTCGGGCACCCAGGCCGGGGCGAGGTACCCGGCGAGGCTCCATCCCTTCTGGTAGAAGAACGCGCGGATGCTGCCGCTGTAATCCTCCGCCGTCAGCCGCTCCGTCGCGGCCAGGCGACCGCTCGTCAGCGTGTCTAACAGTGCCCCGGAGGCCGCGTCGTACACGCGGACGAGCGTGTTGTCGTCCAGTTCCACGCGGTTGCCCCGGTCGCGGCGGAACTTGCAGTAGTCTACCGTCAGCAGGTAGGCCGCCTTCCCCTCCCCGGCGATCGCCCGCGCCTCGTCGGGCGCCAGCGGGGGCGGCACGACGCTGTCCGCCACGAGGGAACGCTCCCTTTCGCCCGTTCTCTCGACGGTTCTCTCCCCCTCTCCCCGTTGCAGGCCCTCTTGCAGGCCCAGGAAGAGGTGCTCCACCAGGTCGTCGCGGGTCACGCCCAGGATCTCTTCCAGCTCCCCCGCGTGGAGGGTGTCGCCCTCGTGCACGATCCCCCGGTCCGCGAAGAGGATGACCCCCTCGACCGGCAACGCCAGCGCGGCCGGCTTCAGCACCTCCACCCGGAGCACCCGGTAGCCGCCGCAACCGGCCAGCGCCATGCAAATCATTCCCGTGATCACGGCTCTCTTTTTCATTCTCGTTCTATTTAGTTCATGCAGGAAAATAAAGCAGAGTAAAAGTACGCTATTTTTCGTCAATCACAAAACGCGCCCCTCTCCCAGGTACATTTTAATTTGTCGCCCCGGGGCCCTCTCGAAAAATAATCCTTTATTATTATAATTTAAAAGAATTTCTATTATATTTACAGCGTTGAAAAGAAAAACATTCACCACGAGCTAATAACACGCGTCCGGGAGCGGGACGCCGCGACGATGAAGAACGCGACCAGCATACACGAAAACGGGCCATTCGCCCGCCCCGCGGGGAGAAACCCGCGACACTCGTCCTTTCACAACGCGCCGGGAGGCGGGTGCCCGTCGCCCCCTCCCGGCCTTATTATTCACTTTTAAATTCAAACATCATGGCAAAGCAATTTACCTGGAAACTGTGGCTCAGGCCCAACCTCCTGACCA
>JAISNC010000040.1 GCA_031276355.1 Odoribacteraceae bacterium
CCGTAAGCTGAAGCATACGGTTAATCAAGTGTCGCCCCTGTGGGGCTTCCCTTGCAGTAGCCTCCAAGTCCCGCAGGGACGACACTCTATTAACCGTATGCTTTAGCTTACGGTCGATAGGGAATACATCCACCACCAAGTCCCGCAGGGACGACACTTGATTAAGAGGGCGTATCAAAAGTCGGTTTTCGTCATTGCGAGTGGGAATATTTTTCAAATAAACAAACAATAATGACGTGTCTTCGCGTTCCAATGGCTTATGTAGAGGCCGGGGCAGTGAAATATCAACAACAGCTTGTACAACGAGAATTGAAATCGCTCCAGAAACTGGCCATGAAACATAATTCCAACCGGTTGAACACTAACAGAGTAAGGAAATCTCGTCATTGCGATCCGCGGAGCGGGAAGCAATCCAGAACACGCTCCATCCCTGGATTGCTTCCCGCCGCGCAGGTCGCGATGACGCGAACCGGCTTTCGAGACGGCTCCTGCTCACGCGCGGTGAATAGCGCTACTCGACGGGCGGTTTCACGTGTTTCCCGTCGGTCATCTCCTGGTAGGTGGGGTTGTAGGCGCAGCCCGTCACCGACCACTTGCCGGGGGGGACGGTCGAGAATCCCGCGGCGAGGCCCGAGAAGTCGACGAGCTTGTCGCAATAGGTGATCGTCACGCTGCCGATGGAGGTGACCCCGGCGAAGGCGTTGAGGTGGGTGGCGCGGGCGTTCCGCGTGTCCCACGAGCCGTGCTCGGAGAAGGTGAAGGAGCCGATCGCCCGCAACAGGGGGACGTTGATGTCGGCCAGCGTGTAGACGTAGGAGAACTTGAGGGCCTCGACGCTCTCCAGCTTCGGGGCATCCAGCTTGGCCAGGTTATAGGAGCCGATCTCGAGCGTGCCGATCTTCTCCACGGCGGGCAGGTCGAGGGTGGCCGGTTTTTTCCCGCCGGTGAGACGGAGGGTGCCGATCTCCCGGATGCCGTTGACCTCGTAGCCCGTCACGTTGCCGTCGCTGGTGAAGGAGAGGGTGCCTTTTATCTTCTCGAGCCCGTTGAAGGAGGGGACGGGGGAGTTCTTGGCGGCGTAGTTCAGGGTCACGTTGCCGATGACGGGCGGGGTCTTGATGGTTTGCAGCGTGTCGAAGTCGACAAGCTCGAGGGTGCCGAGGGTGTCTAAGGAGGAGATGTCGAGCGACGCGAGCAGGTGGGGGCGGTAGAGGTAGACCTTGTCGCCGACGTGCTTGATGGCGGGCAGCGCGAGGCGCTCGAGGGTTTGTAAATCCCAGAGCGTGATGACGGTGCCGATGCTTTCGAGGGCGGGCAGGTCGAGCGACGCGAGGGGGATGTCGCGCAGGTAGATCTCCCCGTCGACGGTCGCGAGGGCGGGCAGGTCGAGGGTGGCGAGGGGGTAGGTGCCGTAGGAGGTTTTGTTATAGACGAACGCGGCGGCCCGCGCGAGGGCGGGCAGGGAGAGGGAGAGGAGGCCGGGGGCCCTTTCGACGGTGATGTTGCCGGCGACGGAGCGTAGAGCGGGGAAGGCGAGCGTCTCGAGGGGGGTGGCGTTGGTCTCGATGGAGAGTTCGGCACCGACGCTCTCGAGGAGCGGGAAGGCGGCGGAAGCGAGGGCGGGGAGGTAGTGGAGGGAGAAGCGCCCGCCTACCCGCTCGAGCCGCGGGAAGGAGATGCCGGCGAGGACGCTGTTGGCACCGCCGGGGGGGTTCTCGATGCTGAATCGCCCGACGGTCTCGGCGAGCAGCGGCGCGTCCAGGGCGACGAGGGCGGGGGAGGCGACGAAGAGGGAGGCGGCGGACGCGAGGGCACCGAGCGAGAGGCGCTTGAGCGACCCGCTGTTGAGGACGATGTCCCCGGCGGCTTTCAACGCGGGGAGGTCGATGGAGAGGCCCTCGACGGCGGGGAGGTCGACGCGCGCGGTGGTGGTGCCGACGTGGAGGCCGCCGCACCGCTCGAGGTTGTCAAGCCCCAGGAGCTCCTTCCCGGCGAAGGAGCGGTGGATGATGATGTTGTATCGCACCTCCTTGAGGGCGGCGAGCGGCGAGAGGTCGGTGATGCTGTCGGCGGGGGGCGCGGTGGCGGCACCGATGACGAGGTTGCCGTCGATGACGGTGATGCCGCGGGCGGCGAGGGCGGTGACATCGGATTGGGTGAGGAGCGTGACGTTACCGGGCTGCACGACCTCGGCGCGCGTCACGGCGTAGGTGTACTCGCGGGCGGCGCGGGAGCGCGATTTCACCTGGAAGACGTGTTGCCCGTTCCAGTCGGTGACGGTCGCGGGATCGGGGAGGATGGTGGCCCGTTCGCTCAGCGTGTAGCGGGCTTCCGCGCCCGAGAGGTCGGCACCGGCGGGCGCGGCGACGATGATCCGGTCGGCGGTGATGGCGGCCGCGTAGGTGGTGTCGGCCGTCTGCAGGGAGAAGGCGATGACGGCGTTGTCGGTGCCCTTGAACTCTTCGTCGCCGCACCCGGAGAAGATGGCGGCGCAGGCGAGTAGCAAGATGGTGGATAGTTGTTTCATGGTTGTTTAATTTTATTTGTTTTTAATCAGGTTATAGTCTTTGGCACCGAACACCTCGGTGGAGTTCTCCCCGAGCCACCCGGCTTTCGCGTTCACGCCGGTTTGCACCTTGATGAAGTCGATGTATTGCAGGGAGGCGGGTTTGCCGTCGAAGGTGATGGCGTCGCTGATCTTGAAGTGATTCGCGTTGGTGCCGGCGTCGTGGTTGTCGTTGTCGGTGAGGCGGTCGGTCGCGCTGAAATTGTCGGCGTATCCCCATCCGAAGTCGTCGTTGCTCCAGTACCCCGGGGTGACTTCCCGGGTGCGCGAGGCGAGGCGGGTGCCGCGCAGGGTGTAGGAGTTGTCGGCGACCCACGCGGGGTAGTAGTACTCCTGGCGGTGATAGGCGGCGAGGTAATCGACGGAGCCGCTCTTGCCCAGGTTATCGCTCCAGGTGACGGACATGCCCGTCGCGCGGGGGCGGTAGTAGGTGATCTCGTAGTCCTGGAGGGTTCCCGGCTTGCCGTGTTCGCTTCCTTTCAGCTCGTACCACGTGTCGTTGGGCAGCCCGTCGCCGTTCTCGTCCTGCATGACGTAGACGATGCCCGGTTCGGAGGAGCCGGTGAACGAGTTGCCGAGCACCTGGAAGTTGTATCCCCCGTCGTTTTCGATGCTGTGGTCGAAGCCCAGGATGATGTACCCGCCGAAGCCGCCGAGGGAGACGTGGGCCCCGCTCGAGAGGCGGCCTTCGGCGTGGGTGCAGGCCTGTTGCATGGTGGTGGCGGTGTACCCCTCGTTGACGAACTGCCCGGGGGCGGCGAGGAACTCGTGCACCTTGTTGCAGTCGACCCGGCTGCTTGCCGTGACGGCCCGCTTGTAGGTGCCTTCCGGGGGGCAGACGTTGACGGTGAGCGCGCGCGAGGCGGTCGTGTAGTCGTTTTTCATCGTGACGACGGCGGTGTGGAGGCCCTCGACGGTGGCGTTGAAGAGAAAGAGCGGGTCGGCCGCGCGTTGTTTCTCTTGCCCGTCGACGCTCCAGGTGTATTCCGCGTCGAAGGCGTTCGTGATGCCGCGCGGCAACAGGCGGATGGCGCGCCCGACGGAGACGTTGTACGTCGCGCGCTCGAATTGCCACGAGAAGGGCATCCCGGCGGGGGCCTTGACCTCCACGTCGAAGGCGAGGAAGTCGCTGCCGTCCTCGTTGACGGTCGAGAGGGAGAGGTGGAACACTCCCGGCTCGTCGGATGTAAAAGTATACTCGCGGGTCGTGGCGACGGCGCGTTCCCCGATCTTCCACTCGAGGGTGACCCCCTCGTCGTTGTCGATCACGGGCGCGAGGAGCAGCCCGCGGCCTTGCAGGACGACGAATCCCCCCGGGGGGATGGCGAGCGAGATGAGCGGCGGGACGAGCGGCGCCACGTCCACGCGTATCTCCCGCTCGGCCGACCCGTGATCGGTGTGCACCCGGAACGTGATGTAGACTTGTCCCTGTTCTTCCCACGCGTGGGCGAGCGTTTTCTCGCGCCCGATCAGTTGCCCGTCCGCCGTGGTCCAGGTGTAGAAGGCTCCCGCGTCGTTCTCGACGACGGGCGTGATGGTGATACTCTTCCCGGCTTTCACCGTGTAGATCCCGTCCGGGCGGTCGAAGGTGACCCGCGGCGCCGCGGCGTCGAGATCGTCTTTCCCGCAGGAGGCGACTCCTATCGCGAGAAGGCACGACAGCAGCAGGCTGCCGGCGCGCGTGTTTCGTGTAAACGTGTTCATGTCCTGTTATTTTTTGGGTTCGAGTTTTTCGCGCGTGAAGGCGACGTGCGCGGGGATGTCTCCCGTCACCTCGGACCACTTCTTTTTCCCGTCCGGGGTGAAGCAGTAGATGGTGCCGGGGGTGACGTAATCCTTGGCGTCGGTCACGAGGATCTCTCCCGTCACCGGGTGGACGGCGATGCCGTAGGGCACCCGGATCTGTTTCTCCGTGCCGTCCTTGATGAAGGAGCGGGTCACGACTTTCCGGGTGAGCGTGTTCAGGATGGCGTAGGAGATGCTCCACCGGTGGGTGATGTAGCTCCACTCGGTGCTGTAGACGTAGAGCGAGTCGCCGCGCAGGGTCATGTTGCTGTTCGGCAACAGGGGCAACTCGTCGACCACCTTGTCCGTCCGGGAGTCGATGACGTAGGTCTTTGACGGCGTGCCGTAATAGTCGCCGCGCGAGGAGACGTAGATGTACCCGCGGTTGTCGACCTCGAGGCGGTGCAGGTTGATCCCGACGGTGATCGTTTGGATGACTTTAAACGACGCGAGGTCGATGACGGAGACCGTCCGGTCGTAATCCGGCACGCGGTAGCCTCCCGAGTTGGCCACGTAGAGCTTGTCGCCGACGATGACCATCTCCTCGGGCTGGTAGCCGACCACGCAGGTGTCGATGGCCGGGCGCGCGAGGTCGGCCGTGTCCACGCGCGCCACGTAGCCCAGCCGGGCGTTCGGGTCGATCTTGACGGGCCCGGCGTAGGAGCTGATGTACGCGTGGCGATCCTTGAAGACGATGTAGCGGCAGTTGGGGATGGAGAGCTGCGTGATGTGCTTGGCGGTACGCGCGTCCATCACCTCCACGAAGTGCGAGCAGTTGACCACGATGTAGAGCTTGCTCCCGTACACCTGGATGTCGTTGCCCACGTCGCCCAGTTCCTTGACCACGCCGGGATTGCGTTCCGCGTAGATGTTTTTGGTGTAGACCCCGGTCTCGTAGTCGAAGTAGTCGAGGGTGGCCTTGTTGCTGCCCATGTTCCCCTCGTTGAGCAGGAAGAAGCCGGCGATGGGGCCCGCGTTCTCCCCGGGCGTCACCACCGTGCCGGTGGAGGGGATGATCTCCTCTTCCTCGCGACACGCGGCGAGCAGCGCCGTGCCGGCGAGCAGTAGAAAAAGTCGTTTCATAGCAAGATATTGATTTTGATTTTGAAGTTCGTGCCCGGCATCGGGTAGCATTGCACCACCTCGTATTGCTGGTTGAAGATGTTGTTGATCTCGGCGGTCACGCGCGTCGCGTGTTTTTCCCGCCGGAAGGTTTTCGAGAGCGACAGGTCGTGCGTGTACCACGGTCGCGCGTGATTTTCCGGGATGTTGGCCACCGCCTCGTAGCGCTCCCCGGTGTAGATAAAGCTATAATTCCACGACCACGTCGCGCTTGACCCGCCCAGGATCACCGACCCGGCGTGCCACGGGATGTAGGGGATTTGGCCGCCGTACCACGGGCTGCCTGGCTCCGTGAGATCCCGCGCTTGCTGGTAGGTGTAGCTCAGGCGCGGCGAAAGCTCCATTCCCCCGGCCCGGAAGGAGCCTTGCACGGCGACGTCCACGCCGCGTATCTCGACCTGCCCCAGGTTGAGCATCGTCCAGCGGAACTGGTTGGAGGTGGGCATGGCGATGATCTTGTTCTCCACCTGGTTGTAGTAAGCGTCTACCTGCACTTCCAGGCGCGCGGGGTGGCCCGTCGCGTACGCGAGGCCGACGTCGTACTGCGTGGTGTATTCCGGTTCGAGATCCTTGTTGCCGATGAACGTGTAGTAAAGGTCGTTGAGCGTGGGCATGCGGAATACCCGCTTGTAGAATCCCCTCAGGTGCAAGTCACGCGCCTTGAAGGGTTGCCACGCGACGACGAGCGAGGGCGTGAAGATGCTTTTCTGGCCGGCGTTGGCCCCGGTCACGCGTGTTTTCTCGCGCACGAACGTGTGCAGCACGCTGGCTTGTAGCTTGAACCGGTCGCGCTCGACGGCGGTGGCCACCGCCGTGAAGAGGGAGTAGCGCCGCGGGTAGACGAAATGGACCAGGTCGGCGTCCAGCGTGTTAAACTGGAAATCGTTGGAGAGCGCCGCGTGCCACCACGGGCGGATCCCGAGGAGGTGGGCCGCGGAGCCGTACGCTTCCCGTTGCCGGTAGCGGTTGTTGACGTACATCGTGCTCACGTCGACGCGCGGGTCGGAGAGGTAGTGGAGGTAGTCGCGGGCGTACTTCCCGTTCACGAGCAGGCTGTATCGTTCCCCGACGCGGGCCCGCCACGTGGCTTGCGCGAAGAAGTTATCGTCCCATTGCCTGTCCTGGTGTTTGAACTTGCCCGGTTCCTCGCGCACGGAGGCACCGGGGTAGCCGCGGGCGGAGTTGTAATAGTAGGCCTTTGCCATCCACTCCCCGGCGCCGGCCCGCCCGAAGAGGGCCAGCTCGACGCGGGCCATGCTCACGTCGCCGTTCCGGCGTGTTTCCGTCGTGTCGTACCCGTTTTTGCGCGCGTAGGAGAAGCGGTACTTCCCGGAGGTGTACAGGTATTCCGCGCTGAAGGAGGCGGTCACTCGCTCGTTCACGCGACGCTCCCACAGCAACGACGGGTTGATCGTCTCGAACGACCCTCCTTTTAATCCCGCGTTCACGTTGCGGCGTTTCCCCGCCTGGATGACCGGCCGCCGCGTGGTCATGTAGACGGCGCTGGCCGAGGCGTAATCCTTCGCCGGCTGGAGGATCGTGCTTTTCTGCCCGTTGTAGAGCGCGATCGCCTCCATGTTGTCGAGGGAGAAGCGCCCGAGATCCACCACCCCGTTCTGGGCGTTTCCCAGCTCCACCCCGTCGTAGAATACCCCGACGTGATGACTGCCCATCGCCCGCACGTTGACCGTTTTGAGGCCACCGATGCCCCCGTAGTCCTTTACCTGTATGCCCGAGAAGTAGCGGACGGCGTCGGCCACCGAGTATACCCCCAGCCGCTCCAGCGCCTTGCCCCCCAGCGCCTGCACGGGGACGATCTCCCGCTTCACGGGCTTGCCGTGGACCGTGACGGCCTCCAGTTCCCGGATCGTGTCCCCCCGCTGCCCTTCCCGCGCGAGGGCGGGGAGAGCGGCGGGCACCAAGAGAAGCGCCAGCGCCCGACGAGTCATGTACAACGTTCTCATATCGCTATAAATCCGATTTAGTTTCGACCACCGGATTTACAGCAAACGAGACAGGAGTACCCCGAGAAATAACGAGAATGTGTCTTATTCGTTGATCACGCGCCCATGACCCGTGGGCTGTAAATCCATCACGCGCGAGGCAGGTCTTCTGACTTGTTCCTGTTTGAATGCCTTCCCGGTCGTCGTGACCAGTGGCAAAGGATATTCAAACATCGATTCTCGCGTGGAGAATGGAATTTACAGCAGCGGGGACTGTCCGGGATTCACACCCGGTTCCCTTTTAATCCCGTGTCGCGACCGGTATTCCGGCGCGACGTGGGAGCCTTCGCGGCGACAAAAGTAATGATTTTTTTGTTCCTGCAAGTCATTTACTTTTATTTTCCTCCACGAGATAGTTTACCAGGAAGGTGATCTCGTTGGCCAGTTCCAGCGGGTTGCCGTGGTAGCCGCTGGAGCTCCAGCGCAGGAAGCCCTCCCCGTCGATGATCGCCTTGTGGGGGATGCCGTTCATGCCGAGGGGCCTGGCGTACGCGTGATAGAGGGCGCCGTGCTTCCCGGTGGCGGGATCCGCGTTGTCGAATAGCACCTCCAGCGCGTAGCCCTTGCTCGCGATGAACGCCCGGACGGCCGCCTTGTAACCCGGGTCGTGCTCCAGCGTCGAGATAAAGTAGAAGGCCACGCCGGGATGATCCCGGTAGCGATCGACCGCCACCTGCATCCCCGGGAGCGCCGCCTTGCACGGGGCGCACCACGTGGCCCAGAAGTCGAGGACGACGATCTTCCCGCGCAACGCCTCCAGCGACACGCGCTTGCCGTGCATGTCTTCCAGTTCAAACGGGTCGATCTTCTTCTTGATGAGGCTCGCCTTCAGCCGCTCCTCGAATCGCTCGACGTAGGCGGGGGAACGCAACGCGGCCACGCGGGCGTCGAAGTCACCCCCGGGGTGCTCGCGGAGGAAGGCGGCGCGGAGCGTGTCGAGCATGGCGGGCGTGGCGGCGTCCTCCCGGGTGCTCGCCTCGATGAAGGGGACGACGAGGTGATGGTAGCCGTTGGCCGACAGGAGGCGCGCGTAGAGGTCGTTGAAGGTGGAGTTCTTCGCGTGGAACTCCTTGATCGGTTCCAGCGTCTCGAGCGCCGCGGCGTTCTCGCCGGCGCGGTGCAACAGGTCGGCGTGGGTGAGAAAATAGCCGGCGTTGCGACGGAGGTTCTCGCGCGCCCACTCCCGCGGGGAGTAGACGCGGGCGGCGTCGCGGAGCCGCCCGGCGGGGTCGGCGGCGCGGCGCTGCATCTCGTCGCGGAGGGCGGTGGAGAGGGGCATCAGTTCCGCCGGGGTCTTCATCTGGTGTTGCAAGGGAAGTTGCACGAGCCGGTAGTATAATTCCGGGAAGATCGACGCGGGGAGGACGGGGAGGTACTCGAAGAGTAACTCGCGATCGCCCCGTTGCGTGTTCCGGTAGAGGAGAACGGCCGTCACGATCGGCCGCGTGTAGGGGGCGTCCGCGGCGAAGGCGCGCGGCGGGAAGCGTTTCATGTAGGCGATGACGGCCCGCTCCTTCTCGTCGGGATCTTTCAAGAGGTGGACGCGGAGGCCCTCCCGCTCGCGGGCGAGTTGGCCGTCGGGGAAACGCTGGAGGATGATGGCCTCGATCTCCCGGGCGCGTCGCTCGTCCTTGAGGATCGTCTTGCACGTTTCGGCGGCCCGGAGCAGGGAGCGCTCGGCGGCGGCGGGGAGGGAGAGGATGTAGTCGATGTCCTGGAGGTAACTGCCGGCGTGTTGCCCCGGTTCCAGTTTCTCCAGCGTCTTGGCGGCGAAGTAGGAGAGGGTCTCGCGGGAGGCGGGGAAGTGGCGGTACTCGTTGGTGACCCACATCCGCATGACGTTGTCCTCGATGCCCTCTTCGGGGCGGGTGAAGCCGGGGACGGCGTATCGCTCGAGGGGCGGGTAGCGGAGGAGGCCCCAGTGGAGGTAAGCGCCGGGACGGGAGACCAGTTGCTCGCCCTCGCGGTGGAGGACGAAGTGGCCGTAGTGGCTCCAGCGCGTGCCGGAGTCCCAGGCGCCGCCGTCGCCGTGGAACTTGCAGGCGAGGAGGACGGCGTCGGCGGGGAGGCGGTAGGTGGCGACCCAGGCGGTGTCGCGCGGCGTCATGTCGAGGTCGTCGGCCCGCCACGCGTCGCCGTCGCAGAGATAGATGACGCCCGTGATTTGCCGGCTGCCGGCGAGGGGGCCGCCGGCGGGGGCGTAGGCGATGGTGATCTCTTCCCCGGCCACCGCGTGGGCGGGGGTGACGGTGAAGGAGCGCGCCGCGGCTTGGCCGGCGAGGAGGGTCAGGAGAGAGAGTAGCAAGTATTTCATGATGGCGTGGTATTAAAAGGTTTTTAAATAAGGTTCTCGTGTCACGCGCGATACTCGAGGCGGACGACAGGAACATTCACCCGGGCAGGCCGACCCCCGGGGTGCCCCGGGCTGCCATTTTGTCGCTAAAAGCGCGGAGCTTGTCGCTAAAAGCGCGGCCGTTGTCACAAAAAGCGCGGATCGAGGTTCTCCGAGCGCGGACCGAGGTTCTCCGAGTGCGGACCGAGGTTCTCCGAGCGCGGACCGAGGTGCTCCGAGCGCGGACCGAGGTGCTCCGAGCGCGGATCGAGGTGCTCCGAGCGCGGACCGAGGCTCTCCGAGCGCGGACCGAGGCTCTCCGAGCGCGGATCAAGGTTCTCCGGGAGCCTCGCGAGGTCGGGTTCCAGGAGGTACCCCGCGTCCCGGACGGGATGCCCGGGCACGTTCGAGGCCACCCCCCGTCGCCCGCGCGCGAGAATCGCTCTCGCGCGCGGGTGGTTTATGGCTTTAAAAGGCTTCACGATATTGTATCTTGATGCCCATGTCGACGACGCGGCCGAAGCCGTCGAAGCGGTAGAGGGGCGTCTTGTTCACGAGCCTCCCGTCGACGGGGCTAAGGGCAAACTCGTAGAGGTGGCCCTCGGTGCCGTCCCACGTGGAGACGTAGAGGAGGGAGCTGTTGAGGGCGTTGTAGTAGATGTAACTCGGGTCCGAGGCGCCGCCGCCGCCCTGGGAGTAGATCCCGCCGTCGTACTTGTAGACCTTGATGCCGGTGATCTCCTCGCCCGCGGGGAAGTCGTCGTTGACGCGGGTGGCGGTGACGGGCGCGGTGCGCGCGGCGACGTCGGGGTTGGCTCCCTGGTAGTCGCAGGTGTAGATGTCGCGCCGGGTGGCGTAGAGGAGGAAGTCGCCCTTGGTGCCGGCGTCGAAGGCCACGGCCTCGTCGATGCCGGGGAGGGCGGACATGTCGTGCTTGCCGTGGGCGAGGTTGGTGGCGCCGGTGATGGAGTAGGCCCCGGCGGCGGGGAGGTTGATCTCGTAGAGCCAGTAATCGCCCGGGCCGCCGGAGAAGACGGCGAGGCCGAAGTACCTGTTGCCCCGCTCGAGGAAGAGGAGCTCTTTCCCGATGTTATTGACGTCGAAGAGGGCCGCGGGGAGTTGTGCCGGGAGCGGCTCGAGGGTGCTCGTGGAGGAGCCGACGTTGGCGAGGTAGACGAAGCGTTGGCCGACGGTGTCGTAGAACATCGGGTTGTAGACGATGGAGCCGGAGGTGGTGGGGCGCACGGAGAAGGGCGCGAGGCGCACGTCCGGCCCGAGGGCGGCGCCGGGGGACTGGGGGGTGGGGATGGAGTAGTCGGCGTAGTGTTGCGCCCCGTAGGAGAGGCGCCGGAGGGAGCCGTCGCTGATGAAGAAGACGACGTTGATGGAGGATCCTCCCTGCCCGTCGATGTGCTCGAAGTGGAGGCGCGGCGGCAGGGGCGGGACGAGCAGCTCGCCCGCGTCGTGCTCGAGGAGGAAGGTGCGGGCGTAGAGGCGCAGCAACTCCTGGTCGGTGGAGACGTAGATGCAGTTGACGGCCCGCCCGTCGATGGCGGAGTGGCGCACGGTCAGGGGATTGCCGCGGAGCTTGCGCCCGTTGAAGGTGTAGAAGACGTCGCGCATGTGGACGGCGCTGTCCAGCTCGCGGACGGTGGAGGGGGTGGCGACGTAATCGAAGTCGGCCTCGCCGCCGGCGACGTGGAAGAGGAGCATCCCGTGGCTGATCTTGGAGATGAGGTTGACGTCGAAGGTCGCGTGGGAGGTGAGGTTTCGCCTCGTGTCGGTGACGTAGAGGGTGGCCTTGTAGGCGCCCGCGGCGTAGATCATCTTCAGGTCGAGCTTTTTCTCGCGGGAGACGGGGTACCAGTCGTTGACCGCGAGCGACGAGGAGTAGAAGTACCACTCGTAGGCGAGCTCCTCGCCGGCGATGGCCTCCCCGGAGAAGGCGATGACGGGATCAATGACGAGTCGCCCGCCCGCCTCGGCGGTGTAGGCGACGGGGAAGCCAACGGTGTCGATGACGATCTCGTTGATGACGTTGTAGCTGTAATTTCCCTTGTCCTCGAAACAGGCGGCGAGGAGGAGGGCGACGATGAGGTATGTTACTTTTTTCATGCGCGTGCGTGTTTACAGTTGAAACTTGATTTCGACTTTCGTCTCCGCGTTATCGTCCACCCAGATGGGGGGATTCGTCTTGCGGTACTCCGCGTAGGCGTTGACGAGCGTGTACTGGAAGCCCTGCATCTGCGGCGGGGTGTAGGAACCCGCCTCGGGGGCGTACCTGGCGCCGGTCATCGGGAAGTCGATGATGTCGAGCGTCTCGATGATGAACTTGTACTTGTTGTCGCAGTAAGCGCCGAAATACGCGTCGACGTAGTACGTCCACCACTCGGGCTTCATGAAGAAGTCGCCCACGTGCAGGGTGAAGCGATTCCCCTCCCGCAGGCCCGCGCCGAGGTCTCCCGTGGGGAGGATCTCGAGGCAGATCTTGACGGCGGCGCTCTTGAGGCCGGGGGCGCGGTAGAGGGTGACGGGGAGGTACGACTCCATCTCGCCGGCCTTCAGGAGGCCGTCGTGGAGGCGGTAGTGGGTGCCCTCGACGGCGGTGGTGCTGTCGGCGACGACGCGGGCGCGGAAGACGCGGTCCTTGTCGCTGACCTTCCCGAGGAGGCGGACGTTGACCTTCCCCTCGGCCCCGGTGACGGTGTCGTCGAGGACGGCGAAGGAGAAGTTTTTCTCGGGGACGTGCAGCAGGGTGCCGTAGCCGCTGGGTTCCTGTTCGAAGAAGTAGACGCGCCCGCCGTCGGGGAACTCGGGGGCCTCGTTTTGCTTGCAGGCGAGGAGGAGGGCGACGATTGTCAAGATATACGTGTATTTCATGGTGTTGATCATTTAATGGGTTTGTTCTGCCTCGAGGTGACGTTGCCCGTAGTCGATCTCCTCCTCGGGCAGGGGAAGGACGTAGAGGTCGCGGGGGAGGGGGGAGTTGTAGGGGGAGTAGAACTGGATGGTCTCGCTGTTGAGGCGCTTGTAGTAGTAGAAGAGCTGGCCCTCGCAGATGAACTCCTTGGCGTACTCCTTGCGGATCTCCTCCTGCACGGCCTCGTCGGGGAGGGTCGCGGGGAGCGGGGTGGTGATGTAGCGGCGCGCGCGCGCCGTGTTGAGGTACGCGACGGCCCCGGGCTTGTCGTCGAGGCGAAGGGCCGCCTCGGCGGCGATGTAGTAGGCCTCGCTCAGGCGCATGATGGGCATCTTGTTGATGAAATCCTGGCCGTAGACCCCCGTGGGCTGGTAGAGCTTGCGGCTGGTGACGTAGTAGCCGTCGATGGGGTCGCTCATGAGGTAGACGTTGCGGTAGTCGGTCGGGTGGAGGGCGGTCTCGTAGACGGTGTTCCAGTTGCCCGGGGATTTCGTGAAGCCGCCGGAGCCGGTGGTGAACCACGAGCGGGAGCCGGTGGTGCCGAAGGCGATCTCCGCGATGTTGTTCATGTTCAGGGTGAAGATCAGCTCTTGCCAGAAGACCAGGTTACGCGTCTCCGCGCTCGTCGTGACCACCTGCGACTCGGGCACCCACGTGAAGAGGGATTGCGCGATGACCTCCTCGGCGGCCGCCCGGGCGGCCCCGTGATCCCCCTCGTAGAGGTGGACGCGCGCCTGGAGGAGTTTCACGGCGTAGTAGTTAAAGCGATAGTGCCGGTTGCGGAAGTAATCGGTGTAGTCGGCGCTGGAGAGGCCCCGCGTCACGGGGTCGTGTGCCTTCAACTCGGCCTCGGCGACGGCGAGGTCGGCCAGCGCCCGGTCGATCGCCTGCCGGACGGTGGAGAGGGGCGTCACGCGCGCGTTGAACGCGGTGACGTACGGGATCGCCTTGGCGTCCGGGTCGACGACGGGGGCCGGCCCGAAGAGGCGCAGCAGGTCGAAGTGCAGGAACGCGCGCAGGCCATACGCCTCGCCGCGGATGACGTGGTACTCGTCGGGGGCGAAGAGCATCGTGTCGGCCTTGTCGACGCGGGCGACGAGGCTGTTGACGTTCGCGATCGTGTTGTACATCCCCGCCCATATCGAGGCGAATTTGGTCTTGCTGGCCTCGGCGGTGTAGTTGTAGGTCGAGGGGTAGTAATACTCGTTCAGGGTGCCGAACCCGGAGGTGTACTGTTTCGCCAGCACGTCGACGAGGCCGAAGCTCAGCTCGCGCCCGTAGGTGGTCTCCCCGGTCATGAGCATGTAGACTCCCGCGAGGGCGTCCTTGTAGCCCTGCGCGGTGGTGAAGTTGTCCGCCTCTTTGATCTGGATACGGGGAGTGACGTCGAGCCAGTCGCTGCAGGAGGCGAAGAAGAGAAGAAGTAAATATATAAACGTGTGTTTCATATCGGGTGTATTAACGGGTTAAAACGTTGCCGAGAGGGCGAATGAGAAGGAGCGGGCGAAGGGGTAGGCCGTGCCGCGTTCCTGCTTGACGGTGCTGAGGCGACCGATGTCGTTCATGTTAAACGACACGCGCAGCCGGTCGAACGACGACCGCTTGAAGGCCTCCAGCTCGCCGAGCTCGTAGGAGAGGTTGAGCGAGGAGAAGACGAGCTCGTCGAGATCCTCCACGAAGCGGGAGGTGGGGTACGTCGTCGTGCGATCGGTGATGCTCTTGAACTTGGCCTTCACGCCCGGCGTGTTCCAGCGGTCGCGGAGGACGCGTTTGTCGACGTTGTTGTTGATCACGTCGACGTTCTCCACCTTCTCGACGAGCGTGCTGTTGTACATCTGCCCGCCCGCGCGGTAGCTGAACGAGAGGTTCAGCGAGAGGCCGCGGTAGGCGAGATACGCCCCGGCGTTGCCCGTGACGGTGGCCTGCGTGTTGCCCATCACCCGCTGGTCCGCCGCCGCCCACGCGTTGGTCAACGTGCCGTCCTGCTTGATGAACACCTCCTTGCCGGTCACCGGGTCGATCCCCATCGAGGGCACCGCCCAGATCCCCGTCGTGCTCTTCCCCTCCTCGAAGCGCACCACCGGCTTGCGCTGGATGTTCGAGAAGGAGTCGAACTTGGCGTCCTGCGTCTCGTTGATCTTCCGCAGCGCCTCGGAGATCTTCACCAGCTTGTCGCTGTTGTGCGCCACGCTGGCGAAGAGGTTCACGAACGCGCGCCGGGAGGGCGCCGCGACCGCTTTCCACTGGATGTTCAGCTCGTAGCCCCTGTTTAGCTTCTCGCCGAGGTTCTCCTTGTAGGTGGGGAAACCGGTGGAGGGGGCCAGCGTCACGTCCGTCAGCAGGTCGCGCGTCGTGTTGGAGTAGAACTCCGCCCGCGCCGACACGCGGTCGAAGAGCGTGACGTCTATCCCCGCGTTCCGGTCGAACTGTTGTTGCCACTTGAGCGCGTCGTTGGCCACGCCGAGCAGGCGGTTGCCGAGGGCGCCGTCGTACGACTTCCCGGTGAAGTACTCGTAGGAGGCGATCGCCTGGTAGGGGTCGAACTCCTGCGATCCCGTGTAGCCGATGGAGCCGCGCAGCCGCAGGTTCTGCACGAAGCCCAGCGAGCGGATGAAGCGCTCGTGGTGCAGGTTCCAGCCCGCGCCCACCGACCAGAAGTGGCCCCACCGGTTGTTCGCCCCGAAGCGCGACGACGCCGTCCCCGTGTACGAGAGATCCGTGAAGAAGCGGTTGTCGAACGCGTAGTTCGCCGACGCCACGAGGTCCACGGAGCGCGAGAGGCTTTCCGAGCCGGAGGGTTTCGTCCCGTTGTAGCGGTTGCCCAAGGAGATGTAGGTCATCTTGTCCGAGGGGAACCCGACCACGGACATGCCCGTGGACTGGGAGGCGCTCGTGCCGATCTTCCAGACGGCGTTGCTGTAAAGCGTGTGCTTGTTCGCCCGGATGGAGTAGGCCAGCCCCAGCTCGGCGTCCACGTTCAGGGACTTCCCGTGGGTCATGTCATACTGCCCCCGGTCGGCGTACTCCCCGGAGAAGGGGGACACGTCCGCGAAGGCCGTGTTATCGGCGGAGAGGAAGCGTTCCGAGTCGTTGAGTGATTTGCTGACGCCCAGCTTGCCGGTCAAGCGCAGGCTCTTGAGCGGCGTCCACTCGAGGTAGAGGTTCTCGGTGACGGTCGTGTAGGTGGACTCGTCTTTCCCGTTCAACCTGGCGTTATAGAGCGGGTTGTACCGGTTCTGGGCGTACCGCTTGATCAAGTTCCCCCGCTCGTCCCGTATCCTCCAGTAGGGATTCATGTTGGCGTAAGCGGTGAAGGAGCCGTGGGGGGAGTTTTTCCCCTTGTTGTAGGTGATCGTCAGGTTGTTCCGCACGCTAAGCGACTCGTACAGGTAGGAGAACATCAGGTTCCCGGAAAGGGTCTGGCGGTCCGACCCGATCATGACCCCTTTCGTGTCCCCGAAGCTCACGTTGATGGAATAGCGCGTGTCGTTGTTCCCTCCCGTGAAGTTCAACGCGTGCCGCTGGCCGACGCCCACGCGGAGGGGTCGCGAGAGCCAGTACGTGTTCACGCCGCGGGCCACCTCCTTCTGCAACGCGTAATAATCCCTCAACGCGGCGGCCTGGCTTGTCCCGCCCGACGTCGTGTACTTCCCGGCCAGCCACTCCGCTTGCAACTTCTCGGCCGCGTTGGTCAAGTTATAACTGGTCAGGTCGGGGGCCTCGATGTCCGCGCTCCCGTTGTAGGAGAGCTGCAAGTTCCCGGCCTTCGGGAGGATCGTCTCGATGACCACCACGCCGTTCGCCGCCTTCGAGCCGTAGATCGCCTTCGCCGAGGCGTCCTTCAACAGCGTCACGCTCGCGATCTTGTTCATGTCCAGGTCGAACACCGTCTGCAGCGACGTTTCGAAGCCGTCGAGGATGAACAGCGGCTGGTTCAGGCTCCCGCGATACTCCCCCTCGATGTCGACGGGGATGCTCGTCTGTCCCCTCATCGTGATCTCGGGCAAGCGGTTCGGGTCGCTCCCGAACTCGAGATTCTCTTGTATGATAAACGACGGGTCCAGGTTCTTCAAGCTGGCGAGCAGGTTCTGGTTGCCCGCCCGCTTCAACTCCTCTTGATTGAAGGTGACGGTGGCGCCGGTGAAGCTCTCGGCCCGGCGGTTGAACATGCCCATCACCACCACCTCCTCGATCTCCTCGATGGCGTCTTCCAGCGTCACGATCAACGAGCCGCTGCCGGTGACGGTCACCTCCTTCGTCGTCATGCCGATGAACGAGATGATCAGTACTTGTTTCTCCGCCCGCGGGATGTACAGGCGAAATTCCCCTCTCCCGTCCGTGGCGGCCCCCACGCCGCTACTCCCCTTGAGGCGGACGCTCGCCCCCGGCAACGGCTCGTTCCCGTGCCGCACGACGCCGCTGATCGTGTCCAACCGCACCGCGCGAGCCTGCGGGGGGAGGGGCGTGATCACGATCGTCTTGTCGATCACCTTGAACCCCATCGCCTCGTCCAACGCCAGGCGCAGCAACTCCTCCAGCCGCAACGAGGAGCGGGTGAACGTCACCTCCCGGCGCGTGTCCACCTCGTCGTTGCTGTAAAAGAAGTTGTACTGGAGTTGCCGCGTGATCGTGTTAAAAACTTGTTCCAGCGTCATCGTGGGCCGCTCGAGGAGCACCCGCTCGTTCTGCCCGTACGCGCTCCCGTGGACGTGCAGGACGTTGGCCAAAAATAAAAAGCAGGCGAATCGTGTCATCATCAATCCTTTTTTTATCCTCTCCCGGCGAGAGGATCGCGTTCCTGAATCGTTTTTTTTCATACTTTTGTCTTTAGATGTTCATACATTGTCTTGTCGCCGTGACTGCCAGGTTACCGGGTTCAAGACATTTATTGATCTCGGGGGGACGGGGGCGTGAACTCCCGTCACCTTTTTTTATTTTCGTTTTACCGTGATCGTTTTGTCGACCACGTGGAACTGGATGCTCGTCGTCATCTCCAGCAGCGCGAGCGCGCGCTCGATCGGCTCGTGCTTGTTCACGAAGCCCGTGAATCGCCGGCCCTTGATCGCTTCATCCTCGTAGATCATCCGGAAATCGTACCACCGTTCCAGTTTCCTTACCAGCTCCTCGAACGTGAAGGCCTTGAAATAGAAGCGCCCGTCGATCCATGACGTGTACCACTCGCTGTTCACCGCCTCCACCCGGTGTCTCCCCTGCCGCCGCTCCACCACGTACTGCTCCGATGGCCGCACCTCCACCGTCTTCCCGTTCTCCTCCACCCGGATGCTTCCCTCCACCAGCGTCGTGCGCCACACCTCGTCGTCCTCGTACGCGCTCGCGTTGAAACTTGTCCCCGTCACCGTGATGACCTGTTGCCCGGCGTGCACGCGGAACGGCATTCCCTCCCGCTTCGCCACCGCGAAGTAAGCCTCTCCCCGCAGGTAGACCTCCCGCGCGGGATCCCCGAAACGTTCCGGGAAACGCACCGATGACTTGGAGTTGATCCACACGCGTGTCCCGTCGGGCAGCTCCAGCTGGTACTCTCCCCCCCGCGGCACGTACAGCGTGTGGTACCGTGTTTCGTCCCTCGCGCTCTTCTCGGTCACGCCGTATTTCAGTCGTCCCGCCACCGTGTCGTTCTCCAGCACGATCCCGCCCGCCCGCCACCGCTCGTCCTTCCCGTGGCCTTCCAGCGGGATCGTCTCCCCGGACGCCAGTTGCAGCTCGGCCCGCGCCTTTCCCGGCACGATACGCGACGCGGGGGATCCCCCCCCCGTCTCCCTTGTCGCCGCCCCCGGCCACGAAAGGTACGCGATCGCGAGCACCCCCGCGATCGCCGCCACGGATCCCGCCCACCGGGCCGTGGGCCCGCTCCATCGCCGCCGGCCCGCCACCTTCTTGTAGGCTCGATCCACGTCATACGCGTGCCCCTTTCCCCCTCGTGCCGCTCGCCGGACGAGAAACTGCACGCGCGATAGCGCGCGCGCCTCCTCGCCGGGTAGCCCGGCCGGTGGCCCGTTCGTCTCGCGTCCCGCCCACGTGCCCGCGAGCCACTCCCATGCTTCTCCAGGAAAATGATTCATGATTACTTCATTTTCACATAAGACAACGAGCGGGTGAAAAAGGGTAGGTGGACGGGATAAGACGCGGGGGTTATCGGCGATACGCGCTTAGGGGGTAGAGCCGGTTTTTGATCGTCAACAGCAGGAGCAACGGGCTGGCGGCGGAGTCGATGGCCGCGTGAATCTCCTTGTAGGCCCTCTTGACGTGGAACTTGACCGTGTTCACGGAGATGCCCATTTCCGCCGCGATCTCCTTGTATCGTTTCCCCTCGAGGCAACTCAGCGTGAAAACGGCGCGGCACCGGGAGGGCAGCGATTCCAGGACGCGGGAGATCTTCTCGATTTGCAGTTCTTCCTCTTTCGAGTAGCCTTCCTGCTGGAGGTTCTCGATGAACTCTACCAGTAGCGAGTTGTTGCGTTTCATCACCGCCTTGTGTTTCAGGACGTTTAACGCCCGGTGGCGCGTGGAGGCGTAGAGGTATGATTTCATGGATGCCGGCGCGGCGATCTCTTTTTGATCGTGTAACAGGCGCGTAAAGAGATCTTGTACCACGTCTTCCGCCTCGTCGAAGTCGCCCAGGATGGCGTAAGCGTAGTCGCAGAGGGGAGAGTAGTAGGTCTTGAATAACCATTCGAAACTCTCCCGGTTGTCGTCTCGCGGAGCGGGGGAGACGTTCACGTTTCGATCGATCCCGTGATTGTGTTTCATGGAGGGCAAATGTACGTGAATTTTCCGGATTACACGCGAACGAGAAAACGATCCGCGGTGACCGCGTTAAAATGGCGAAGACTCTTCTTCTTGTTTACCCGGGAGCGGGATGCGGGACCAGGTTTCGTCATCGCGAACCCGAAGGGTGAAGCGATCCAGGATTTACGGGGTTCTTCGGGATTGCTTCCCGCTACGCGGATCGCGATGACGAAAATCAGTTTTTGACACGCCCCCTTCCCGTTACGCGGCTCTCGTATAGCAACCCGGGAGTCTCGTATAGCAACCCGGGAGTCTCGTATAGTAATCCGGGAGTCTCGTATAGCAATCCGGGAGTCTCGTATAGTATCCGGGAGTCTCGTATAGCAATCCGGGAATCTCGTATCGCTATACGCGGCTCTCGTATCACGATACGAGCGGCGGGGATGCTGGCCCGCGATCGTTGTCGAGCCAGCCCCCCGCCGCGTTCGTTTTTACATCACCGGTGGGTTACTGGTTATCCAGCACCCCGGTTCACAACGACGCCTTGTACGCCTCGTGCCCCGCCCGGAAGGCGTTCCCCGCCGCCTGGATGTCCCACTCGTACTGGCGGGCAAAACGGACGAGGACGTCGTACTTGGCCGCGCGCGCCGGGCTATTATCTAAATACCGGGCGCGGATGTTCTCGTGCGATTCCGTCGCCACGAGGCGGATCCACTCCGCGAAGTCGGAGCGGAAGTCGCGGGAGCCGTTCCCCGACAGGAAGCCGCCGTCGCGCGTCAACTCGTCGAGGGCCGCGGCGTACTTCTCCGCGTCGCCGTCCGACTGGTAGGCGTTGTATATCTGGTCGTAGGCCTTCCCGTTGTCGTAGGCTTTCCCCGCGGCCACGAACTCGGCGAGCGGCTCGTCGAAGCGGGCGGCGATGGCCGGGCCGATGAGATTCCAGACGCCGAGGGTGAGGACGGAATCCTGGTAGTAGTGGTTGGCGGGATCGGTGACGGGGATGGTGCCCGCGGTGGTGTTGGGCCACGAGATGATGAGGCGCGAGCGCCCGAGGCGCTTGAGGGGGTACACCCACCAGTTGACGCCGTAGCTCTGGACGTAGACGATCTCCAGCGGGAAGAAGGCCCTGGAGAAGGCGCTCGAGACGTTGGCCAGCAGGTCGGCGGAGTAGGCGATGACCTCCTCCTTCAGGGCGGGATCGAGGGGTTGTGCCCCGCGTGCCCGGACGACGTTGTCTACCTCGAGGTACCCGTTGGTCAGCTCGACGATGCTGGTGAAGGTGTCGCGCACCCAAACGCCGTATTCGTTGAACATGCGGAGGACTTCCGGGGCGGCGTCGGCCCCGGGGGAGAACATCGCGGCGATGCCGGGGTTCTCCGAGGCGGTGGGGTGCGCTTCTTTCGTGCAACGGGCGGCGAGAAGCGCGGCGAGGAGTGTAAGACAGATGATCGTGTGTTTCATGGTTGTGTGTTTTTATCTGGGGTTTAACGGCATGTTGGGACTGTTGACCTGTTCCGACTCGGGGATTTGCAGGACGTAGCGGGGGTCTCCCGGTTCCAGCGTGTAAACGGCGTCCTTGTAGGCGTGCACGACGCGGGCCTGTTTGCCGAGCCGCCGGAGGTCGAACCAGCGGAGGCCGCCGTCGAAGGCCAGCTCCAGGCGCCGTTCCTCGAGGACGCGCGCGAGGAGGGATTCGGCGGTGAAGTCGTCGGCGGACAGTTCCGTGAAGGAGGAGCGCTTGTAGCGGGAGGCGAGCAACCGGTTGAGGTCCCTCACGGCGGCCTCCTTGTCGCCGGCGGCGGCGCGGCGCGCGAGGGCCTCGGCACGGGTGACGATGGCCTCGCTGGCCTTGAAACCGATGTAGTAGCAGTATTTCTCCTGGGTGGCGAACATGCGGTAGACGGTGGGGCCTTGCTGCACGAGGTCGGTGGCGCTGGCGGCGAAGGAGTCGAAGATGTAACGGCGGTAGTCGCGCGTCGAGTCGGCCTGGTCGCGATAGCAGAGGTCGAGCAGTTCCGGCGCGGGCTTGAAGGTGTAGGTGCTATAATGGAAAATGTTGTTGTTGGCTCTCCCGCCGACGAAGAAGAGCACCTCGTTCTTGTACCCGAGGTCGATGAATCCCGTGTTCCCGGCGAAGGCGTACGTGTTCCCCTTCTCGTCGATGTACGGTTGCATGTTATTCATGTCGAAGAGGGGGCGGGCGGAGATGACGTCGCCGGCGGCGTTGATGGCGTCATCGTGGCGCTTCATGAAGAGGAAGACGCGGGCGCGGAGGGCCTGCACGGAGGTGTAGTCGAACCGGTAGGGGCCTTTGGAGGGTTTCCCGGCGAGGTCGCGCGCGGCGGCGTCGAGGTCGGAGACGATCTGCTCCCACACTTTACCGACGGGGACGCGGGTGTTGTTCTGGGTGTTCTGGTGGACATCCTCGGCGGAGAGGGGCATGGGAACGCCGGGGTGGTCGAGATACGGCTCGTCGTGAGGCTCGGCGTAGAGGTTGACCAGGTAGAAGTAGCAGTAGGCGCGGAGGGCGTGGGCCTCGCCGCGGACGGTCTCGAAGAGGACGCGCTCTTCGGGGGCCGGCGCGCGTTTGAGGAACTCGTCGAGGACGGTGTTGGCGTAGTAGATAGAGGAGTAGAGCTGGTTCCAGTAGGTGTCCTCGGCGTTGGCGAGCTGGTGGGTGGCGGCCCACACGAACCAGGGCTCGTTCGCCGCGGCGGGCGCGCTGGTGGCGTTGGCGTTAGCGTAGACGTTGTCGGTGGAGAGTTCGGTGCGCATGAAGAACTCGCTCCTCGGGTAGCCGCCCAGGAGGACGGACTCGTGGTCGGCGACGCTGACGGGTATCATGCTGTTGACCGGCTGTATCTCCAGGAGGTCGCAACTCGCGCAGAGCAGCAGCGCCGGGAGCAGAAGTATGTGTTTCGTTTTCATTGTTATTGATTTTAGAATTGCACGTTAACGGAAAAGGTGTAGGAGCGCGTCAGCGGGAGGTAGGTGTTCCCGAAGGAGACGTTGGCGGAGTTCGTGGCGGAGTACTTCATGACGGCGCCGGTGGCCTCGGGATCCTGTCCCTTGAGCCTGGAGGTGTGCCACGCGTGCAGGTTATATCCCTGTACCATGAAGCGGATGTTCTGGATGCCCCGCGCGCGCATCTTGTCGCTGAAGAGGTCGTACGCGAGGGAGAGGTTCTGGAGGCGGACGTAGTCGCCCTTGACGGTGCGCAGGTCGCTGTTGTTGTACATCTGGGCGCTGGCGGGATAGGGGTAGGTGAGAGACGATTCCCAGGGATCCGTCTCCAGGACGGGGATGTTGGTGCGTTGCTCGTCGCCGGGTTGTCTCCAGCGGGAGGCGAACTCCCTGGAGAGGTTTTGACCGGGGGCCGGGAAGGCGAAGTCGTAGTCGGTGGTGAGGGAGCGGAGGCGGATGACGTTACCGAAGCTGCCGACGAGGAGGGCCGAGAGGGTGAAGTTCTTGTAGTAAAAGGCGTTCGTCAGGCCGCCTTGCCAGGAGGGCATCGTGCTTCCCGAGTAGACGAGGGCGTCGATGTTGTTCATGCCCGTGAAGACGGTAGCCCGTTCCTCGCGGGTGTTGCCCTGGGCGTCGGTGACGGTGGTCATCTTGCCGTTGTAGAACATGGGGCGTCCCTGCGCGTTGAGGCCGGCGAACTCGTAAGACCACAGCCCGTTGATGGGTTTCCCGACAACGGCGGAGGCGGAGTAGTTCGTGCGCTGCGCGTTGGTGAGGAGGGAGTAGGTGGGTTGCGAGTAGACGTCGAGCACCTCGTTGTAGTTGTAACCGGCGGTGAGAAGGGAGGTCCAGCGGAAGGCCTTCGTGTCGATGTTGATCGAGTTAAGGGAGAACTCCCAGCCGCGGTTGAGGATGGAGGCCCAGTTGACCTGGATGTTGGAGAAGCCGGAGACGCGGGAGACCTGCTTGCTGCCGAGCATGTCGACGCCCTTCTTGTGGTAGTACTCGATGATGCCGGATAGCCCGCGTTTGAAGAGGCCGAACTCGACGGCGGCGTTGACCGTGTAGTTCTTTTCCCACTTCAGGTTGGGGTTCTTGGGGGCGGAGATGACGAGGTAGTTCTCGTTTTTCTCGGGGTCGAGGGTGCCGATGGTGGCGACGAGGCTCGAGTAGGCTTGCGAGGCGACGTTCCCCTGCGTGCCGTAGGAGGCCCGGAGGGTGAGGTAGGTGATCCACTCCTCTTGTTTCAGGAACTCCTCTTCCTTGAGCTGGTAGTTGGCCCCGACGGCCCAGAGGGGCTGGAAGAGGTCGTTGGTTTTAATGCCGAAGCGGTTGGAGCCGTCGATGCGGCCGTTCAGGCTCACGGTGTAGCGGTTGCGGAAGGTGTATCCCGCGGTGCCGTACCAGGAGAGGGCGGCCGTTTTGTTGATGCTTTGTGTCCAGGCGGGGCGACCGAGGTACTCGAAGAGCTTGTATTGCGGCACCTGCTGGTGGCCGCGGTCGTGGGCGTAGCCGTATATCTCGGTGGTTTCGGCCTCGTGGTTGGAGGTGCGGATCTCCTGCCCGATCATCACGTCGAAGCGGTGGTCGGAAGCGATGGTCTGCATGTACGAGAGCTGGTTGCGGAAGGTGAGCGAGCTGTTGTTGCTGCTCCTGAACTTCCGGTATCCCCCGTCTGCCCAGTAGGGGACGGACGTGTAGTCGATAATATAGGTGAGGTCTTTCTTCCGGGCGCGCACGAAGTAGCTATCTTCCGTGGCGACGTCCTCCTCCGTGGTGTTTTGCCTGGTGAAGGAGAAGAGGGTATTGTACGATAACGCGGGGGTGATGCGCCACTCGAGATCGATGGTACCCTTCATGCCAAACGAGTTGGCAACACGCCACGTCTGGTCGCGGTTCTCGAGGAAGTTAAACTTGAGGTTGTTGATGTACATGTAGTTGAAGTTGCCCTCCTCGTCGTGGGCGCGGTGGGCGCGGGTGGTATAGATGGCCCACTCGTAGGGATTCTCGCGGGAGTCCTGGGCGAAGAAGCTTTTGTTTTTCCGGGCGTTTATGTCAAGCATCCCGCCGACACGCAGGTTGTCGCGGAGGCGGGTGTATACCTTCACGGCACCGGTGTAGGTCTGCATGCCGACCTTCTTGGCGGTGGCTTGCTCGTCGGTGTAGCTGCCGGAGAGGTAGAAGGTGGTCTTTTCGTTGCCGCCGGAGATATTGAGGGAGTGGCGCTGGGAGAGGGCGTCGCGGAAGAGGTGGTCGAACCAGTCGGTGTTGACCTCCTCGAGTTGCTTGACCTTCTCCTCGAACTCCTGCCACGTGAGCTTGCGATCCTGCACGTCGATGAAGTAGCGCTCGAAGTCGGTGACGGTGCCATACTGCCCCGCGTAGGCGGAGGTAGCGGTGAAGGCGCCGCGGCGAATCATCTCCATGTTGACGTCGATACGCTCCTTGGAGTTCATCATGTAGGCGTTCTCGAGGCGGGGCCGCTCGCCGATGGTGAGGCTCCCGGCGTAGCTCACGCGCGTTTTCCCGGCGCTTCCTTTTTTCGAGGTGATCACGATGACGCCGTTCGCGGCACGCGTGCCGTAGATGGCGGTGGCGGCGGCGTCTTTGAGCACGTTGATGGACTCGATGTCGTCGATGTTCACGCCCCCGATGCCCGAGGCGATGAGGTTACGGTTGTTGAGGATGTCATCGACGGAGGCGTTCACGGGGTCATCGAGGATGATGCCGTCCACCACCCACAGGGGTTGCACGTTCCCGCTGATGGTGGAGGTGCCGCGGATGCGTATCTGGGGTGTCGCCCCGGGCGCCCCGGAGGTGCTCATGATCATCATCCCGGGGACTTGTCCCTGGAGGAGCTTGTCGATGTTCGGTTGGTGGATGCCCTTGAGGCGTTCCATATCCACCTGGCTAATGGCGGAGGTGAGCTTGCGGCGTTCGATGCGCTGGTAGCCGGTGACGACTACCTCGTCCATCTCGCTGATCTCGAGTTCCATCACCACGTCGACCGTCATCGCGCCGGTGAAGGGCACCTCCTTTGTTTTCATGCCAATGAAGGAGAAGACGAGCGTAGCCACCTCGTCCTTCTCCATGCCCAGTTGGAACCTGCCCTCGCTATCCGTGGCCGTCCCGCGGGTGCTCCCTTTGACGCGTATCGTCACGCCGGGAAGCGGCACCCCGGAGGCGTCCGTGACTCTCCCGCTCACGATGACGCGCGCCGCCTGCGTGACGGGCAACGGCTTGTGCACGATGAGGATGAACTCCCCGTTGCGCTCGTGGGTCAGGCCGTGCGGCGAGAGTACCGCGTCGAACACCTCATCGAGCGGGGTGGCCTTGTACTCGACCGTCACCTTGCGCTCGTGGTCGAGCACGTCGTTACTATACATCACGATGCAGCCCGTCTGCACGCGAATCTGCTCGAACAGTTGCCGGTAGGATATCTCGGCCCGCGGCAACGTGAGCCGGTGTTGCGAGAAGCCGGTGGCGTGGCCGCCCAGCACGAAACTTAACACGAGACACATCGTCCACTGTGCGATCGCGAGCGTCTTTCTTGCACCGTTTCTCCACGAGCCGGCGCGTTGAATCAGTTGTTCATTCATACGTTTTTAATTATTGATTTATAGTTCTTATTCATATACCTCGATGGTAGTGCCGCGTACCCGGAAACGGGTGCCGGAGCTTTTCTCGATGAAGTCGAGCATGAAGCGAAGGGTGTTGTCACGTTTCACGGCCCCGGTAAAAGTGCGCGACCGCGCTTCCGGCGCGACGAAACGGAACTCCACGTCGTACCACCTCCCGAGCCGCCTGCACAACTCCTCAAGCGTCATCCCGCAGAAGTCAAACAAGCCCTCCTTCCACGAGGTGTAATACGCCGTGTGTACCTCGTGCCGCGTCACCTGCCCGGTGGCGTTCTCCACCCGGGCCTGCTCGCCCGGCACCAGCGGCACCTCCCCCTCTCCGGCAATTACTGTCACCGCGCCGCTCTCCAGCGTGATCTCCGTTACTGTCTCCTCCTCGTAGGCCATCACGTTGAATGACGTGCCCGTCACGCGGGTTGTCACGCGGCCCGCGTGAACAAGGAAGGGGCGCGCGGTGTCCCGCTGGACGTCGAGGAATATCTCCCCGTTCACGAATATCTCGCGGTTCCCTTTCCCGAAGAGTACAGGGTAACGCACGCTGCTTCCCGCGTTCACGCGGGCCCGCGTCCCATCCGAGAAGGTCATCGTGTAGAGTCCGCCGCGGGGGACGACCAGCGTGTTGTACTCAAGGGCAGCGGGGGCGGTGCCCGTCTCCCGGTAGGTCAAGCCCGATAGCGTGTCGTCTTCGGCTTGCGCGTAGCCCATGTCAACGGAGCTACTCCCGGAGAGAGGCATCTCCCGGCCGTCGTGCAAGATGAGCGTGGCCTTGTGGGCACCGCCGTGGATCGTCTCGACGAGCGTCGTCTCCTCTTCCGTCCAGCGGGTGAACCACCAGAGTCCGGCCACCAAGAGTAACGCGGCCGCCACGCCCGACAAGGCGTACAGGAGGCGACTACTCCGCCGGGAGTAGCGGCTGGCGAGGGATGCCCTGGCCCGTTGCTCGTCGATCGCGTGCCACGCGGCGGACTGGTGCAGACGGTAGTAGGCGGTACAAAACCGGTCGTGTCGCGCACGATTTTCCTCGCTCTCCGCGAGCCACGCGCGTACGCGCTCTTCGTCTTCTCGTGTCGCCTTGCCTTGCAGAGAGGCAAGCAACTCTTCTTCCGGGAATTTGTCCATTGTTATATTAATTTCTTGGAAGAGAAACAGGATTTTAACAAAAACGGGTGAATAACGAAGTGAAAATTTTTATCGCTCGGCGCAGGGCGGGGAAAGGGTGTGTGTCAAAAGTCGGATTTCGGAGGGGGTACCTCGCATCCCGGCCGAGATGTTCGGGCGGTTTTCGTCATCGCGAACCCGGAGGGTGAAACAAGCCAGTGGTTTACGGGTTTCTATGTTGCTTCCCGCTACGCGGATACCAATGACGAAAACCGACTTTTGAAACAACCCCAACGAAAGCGGCGGTGTTTTGTCAAAAATGATTTTCCCCAATTTGGAGATGCCTCAAAGGCCCCGGGAAAACTCGTTAAACGTGAAAGCGGGGCGTCTTAGCGAGGCAAGAGGTTGAGGAGATTCCCTTTCCGGCACGCGAGCAGGTGAAGGAGGAATAGGGCCGCGTGATCCTTTAGTTGTTCGCGCAAGGCCCGCAGGCCGAGGCGGAGCAGCGTCTTGACCGTGTTCACGGAGATGCCCAGCTCCTCTGCCGCCTCGCGGTAGCTCTCCTCCAAGATCACCACGCGCTCGACCACCTGTTGCATTCGCTCCGGTAGCCCGTGTAACGCGTCGAGGATGGCCGCCGCCGTCTCCTCGTCGAGCGTCTCGGCCTCCCGCTCGGCAATCCGGTAGTGCGGGAGATCAAGGCCGGTCAACGGCACCTTCTTCTTCTCCAGGAAATTGATACAGGCATTTTTAATCACGATGAAAAGAAACGTGCTCTCGGCTCCCGCGGCCACACGCTCCAGCCGCCCGCCACTCCACAGTTTCATGAACTGCTCCTGGACAATGTCCTCCGCCTCGTCGAGGCGATGCACGTAATTGTTAGCGAACACTACCAGCGGCCGGTAGTATCGCCGGAACAGGAACTCCATCTCCCGTTCGCTCGCTTGTTTCTCGCTGAATGACATGAGTACGTTCGGTTAGTTCTGCGCGAAACTACGTTTTTTCGCCGGATTTCTTCATGATTTTTGTCGTTAAATAAAACAAATGAACAAACGTATGTGGTATCGCGGGGATTTTTGAAAAAGGAACGAACAACCAGGTGCTTATGTCGGAAATGCTTGATACGATCCGGCCTCACTCCAGACACGGGGATTTTACCCTGGGCACCGCATTGAATCAATTTTATTTTAGTTTGACGCCGCAAATGTCGAGATAATGTATATGGGCTTTTATCAGCATCCGAAGTTTTGTTCGTTAAAACCCGATAAATCGCCATTTGCCATAGCATTAGCAATATCCATTTTTAACCTTTCGTCAAAATCGCTGCAATCGACAAGACATTTCGTAATGCGTAACAACAAATCATTGTCGATATTTGAGGCGGCAATGTGATAAATGATAGCTTCCATCCGTTGCATAAATTGCGCTGCCGCCCAAAAGTGTCCGTTTTTATGTAAGAAATA
>JAISNC010000009.1 GCA_031276355.1 Odoribacteraceae bacterium
ACGGGGACTTTGCGAAATGTGTAAGGAACGTATCGAAAACGCTGCTAAACGTATCGACGGCGTTGCGGTCGCTTCGTGGGATGCTTCGACAAAATTGCTGCATCTGCACTACGATTCGATAAAAACTTCGGTCGATGCCGTCGCAAAAGCAATCGCCAAAAACGGTCACGATACGGACAAGTATCGCGCCGACGATGCCGTGTATAACGCTCTGCCGGAATGTTGTAAGTACAGAAATGAATGAATAATTGTTAATTGTAATTTTATATTTAGAAAAATGAAAAAGTTTGTTTTATTTTTTACAGTGGTAGCGTTTATCGCAGTGAGTAACGGATGTGGAAACTCAGGCAGTCAAAAAAAGACGTCCGAAACTCGAAAAGAGGAGAAAAGTCAAAGTGACGAACAGGCTACGTTGAAGGTGCAGGGTAGCTGCGGAATGTGTAAGACTCGAATCGAAAAAGCCGCCAAAAGTATCGACGGCGTTACGGTCGCAAACTGGAACAAGGATTCGCAACAGCTTCACTTGCAATTCAATGCGAAAAAGACTTCGGTCGATGCCGTCTCAAAAGCTATCGCCAAAACCGGTCACGATACCGAAAAAGACAGCGCTGACGATGTGGTGTACAACGCGTTGCCGGGATGCTGTAAGTACAGGCCTAAGGTATAGGTGTCACGTCCCGCTATAGGTTGCCTCTTTGCCGCGTGTGGTGGCAAACGGTAGGGGCGGGACGATGTGTTTATCTTGCAGGATGTGCCGTAGGGGATCTCCTCGTTAATGGTTTTATGGTAAGCACGCTTTAGCGATGTCGCGATTATTTTATATTACTAATTTTTATCGTATATTCGCGCATTACTGTAAGTGTGTGGCTTATGAAACTGTATGATGAAAGAAAATTTTCACGGCACGAGAGATCGGGCCTTGTCGAGGTGTCGAACGAGATGCTCGAGGCTTTGCGCGCGGGAGACCGCGAGGCGTTCGACCGGATTTACTCGTATTTTTTTTCCCCCTTGAAGGTATTTTTAAAGGCGTTGCTCGGGTCGGCGGATCAAGCCGAGGATGTGTGCCAGGAGTTGTTCACCCGTCTTTGGCAGCATCGTTACCAGATTGATCCCGGGAAGAATTTTAGATCCTACCTGTACACGGTGGCTAAAAATCTGGCGATGAATAATCTTCGCGGGAGGAAGGTGCGCGACCGTTATGCACGGTGCTCGTTGACGGGCGAGGAAGGACAGGAAACCCCGCACGAGGTCGTGACGGCCCTGGAGACCGAACTCTTGATCAAGTTGATCGTGAGCCGGATGCCTGTTCGACGGAAAGAGGTGTTCGAGATGAGCCGTTTCGAGGGGAAGAGTAACGAGGAGATCGCGCGGTTATTGAATATCAAGAAAAACGCGGTCGAGAAACACCTCTCTTTCGCGATGAAGGAGCTACGTTCGGCGTTTTCATGGCGGTTTTTCGATGGGGAACCGGTATAAAATAAGTTAAAAAACGAGGTGGGGCGGCAAGCGAGCGGGGGGGGCGCGTGTATTACTTGTGATTCACGACCAAGGGATGGCACGAGACGGGGCGTTACGCGCGTGGAAGGCCGTTTATCGTGTTACCGGTGAAAGTGAACTAACGGATACCCCCGGGGGGCGACGGGTACATACGAATAGGACAGATGATCGATAAAGAGTGGCGGGCGATGTCAAACACGCGAGAACTGACTTCCAGAACGGTGTGATACCGTGCTTTTCTTAACTTCTGCAAATTGACATCCCCGCTCTCTTCTTTTATTTCGTCACGCTCCCCGTGTAGGTCGTGGCATTCTCCATGTCCATGTTCATGCTCATGTCACCGGGCATCCCCTCGCGCGCTTTCACGTGGGTTGTTCCCTTGATTTTCAATTTCGTGTTGCCGGCTACTATCCAGCCGTTCGCTTTATCCAGCTTGAGTTCGCTGACGGCCGTGCCCTGCATGTCGCTCTTCATCTGGATCCCGTTTAGCTCGAAGTACTCGTCCTTGTTGGGTACCGCCAGGGTCGAGTTACCGGTGATGTTCCAGAAGCCATCTTTGCTGCCCCGGTAGGTGTAGGTTGTGACCGTTTTGATGGTCAGCCCGAGATTTTGTGTCAGCTCCTGCACCCAGCTATCTCCCTCGGCGACGGGGTGATCCGGCAAGAACGCCATGGCATTCTGGATGTTCTGTTTCAAGGCCTCATCCCCGAATATCGCCTTGAGTTGCGTGAGTTGCGTGGTGGAACCGCTTGTGATGGACGCGAAGATGGCTTCCAGCCCGCTTACCTCGAGCACTTTCCCCTTCATGTCCATCTTGACCTGGATGGGCTTGTTCACCAGCGCATTCAATACCCGCGAGTCGGAATTTACCTCGTTGTCCGAGCTGGCCGTCTGGGAGACACCCGGCATGACCGCTTTCGTTTCGAGGCGCTTGTAAACCAGTTCCAGGTCATAGAAGGTGGCGTTTTTCTCTTTCACGAGGTAGGATAGCTCGATGTTCATGTTCATGTCGATCTTGACTTGCTGGCCCATGATCTGTTGCAAGATGACATTGGCGAGTGCCAGCGTTTGCGTGTAGGTCTCCCCTTTCGTCAGGTTGAGCGAAAGGGTCTCTTTTTCCTGTGCCCGGCCCATCAGGGTTAAGGTACAGAGGAGTACGGTGAAAATTGTTTTCATATTGTTTAAGGTTTAAAGAAATATCTCTGTTAAAATGTTATCGCCGGTGTAGCCCGCACTCCTTGTGCAGGGGGGATTCCCACCACCACCTGCCGGCCCGGGGATCTTCCCCCGGTGCCACGGCCCGCGTGCAGGGTTCGCACCCGATGCTCGGGTATCCCGCGTCGTGCAGCGTGTTGTAGGGCACCTCGTGCTCGACGATGTAGGCGCGCACCTCTTCCTCGGACCAGTTGATCAGCGGGTTGAACTTGTAGAGGCCGTTGGCCTCGTCGCGTTCGACCCGGCGTGTCTCCTGGCGGGTGACGGACTGTTCCCGGCGCAACCCGCAGATCCACGCTTCCAGGCCGGTGAAGGCGCGCCGGAGCGGCTCGAGCTTACGCGTTTGGCAGCATCTTTGGCGTTTCTCGACGCTGTCGTAGAAGAGGTTGATCCCTTCCGCGCGCACCATCTCCTGCACCAGCGCGTGGTCCGGGAAGAAGAGGTCGATCTTGATCCCGTAGCGTTTGTTGGTGCGGTCGATCAGGCGGTAGGTCTCCGGGAAGAGCCGTCCCGTGTCGAGCGTGAAGACGCGCGTGCCGGGGCGCAGGCGAAGGACGAGGTCGGTCAGGAGTTGATCCTCGAGGCCCAGGCTGGATGCCAGCGCGACGCGGTCGCCGAACGTGTCGAGTATGTAACGGAGGAACTCCTCGACCCCCGTCGTCGCGTGTTGTTCGTTTATCTTCTCGATGTCTAATGCTGTCTTCATGCGCGTGAGTATTAAATCCATGCAAATATAGCGTATAAATTTAGATTGCACGGGGCGCGACGTGATTTTGTACATCGACGGTGACTAACGCTGCACACCGATGGTGACTAACGCTATTCACCGTCGGTGATCATGCCCCCGCCGACGGTCTCGAAGGTGTCGGGGTCGACGAGCACGAGGCTACCGGTGACGCGGTTGCGGGCGTAGGGATCGAAGACGAGGGGCTTGGCCGTCTTGATCGTGACGCGGGCGATGTCGTTGGCCGAGAGCGCCTCTTTGCCGGTTTCCGGCTCGAGCGTGTTGATGTTGACCACGTGATGGATCGTTTTCAGGATCCCGGCGGTTTCCCGCGTCGCTTGCATGACGATGTAGCGGTTGCCGGGGCGGGCCGGGCGCTCGTTGAACCAGCAGACCATGAGGGTGATCTCTCGCTCCACGCGCGGTTGCTCGCCGCGCGCGACGATGAGGTCGCCACGGCCGACATCGATGTCGTCGGCGAGCTGGACGGTGATGGACTCGGGGGTGATGGCCTCGTCGAGTTCCCGGTCGTAGCGCGTGACGGCGGTGACGGTGGAGTGGAGGCCGGAGGGGAAGATGGTGACGGGGTCGCCTTTCTTGAGTGTGCCGCCGGCGAGTCGCCCGGCGTATCCCCTGAAGTCGTGGAACTTGTCGGAGATGGGGCGGATGACGTGTTGGACGGGGAAGCGGGTCTCCCGGGCGTTTATCTTGTGGTCGATGGGGGTGTTCTCGAGGATTTCCATGAGCGTGGGGCCGGTGTACCAGGGCATGCGCGTGGAGGGGCTTACCACGTTGTCGCCCAGCTTGGCGGAGAGGGGGAGGAAGGTCACGTGTTGTAGTCCCAGCCTGGCGGCGACCTCAAGGTAGCGCGCGCGGATCGCCTCGAACACCTCCCCGGAGAAGTTCACGAGATCCATCTTGTTGACGCAGACGACGACGTGAGGGATGCCCAGCAGCGAGGCGATGTAGGAGTGGCGGAGCGTCTGTTCCAGGACGCCGTTGCGGGCGTCGACGAGGATGATGGCCAGGTCGGCCGTCGAGGCACCGGTGACCATGTTGCGGGTGTACTGGACGTGCCCGGGGGTGTCGGCGATGATGAATTTGCGCCTGGGGGTGGCGAAGTAGCGGTAGGCGACGTCGATGGTGATCCCCTGTTCGCGCTCGGAACGGAGGCCGTCGGTCAGGAGGGCGAGGTTCACCTCCTCGTTGCCGCCGCGCCGGGAGACGGCCTCGATGTCCTCGAGTTGATCCTCGAAGATGGATTTGCTGTCGTACAGGAGGCGGCCGATCAGGGTGCTTTTGCCGTCGTCAACGCTGCCGGCGGTGGTGAAGCGCAGCAGTTCCATGTCTAAATACCCGCCGGGTGTTTCTTTCTTTTCCATGCGTGATCGGTTTACTGTTTCGTTAAAAATAGCCCGAGATCTTGCGATCTTCCATCGCGGTTTCCGAGCGTTTGTCGTCGGCTCGCCCGCCGCGTTCGGTGACGCGCGTGGCGGCGATCTCGTCGATGATCTCTTCCAGGGAGGTGGCCCGGGAGAGGGTGAGGCCGGTGCAGGAGATGTCGCCGATGGTGCGGCAGCGTACCTGCTTGCGCTCGACGATCTCGCCCGGCTTGCGTTTCATGCACGGCTCGGCGGCGAGCCACTGGCCGTCGCGGCAGAAGACGTCGCGCTCGTGGGTGAAGTAGAGGGAGGGCATCTCGACGCGTTCCTTGTAGATGTATTGCCAGACATCCATCTCGGTCCAGTTGCTGATGGGGAAGACGCGGAAGTGCTCGCCGGTGTTTTTCTTGCCGTTGAAGATGTTCCACAGCTCGGGGCGCTGGTTCTTGGGGTCCCACTGCCCGAACTCGTCGCGGTGCGAGAAGAAGCGTTCCTTGGCGCGCGCTTTCTCCTCGTCGCGGCGGGCACCGCCGATGGCCGCGTCGAACTTGTATTTCTCGATGGTGTCGAGCAGCGTGATGGTTTGTAGCTTGTTGCGACTGGCGTTGTAGCCGGTCTCCTCCTTTACCCGCCCGTTGTCGATGGATTCCTGGACGGAGCCCACGATGAGCGTCGCGCCGAGTTTTTTCACCAGGGCGTCGCGATAGTCGATGGTTTCCCGGAAGTTGTGCCCCGTGTCGATGTGCAACAGCGGGAAGGGGAGCCGTAACGGGTAGAACGCCTTGTGGGCGAGGTGGGTGATGACGATGGAGTCCTTTCCCCCGGAGAAGAGGATCACGGGACGCTCGAATTGCGCGGCCACCTCGCGCAGGACGTAGATGGATTCGGATTCAAGCTCGTTGAGGTGTGTCAAGGTATACATGCGCGATTTCTATTACTTGGATGATGGGGTCAACTGAAAACGCCGGAGAGGTATTTTCGTGTTAGCTTGTGTTCGGGGCGATTGAACACCCGTTCCGCGGGGCCGCTCTCGATCACCTCGCCGAGGTACATGAAGATGACGTTGTCGGCGATGCGCAGGGCTTGCCGCAGGGTGTGCGTGACCATGACGATGGAGTAGTTCTGCTTTAGCTTGACGAACAGCTCCTCGATGGTCTTGCTCGATATGGGATCGAGCGCGCTGGTGGCCTCGTCGGCCAGGATGAACCGCGGCTCGACGGCCAGGCTCCTGGCGAGGCAGAGGCGTTGTTGCTGGCCGATGGAGAGGCGGATGGCGGGCGTGTTGAGGCGGTCTTGCACCTCTTCCCATAGCCCGGCGGCTTCCAGGTAGTGGCGGACGACGAGGCGGAGTTTTTTCCGGTTACGGATGCCGTGGATCCTGCAGCCGTAGGCGATGTTGTCGAAGATGGACATCGGCAGGGGGCAGGGTTTCTGGGAGATCAACCCCATCTCGCGGCGGAGGTGGATGATCTCGGGCCCGCTGCTGCTGACGATGTCCGTCCCGTTCAGGAGCACTTTCCCGGAGACGCGCGCCCCTTCCACGGAGTCGATCAGGCGGTTGAAGGTTTTTAACAGCGTGCTCTTCCCGCACCCGGAGGGGCCGACGATGCAGGTGATCTTCTTGTCCGGGATCGCGAGGTTGATCTCTTTCAGGATGTGCTGCTCTTTGATGTAGACGTTCAAGTCGCGCACGACGAGTTCCGACTCCTCCTCGTCCCGGTGGAATTTCCGGTCGGGGCGAAAGAGGTTCGCGACCTTCCCGTCCGGGGCGTTGAACGGGTAGGCTCGCGATTTGACGGGGAGGGAGAGCGCCTGGAAAAAGTGTTTCATTTCAGCTTGTGTTTAGAGAAACGGTTCGTGATGTACCTGCCGAGCACGCTTAGCAGCAGGACGATGAGCGTCAGGACGAGTGCGGCGGCGTAGGCCCTGTCTTGCACCTCCTTGATCGGGCTGCTGAGCTGGAAGAAGACGGCCAGCGGGAGCGTGGCCGCCGGCTGGGAGAGCGAGGTGGGGATGCTGTCGGTGTACCCGGCGGTGAACATGACGCTGGCGGCGTCCCCGATGGCCCTCCCCACGGAGAGGAGCGTCGCGGTGGCGATCCCCGGGGCGATTTGACGGAGCACCACGCGGATCGTCTCGAGGCGCGTGGCCCCCAGCGAGTAGCTCGCGTCCAGGATCTCCCTCGGGAATTGCCGGGCCACCTCGTCCATCGACCGGATAAAGATGGGGATGATCAGGAGCGTGATGACGATGATCCCCCCCAGGAGGGAGGTCTTCAGCCCGAAGTAGATCATGATGGTGAACCCGAACGCGCCGTAGACGATGGAAGGTATGCCGAAGAGCACGTCGTAGGCGATCCGCGCGATGTAGGCGATCTGCGAGCGACGTTTCAAGTAGATGTTCAGGTAAAAGACCACCGGGATGCTGATCAGGAGGCCGAGGAGGGTAGAGATGCCGACGATGTACACGGACCCGACGATGGCGTTCAGGAATCCGCCCTCCTTGCCGATGTAGAACCCCCCGCCGGGGAGTTTCAGGATCATGTCCCAGCTCATGGCACCCCACCCTTTCGTGAGGATGGAGTAGATGATGCTGACGACAAAGGCGAGGACGGTGAGCATGGCCCCGGTCATCAGGATCTTGAACAGTTTCTCTTCAAGGAATTTCAGTTTCATCAGGAGAACGTTTTTTCAATCCGGTAGAGCACCACGCGGGAGACCAGGTTAAACAGCAACACGACGATGAAGAGTATCAACGCCGCGAACATCAACGCCGCCTCGTAGAGCGGCAGCGAGAGCATCTCCCCGTAGTTGTTCGCGATCAACGCGGGGATGGGGTAGCACGCGTCGAAGAGCGATCCCGGTATCTCGGGCAGGTTGCCGCACACCATGAGCACGGCGATCGTCTCGCCCAGCGCCCGCGACACGGCCAGCACCACGGCGGCCACGAGCCCCGGGAGCACGGCCCGCACGACCACCGCCTTGGTGGTCTGCCACCGGGTGGCTCCCAGCGAGATGGACGCTTCCCGTAGCTCTTCGGGCACGGACGTGATCAGCTCGATGAACAGGCTCACCAGCAGCGGGAGGATCATCACGCCGAGCACGATCCCGCCGGCCAGCATCGTGTAACCGGTAGAGAAATCGACGAACCGCGGGGCCAGCCACCCCGATATGAAGGGGACGATCAGCAACGTCCCCCACACCCCGTAGATGACCGAGGGGAGGCCCGCCAGGATGTCTAACGCCGGGAAGACGTACTTGCGCACGACCGGCCGCGCGTACTCCGTGAGGTAGATGGCCGTGAGCAGCGACACCGGTACCGCCATCACCACGGCGATGACGGTCACCCAGATGGTGCCCATGATAAACGGTAGAAAACCGAACTCCCCCCTCATCGGCTTCCAGCTACTCGAGAAGAGGAGTTCGCCCAGCGAGTGTTCCTCGAAGACGGGCGCGGATTTCAGGAAAAGCCCGATGCCCATGATCACGACCAGCAACATGGAGGACAATGTCAGGAAAAACATGATCCCCCCCGCCGTTTTATCCTTCAGTACGCGGATCGTCATCATCTCCGGCCGCTGTTTTTATTCGGGGAGCAGGGCCAACCCTTTTTGTAATTTCTCGGCGGAGAGGCTGATATAGCCCGCCGGCACGTTAAACTCCTGGCCCTTGGTGAGGATGAATTTCAGGAACGCGATCACTTCCGCCTTTTCCGGTATCCCGTTCGTGACCAAGTAGAGGTCGCGGGCCGGGGGGGAGGGGTAGCGATCCTCGGCGATGGCCTGGATGATCGCGTCCTTCGTGTCGTAGAAAAGCTCCTCGGGGTCGAGTTGCCCGTTGTTGTTCACGTCAACGGGCAGCACGAGCAGGCCGGGGTTGGGGGCGCGCGTCCCCTCGTCGTAGGCGTAGGAGAGGTTATTCAGCCCGATCCCGAGCGGGTCTTTTTGCACGGCGGTCGCCAGGCCGGGGTCGCCGAAGACGGCCGTGCCGCCGAGGTCTTCCTGTTTCTTGTCTAACCACAACGCCCACGTCTCCGCGGCGCCGCAGGCGTCCGAGCGGGTGTACACGTGCACGGCCTCGGCGCGCGCCGTGCCGGTGACGTCCCCCCACGTCTTGTACTCGCCCGTGATCCACAACTTGATCGCGGCGTCGCGCGTCAATCCCGTTTTCATGAGATCGGCCAGGGCCGGGTTATTCGCGTTGATCGTGGGCACGACGGCATCCTTGGCGACCGCGATCCCGACGGCCCCCTTGGCCACCTCCTGCGGGTACACCTCCCGGGACACCATCCCCAGGTCGACGACCTTCGCCAGCACGTCCGTCATCCCCTTCCCGGCGCCACCGGCGGAGATGTCGATCCGCACGCCCGGGTGCAATTGTTTGAACTCGTCCGCCCACTTGACGGCCAAGGGATACAGCGCGAACGCGCCGGAGATGGAGATCTCGCCTTTCAACCCCTCCCCTTTCTTCGCCGCGCGCGGCTTGCAGGAGGAGAGCACGATGGCCGTGCACGCTAACAGGATAATGAAAGTCTTGTTCATGGAGTAGTGTTTTAATAAGTGATGAATGAATAGGTTTTCGTTAACGGGGTACCTCGCGACGAGGTGCCCCGTTTATGACACGCGTTAGAAGGATACCAGCACTTGCGCCGTCAGGCCGTGTTTCTTGGTCGTCTCGTTGTTGATGCTCGTGAAGCTGTAATTCGCCATGAGCAGGAGGTTCTTCGAGGGAATATACCGGATGCCCGCCAGGTACTTGGAGTTCGTCACCTCGGCGGTGCTGTTGGCGATATCTTTCTGGAAGAAGTCGTACTTCGCGAGGAGTTGTAGGGCGGGGGTGATGAAGAATCCCGCGACGGCGTAGTACCCGTCGCTGTATATATCGTCGGTTTGCCCGTTACCCGTGGATACCCCCGTGTTCCCGTGTATGAACTCGCTTCGCACGAGCCACCGTGTCGTCTCGAACTTGACACCGAGGCCACCCCGCTGCCGGGCGTGGTGTTCTCCCTGTAGCGGGAGGGAGCCGAGGTAATAGGAACCGGCAAGGGTCAACTGCTTGATCGGGTTCACCGTGATGATGCCGGAGAAGTCCTTCACGTTGTTGTCATCGGTGGTATTGATCCCGGCCCCGTTGAAGATTCCCGCGTGATAGTTCAGCACTTTGTACCCGCCGGGCCGGGCGAAGAATCCCCCCTTGACGGAGATACCGATGTCCCGCCCGTTGGCCTTGATGCCGGACACCTCGTCCTCGTAGTTGCAGAGTGCCTTGATGACCAGCGAGTTGTCAATGGTCTCGAGGGTCGTCGGCCCGTAGGGGTTCTCCAGCGAGAAGGGGATCTTGAATTGCCCGGCCTGCACGGTGAGGGCCGGGGCCGCTTTCCACGTGATGTAGGCGTCGAGCACCTTGGGCGAGCTGGCGAACTCCAGTTGCAGGCGATAGTCGAGGACGCTAACGTTGCCCTTGAAGTCTAACCGGGCGCGGCGCACGTCAAAACGGTTGAACTCTTGTTGTTTGTAGGGATTGTCATCTTCCTTAAGCTCGTATTGGTAACGTAAATTAATAAGTCCCGATATCTCCGGCAGGCGAGAGAGGACTTTCTCCAGTTTCCCCACCCGTGTTTCGATGTTGTCTTGAGCCGTCGCGGGAATCGTGGTCATGAAAAGGAAGCAGCCAAGGAGGCTCGTGAGAATACGTGTTGTTTTCATGGATTCTAATAATTTATGTGATTTTATTTTTTCGCACGGCGAAAGTACGGAATAAAATCAAAAAAACGCTCGCCCGGCTCCTCCTAATTCCGGTTTTTACGTATATATACCACGTGTTTTTTACGTATATATACTTAATCGCGCCGTCGAGGTGTTTCCTCCTCGAAAGCCTCGGCCCGGCCTCGTCTCGGCTTCTGTTCGGGGTGTTCGAGCGCCCCCGGTTCAGGGGTACTGGAGGCTCTCTCGAGAGTGATCGCGCCCGGGCATCCCGGCAGGTGCTGCCTTTCAGGCAGGGAGAGGAGGGGCGCGGGCCTCCCCGGGTCAGCGACCCGGGGTTATGAAAGTACCGTTCCTGTCGGGACGTCCCCCGCCCGAGAATCCCGGGAGCGGGCTCAAGCCAGCAAGTTACGGGCTCGAGCCCGCCGGTCACGGGCTCAAGCCAGCCGGTCACGGGCTCGAGCCCGCGACCCGCGGGCTCAAATACCTTGCCTTGCTACCGGGGCGGGGGAAGGGGGGGCGTTACAGCCTGGCCGCCTTGCGTATATACTCCTGCACGCGGTCGGAGGAGAGGCGGATGAGTTCCTCCAGCTGGGTGGTCTCCCAGGAGGATCTCGTGTACGAGACGAGCGTGTAGAGGAACATGTCGCCTTCCCCGGGGGTGATGGCGGGGAAAAGGCGGTGGATCTCCGGCAGGAACGCCGCCACCGCGAGTTGCCCGTTCTTGAGGGCAAGGGCGCTGTCGTAGAGGGTGAGCACGTCCGCCTTGACGAGGGCGAGGGCATGGACGTGTTCGCGCGCGCGGGTGATCTCGTCGGCCGTGGCTCGCCGCTCGCCGCGGATGAGCCGGGTGTAGCGTTCGATGTATTTCTTTTTCACGATCTCGTCGATCGCTTCCCGGCCGGCGGCGGCGCGGTAACGGTCGAGGTGGTCGAAGAGGTAGCGCGCGCGCGCCGACTCGAGGGGCGCGAGGTCGTCGACGAGGAAGAGGCACTCGGGGCGGCACCGCTCCTCGTCGGTGAGGGCGTTCCAGCACGTGTCGGCGAGGGCGGCGATGTCCCGCGTGTAGGTGGCTTGCAACGCCTTGAGGTACGCGGCGACGAGTTTCGTGTCTCTCCCGGTCGCGGGGAGAGCGCCACTCGTGTCGGGCGCGTGGAGGAGGTCGACGGGTTCGCGGTCGTTGATAAACGCGTTCATCTCCCCCGCGTCGAGGCGGCGCCGGAGGGGGCCGAGCGCCTTGTCGTCGTCGAAGCACTCCGCCACCTTGTCGAGGAAGGAGAGGTCGAGGATGCCGCCGGCGAAGATGTGGACAAGCTCGTTATCGCCGTTCAGGATGACGAAGGTGGGGTAGGCCTTGATCCCGAATCGTTTCCCGAGGGCCAGGCCGTCGGCGCTCTTCTCCATCTCGTACTTGACGCTGACGAACCGAGGGTTGAAGTAGTCGCCCGCCGCCTCGAGGGGGAAGAGATCGCGGTCCATGAGCTTGCAGGGGCCGCACCAGTTCGTGTAGCAGTCGATGAAGAGGTACTTGTTTTCTTGTTTCGCTTTTGCGAGGGCGGCGTCGAGGGAGAGCTCTTCAAAGCGGACTCCCTGGGCCGTCGCGCCGGGAGACGCGAGGGCGAGGAGGAGGAGGAACAGGAGGTGTTTCATGGATCTATTTTAATAAGTGAGTTTCGTGTCGGGGTGGCGGTAGATCAGGTTGACCGGGGTACCGGTGCCGGAGTAGGTGGCGGCGGGGGTGGCCTGGATGTCGGGCGTGGATCCCACCATGTCGTGCGTGTAGAGTTTCCAGTTGCCGTTTTTCTCGGCGAGGATGCTGAAAATGTTGACCTGGTAATAGTAGTCGTACGCGTGGTGGATGTAGACGACGCGCTCGTCGGCGGGGAGGGTGACGGCGTCGCGGCGCTCGATCTGGTTGGCGAGGTTGTAGTAGTGTACGCGGTTGTCGCCGGTGGAGTAGTAGATGACGGGGTGGCCGGCGGAGATGGTGCTAACGTTCCCGCCGCCGTGACAGGTGAACACCTTACCGTCGCCGATGCCGATGCCGGGGTTGATGAGGTACTCGGTCTCGAAGACGAAAAGGTTGCTCTGTATGTAGTGGGGCCAAAGGGTGAAGACTCTTACCGCGTCGTCGCCCTTGTCGCGGATGATGGCGTAGGCGTTCGTCGAGGAGATGTCGTAGAAGTGGCGGGAGCCGAGCCAAAGGAGTTCCTGGTTGACGTAGTTGTGGCCGACGTAGGCGGGGTAGACGTCGGTGTAGGGGGTGTTGTGGGCGGGGTAGTAGCCGAGGAAGGTGCCGGCGTTCTCGTCGAAGACGCAGCAACCGCTGCTACCGATAGCGGCCTGGGCGGCGTAGCGATAGTCGCCGGAGGGGAAGTGATAGCCGAACTGGCCGACGGTGTAGCCGTTGTTGTGGATGAAGTGGAGGGCGTTGTCGTTCATCAGCATGAAGCCGCCGCCGGTGGCCCACACGCCCTGCGGCCGCTTGACGGCGGGCACCTCGAGGAAAGCCTCGTCCCAGCTCTTGAGGAGGTTCATGTTATCGCCGTGGTATACGCGCATGTCCTGGTCGGTGCAGAAGAGGAAGGCGGGCTGGGCGAGGAGGCGGGTGGTGACGCCGGCCGCGTCGGTGGTCTCGTAGTAATACTTGTTGGAGACGTAGGCGGAGCGGACGGCGGTGCCGGGGAGGTCGTCGCCGTTGACCTGTTTGAGGAGGTTGGGGTGGAGGGTGCCGTTACGGTCGATGAAGTCGACGTCGCCGCGGCCGTTCTCGCTCTTGTTGACGTAGTATCCCTTCCCGAAGATGCTGGAGACGCTGAGCTGGGTGCGCTGGTAGACGGAGGTGCCGTGCCGCTTGTCGGTGGCCTTGAAGATGAGGGTGTAGGTGCCGGAGGGGATGGTGACGGTGTAGTCGAGTTTCCGGGCGCGGCCGATCGTGTCGTAGGGGATGGCGGTGTGGTTGATGGGGTAAGCGTACCACGCGTACTCGAAGTGGTCGCCGTCCTCTTTCATCTCGGGGTCTATGACGAGTTGCTCGAGGGAGATGGCCTCGTAGCTGGCTTCCAGCCCGGAGAGGATGACGGGGGCGACGGCGTCGGGGGCCTCGTAGGTGTAATTACCGGTGTCCTCGACGCAAGAAGAGGCGAGGAGGAGTGCCGCGAGGGCAAGTGTATATCGTGTTTTCATGGTATGGGTGAATTAAGGGAACGTGACTCGGGTGATGTTGTCGGCCTCGTAGAGGGGGCCGTGCTCGGCCTCGTATGCGGCCAGTTTTTCCCTGGCCTTGAGGTTGAGGAAGACGCGCATGTCGGCGTTGGCGAGGGATTCGTCGAAGGCGGTGTAGCCGACGTGCTCGATCAGGAAGCGCATCTTCTCTTGGCCCCAGGGGCCGAAGGCCGTGTCGTAATAGCGATCCCACGCGGCGGGCTTTTCGGCGGTGGCGGTGATGGAGATGACGAAGGAGGCGCGGTCCTTGATCCCCTCGACGAAGTGATCGTCCGGCACGATGCCGAGCGCGAGGCGGAAGGCGGCGGTGTCCATCTCCGGGGTGCGGAGGAGGATGACGGGGACGACGGCGGAGGTGGCGCTGGCGGGCAGGACGAGGGCCGGGGCGACGCGCGGGTCGTCGAGGCCGACGTAGTGCGTGCCGGCGCGGGCCGCGTTCGTCTCCCCCGCGTTCAGTTGCACGAGGGAGATGGGGCGGGCCTCGCCGGCCGGTATGCCGGTGAGGCGGATGTCGAGCCAGAGGGTGTCCTCGACGGCGGACGGGGCGGCGAAGAAGAAGGAGTAACTCGTGCTGTCGACCTGGGATCCCCCGCGGTAGAAGTAGAGGGAAGCGGGTGACTCGTAGCGATTCACGACGGTGTTCTCGCAGGCGGCGCCCGCGAGGAGCGCGGCGAGGAGGAGGGTGTTTAGAGTGGTATTTCGTGTCATGGTGCTGTTTTTTTATTCAAACAAAGATTGTGACTGGGGGATGGGCAGGCGGTAGGCGGCCGTGGTGATCTCCTTGACGACGGGCCACGTGAGGGTGGTGTAGCCGTGGCGCTTGTAGAAGAAGATCATCTGGCCCTCGCCGTAGAACTCCTTGCGGTACTCCTTCTCGAGGCGGGCGCGGATGGCTTCGGGGCTGTCGAGCGTGCCGTCGAGGGACGCGTCAAGGGAGCGGGCGACGCGGTAGTCGCGGAAGAGGTCGGTGTGCCCGGCCTCGATGGCGATGAAGTACATCTCGGCGAGGCGGATGAGGGGGATGTCCTCGACGGCGGTCTTCTCCGTGTCGTTGAATTTCTTGAAGTAGACGAACTCCCCGTAGAGGGGGATGGTCGTCACTTCCCACAGGCGGTTGTTCCGGAAGCGGATGTCGGACGCGTGGAGGGTCTTCTCGTAGGCGTTCTCGAGGGCTGCGATGTCTCGCGTGTAGGCGGTGGCGTGGGTGAAAAAGACGGGGGTCAGGGTCTCGGTGGCGAGGGAGTTCGCGACGGCAAAGATGTGCTCGGTGGGGAAGGTGAGGTGTCCCGCGGCGGCGGCGGTCTCGTTGCCGAGGGTGAACTGCACGGTGCCGTCGTCGCCCGTGGCGGCGATGACCTCGAGGGCGCGCGCGGCGGCCCGCTCCATGTCGCCGAGCCACGCGTGGTAGCGCGCCTTGGTGGCCTTCACGGCGAAGTAGTTGAAGCGTACCTGCCGGTAGTAGTGGAAGTCGTCGGCGGGGTGCGGCAGGTTCTCGTTGATGCCGGCGAGGGTGCCGATGGAGTTAAGGACGGCGTTCGAGTAGTGGCGGATGGGGTCGTCGGCGAGGAGGCTCTCGGCCTCGTCGAGGTCCTCGAGGATTTTGTCGAACACTTCCCTGTAGGTGAGCGTGCGGAGCGCTTGCGGGCTTTTCGTGACCTCCCGCGTGTAGGGGATGGCTTTCTCCTCCATCGCGATCTCCCCGGGCGCGGCACCCCAGAGGCGGAGGATCTCGAGGTGCAGGAAGGCGCGCAGCCCCTTGGCCTCGCCCTTGATCAGGGCGTAGTTGCCGTTCGTGAAGAGCTCCTCGCGCGCGTCGATCTCGAGAAGGAGGGCGTTGAGGTTGACGATGGTCTGGTAGTATTGCAGCCAGATCACCTCGAGGAGCGTTTGGCTCGCGGTCTGCGTGAAGTCGAAGTTGGCGAGGTGGGCGTGGAGCGTGTTCGCGGTGGTTGTCCAGTGTTGCGCCATGAACTCCGGGAGCCGCGCGCTGGTGTTGAGACCGTAGAGGGAGGGGGTGGCCACGCGGATGTAGGCACCGGTGAGGAGATCCATGAATCCCTGCTCGGTGGTGAAGAGGGCTTGCTCCCGGATTTCCAGTTCGGGGTCAATGTCCAGCCAGTCGTTGCACGAGGGGAACAAGAGGGTGGCGGCGAGTATGATGATGTAAATCTTTTTCATGTGGTTGCGTTTAACGTGTTAGAACCTGGCGGAGATGGAGCAAGAGAACTTCCTCGCGAAGGGGTAGGATACTCCCCGCTCCTGTTTGATGGTGGAGAGCTGGAAGAGATCCTCGGCGTAGAGGCCGAACATGAGGTAGTCGAGGCGGAGGTTCTGCTTGAGCCAGCGCGTGTTGACATCGTAGGCGAGGTTGACGGAGTTGAGGCGGAGGGTGTTCTCCCGCATGACGAAGCGGGAGGAGGCCTTCGTCTCGTTGAAGTCGTTGATTCTCTTGAAGGCGGCGCGGTCGCCCGGCTCCTCCCAGCGATCGTAGAGCGCCCGGCGGTCGAGGTTGGCCCAGGGATTCCTGATGTATTCTACCTTGTCGATCAGTGTCTGGTTGTAGACGTGGCCCCCGGCGCGGTAGGAGAAGATGACGTTGAGGGTGATGTCTTTCCAGCGGAACATGGAGCGCAGGTTGCCCCACGCCTTCGGCTCCTTGATGCCGCAGGGGACTTTGTCGGCGGCGTTCCACGTGTAGGTACGCTTCCCCTCCTTGTCGAGGTATAGCTCGTCGCCGGTGGCGGGGTCGATGCCGAGGGAGCGGACGACGAAGATCGTGTTCATCGATTGCCCCTCCTCGTAGAGGAAGCTGGGGTTGCTGCCGGTGTCTGTCATCAGCATCGAGTTGAGGAACTCCAGCGAGTTGGAGATTTTCATGATCTTGTTGGCGTTGTGCACGAGGTTACCGCCGACCGACCAGGTGATGCCCCGCTCCGCGTCCCTCACGATAAACGCGTTGACATCCATCTCGATGCCCCGGTTGCGCACCTCCCCGATGTTCGCCTTGTAGCTCGAGAAACCGCCGGCGGTGGGGAGGTTAACGTCCGTGAGCAGGGCTTCGGTCAGTTTGTTGTAGTAGTCCGCGTTCACGCGCAGCCTGCCGCCGAAGAGTAGCATCTCCAGCCCCACGTTCGTTTGAAAGGTCTTTTGCCACGTCAAGTCGGGATTGCCCAGGCCGATCATGTAGGCACCGTTCCAGAACTTGTAGGTCTCCGCGCCGAAGTAGCGGTAGGTGGTGAGCGCCTGGTAGGCGCTGAAGTTCTGCGACCCCGTTGTCCCGTGAGAGAGGCGGAGGCGGAGGTTGTTGATGATGCGGGAGTTTGCCAGGAACTTCTCGTGGTGCGCGTTCCAGCCCAGGCCGGCCGACCAGAAGGGGGCGGCGCGATCGTTGCTCCCGAACTTGGAAGATCCCTCGACCTTCCCGGAAAAATCGGCGAAGTAACGATGGTTGTAGGTGTAGTTGAGGTTGAGGATGGCCCCGACGCGGCGGGAGTGTTGTTCCGAACTGGCCGGTTTGCCGCGGGCGTAGGCGCTGGCCATGCCGAGGTTTCCCTTGTTGATGGCCGAGAAGCCCTGGCCGGCGACGGTGTAGGTCTCCTGCGCGTCCTCGGCGATGTTGTAACTGAACCCGCCGTAGAGCTGGTGTTTGTCGGCGATGGTCTTGTTGTAATTCAGGGTGATGTCCCCCTCGTAGGCGAAGAGGTAACCGGTGGCGTAGGTGTAGCTTCCTCGCAACTTGTAGTTCTCGCCGGAGTAGGCGCTGCTCTCGAAGCTGGTGTGGTCGCGGGAGAGGTACCTGTCGTCGCGGCTGTCCCGCTTGGTGACGCTGAAGCGTCCGCGGAGAAAGAGGTCGGGGGTGACGTGCCACTCGACGGCGAAATTCTCCTGCAACTCGAGGTAGCTACCGTCGTCCCGCGTGGGGAGGGTGGCGTTGTAGAGGGGATTGCCGACGATGCCGGGGCTGTTGCCCTCCGTCACCTCGTTGAGCATCTTCTTCACGTGGCCCTCGTCGTCATAAGGGGTGTAGAGGGGGCTGGCGGAGGCGTATTCCGAGAAATTGCCGTAGGGGGAGTTGTAGTGCTTGTTGTAGGTGATCGTGAGGTCGTTCTGGAACTTGACCTGCTCGAGCGCATACTGGAAGAAGAGGTTGGCGGCGAAGGTGCCGCGCGACGACTCCTTCATGACCCCGGCGATGTAGTTGTACGAGGCGCTGCCGGCGTACGTGAAATGCTGGGCACCGCCGTCCACGCGGAGACTGTGGCGGTTGCCCGTGCCTACGCAGATCGGGTACTTCAGCCAATAGGTGTCCACGCCGCGTTCCACCTCGATCTTCCGGAGGTCGTAGATCTCCTGCAGGCGCTGGTTGGTCATGTTGTATAGCGAGTAGTAGAGGTTGGCGGCGCGCTCGTACTCCAGTTTTTCGCGGGCGTTCATCAGGTTGTAAGAAGAGAAATCGGGGGCCTCGATGTTGAGCGTGCCCCGGTAGTTTACTCGCAGTTTCCCCTCCCGCGGTCGTTTCGATTGGATGACGACGATGCCGTTGGCTCCACGCGACCCGTAGAGGGCCGTTGCACTGGCATCCTTGAGTAGCGTGATGCTCTCCACCAGCTCCTGATCCATGTCCATGACCCGTTGCAGCGAGACCTCGAACCCGTCCAGCACGAAGAGCGGCAGGTTGGCCGTGCCCGCCACGCTGCTCTCTTCCTGCAAATCCCGCACGTTGATGTCCATGCTCGCGCGCCCGCGGATCGTGATGTCGGGCAGGTTGTTCGGGTCGGAACCTGCCATGATGTCCTCGATGATGTTGAAACTCGGGTCGATGTTGTGGATGGACGACAGCACGCTACGGTTGCCCGCCGCCTGCAGTTCCCCGGCCGTGATCGTCGTGGCGGCACCCGTGTAGCTCTCCCGTGATTTCGTGAAAATACCGGTCACCACCACGTCCGCGATCTCCTTGATCTCCTCCTCGAGCACGATCCGGAGGGGATCGTTCCCCACTTCCACCTCCCGGCTCTTCATCCCGATAAACGAGATGAGCAGCGTTGGTCGCTCCATCGCCGGCACCTCGAGGTCGAACGTCCCGTCAGCGCGTGTTGCCATGCCCGCGGACGTGCCCTTCACGCGGATGGTAGCGCCGACCACGGGCGTGCCGCGCGTGTCGACGACGACCCCGGTTATCTTTATTGTTCGCGGTTGAGCGACCGGCTCGTCCGCGGGCACGATGATGATTGTCCGGTCAACTACCCGGAACGTCAACCCGGAATCTTTCAGACACAATTTTACTATCTCTTTTAACTCCATCCCGTCGCACCGGAGATCTACCGGTGAAAGCGATTTCACCTGTTCGTCGCGGTAGAGAAACGTGTACCCGCTCTCTGCCTTTAATGCCTTGGCCACCTCGCGGAACGAGGCGTTTTGCAGGTTTACACTTACTCTCGTCTCCTGGGCGTGTGCCGTGGCGTTGATTTGCCACGTGAAGGCCAGCAGGAGATACATCGTCAAGAGAATCTTTAATCGTCTTCTACGGGAGAAAAGACGCGGGTTCGTTGCTTTCTTCATAATTTGAGCGTTTATTTGTATTGGGTAATCCTAAATTTTTCACGCGTGGGCTACTCCGACGCGTTGGGCCGGGGGCCGCTTCGAGGGGGCGTGGCCTTTCCTATTTTTCGTATGGTGATCGTGTCGCCGGTGACCGTGAAACTCGTGTCGCCGGTCATCTCCAGCATCCGGATCACCGTGTTGAAGTCCCCGTAGCGTTTCACGATGCCGGAGAAGGAGATCTCCTTCAATCCTGGATCCTCGAAGAGCACGTTGACCTTGTACCAGCGGGAGATATCGCGCATCACCTCCTCCAGGCGGCTCCGGTCGAACGCGAAGTAGCCATCTTTCCAGCCGGTGTATAACTCCACGTCCACTTCCCGTTTGTTCAAGCGACCGGCCCGGTCGACGATTCCCTGCTCGCCGGCCCGCAGGAGCACGCTCCCGGTGGGCGAGGAGAAGGTCACGGATCCTTTGACTAAGGTGGTTCGCGCGTCGCTCTCGTCGGTATAGGCGCGGACATTGAAGCTGGTGCCCAGTACCTCGATGACCGATCCTTCCAACTCCACGCGGAAGGGGGAGGTGGTGTCCCGTGCCACCTCGAAATAGGCCTCGCCCGAGAAACTCACCCGTCGTTCCGTCGCGTCAAAGACCGCGGGGAAACGCAGCCGGGATTCCGAGTTCAGGAAAACGCTTGTCCCGTCGGGCAACGTGACGGTGTATTCGCCCCCGCGGGGCGTACGGAGTTCGTTATAGGTGGGCACGGTGGGGGAGATGTCCGCCACGGCGCGAGCGGAGGTGGCGAGTAATTCGCTCACGCGGGACTCTTTGTCTAAGCGAAGTACCGTGCCGTCAGGCAGGAGCAACTCGGCTTTTGACTCTCCCGGGACGATCGTCGCGACCGGCAGCAACGCCTCTCGTTCTCCCGTCAACCAGTAGATGCCACCGCATGCCAGTAGCAACGCGGCGGCCACGGTAGATACCCGGCGAAAGATCCTCCCGCGCTTTCTGGCGAGGTGCCGCGCGTGGATGGCCAGCCAGGTGGCCACGTGGTCGATCTCTTTCTCTTGTTCGAGCTTGTTGGCCAGAAATTCCCGGCTCATGATTTTCCGGTATAACGCGCGATGCCGCGCGTCGGCCGCTTGCCAGGTTTCCAGCTCTTCTCTCTCCTGGTTTGTGATCAATCCCTTCCACTGTTTAACCAGCAACCGGGCGATTTTCGAGTATTTTTCCAATGTCTCCAATGTGTAAATTTATATCTATAACACGAGGAGAGGAAAAAAGGAGTAAATGAACGGGAGAAAAAATCAAGAAAAAAATTTCAGTACCCGTAGCCAGTACCCGCCCGTGTAGAGGACGAGTAATCCCAGTTTTCTTCTCAGGATTTGTCGGGCGATCTGTTTCTGTTTCTTGACCGTGCTGATCGCGAGGTTAAGCCGGGCGGCGATTTCGTGGGCCTTGTGTCCCTGTAGGCCGAGGGATAGGATCGCGCGGCAGGCCGGGGGTAACTCCTCGATGGATTCCATCAGCAAGCGAAAGGTCTCTTCTTCGATGAAGCCGCCGATCTCCTCTTCGTCCCACGCTTCCATGTACTGTTTGGCCCGTTCGACACGCGTTTTTTCGTTCCGGATGTGGTTCAGGCAGCGGTGTCGCACCATCTGGTAGATGTACGCGGGGAGATCTTCTAACCGGGACAAACGCTCGTGATCCTCCCACAGGCGGACGAAGACGTCTTGTACCAGATCCTCGGCCGTATCAGGCATCACGTACCGGCGGGCAAAAGAGATCAACGAAGCATAGTAGCGTATGAAAAGATCCTGGATCTTGGCCGAGGGATCGTTCTCTCGCGTATGCTTCCCGTTTGCCGGCGGTGTACTCTTCTCTTCCATCAGACATGAATGTGAAAAAATCGGAACAATAGTAATTCATTTCGTCGAGAAATCATCATCGGGCGACAAAAAAGTAATAAACCCGACTCTTGGATAAACCCGGTATCTCATTTTTCACTAACATGCCTATCTCTCTTACGCGACAAAATGGCAAATCATTATTGAAAACTGTTTGGGGCTGTCTCAAAAGCCTCGAATGGATGTCGTTGGTAGAGCGGATCTCAAATCAATTCAGTGATTTACTGACAGCTGACTTACTTTCTGGATCGCGAACCGTGAGGAACGAGCGGGAAGCAATGACGAAATCTGACTTTTGAAATAGTTGGCCGCTAAACACAGACTATCGTTGTTTTAATCTATTATATAATTGATGATCAGGTTTTATGATTTCAATTTTCAAAAGTAAGCCCACGGACAAAATTCCAGCACAAAATCAATCAAAAGTCAAGAAAGATACTTAACTCTGGGCCCATAAAGATAGTTTCTTTAGAAAAGTTGCATTTGATACTTGAATCTGTCCCGCGGTTTTTTTCGGGCAAAAGATTGCAGGAGTGCTATTAAATCCGCACCTTCGCGAGGCAGATATATCGTCATATAATGAGTCGTAATTATTTAATAACAAGGATGAAGATAGTGAACCTTCTCTCTCCTCTTTCCGGTAGCCTGTATATCGTGGCAGAGCGGCCTGCCCGTGGTGCCGGGGTACGAATGTGCCTGCCGGCACGCGTGTTTTCTTGTTGATATTCGCCCTACCGGGGGCACGTTACACTAAATTTTTTAAATTATTTCCATGGAGATACAATATTATCACGATCTGAATCCATTTCCGTTAGAAGGAGGAGGCTGTTTACCGGGGGTAACGATCGCCTATCACACCTACGGCACGCTCTCGCCGGCCGCGGACAACGTGATATGGGTCTGTCACGCCCTCACGGCCAACTCGGACGTGGCACAATGGTGGCCGCACACGGTGGAGGAGGGAAAATTCCTTGATCCCGGCCGTTATTTCGTGATCTGCGCGAACATCCTCGGATCGCACTATGGGACGACGGGGCCGTTGAGCGTGAATCCTTTGACGGGTTCACCCTGGTACGCTACCTTCCCGGAAGTCACCGTGAGGGACATGGTGCGGTGCCATAAGTTACTGGCCGATCACCTCGGTATTCGCCGGGTAAAGTTGCTGATCGGTAGCTCTATCGGCGGTTTCCAGTGCCTCGAGTTTGGCGTGATCTACCCCGGTTTTGCCCGGAATATCGCCTTGATCGCCACCGCGGTGCAGGCCCAGCCTTGGGCGATTGCCTTGAACGAGTCGCAGCGCATGGCCATCGAGTTGGATCCCACTTTCGGCGACGATGACCCGGTGGCCGGTGCCCGGGGAATGGCCGTGGCCCGCTCCATCGCCCTGTTGAGCTACCGCGGGCAGCAAGCTTATGATAAGACGCAGGCTGACGAAGAGCGAGGGAAGAAACTCTCCGGGTACCGGGTGGCGAGCTACCAGCGCTACCAGGGCGAGAAGTTGTGCCGGCGATTCAACGCTTACTCCTACCACCGGTTGACGCGGGCGATCGACTCCCACGACATCGCGCGCGGGCGCGGGAGCGTGGCGGCGGTGTTGGCGGGCATCGAGAGCCGTTGTCTGGTCGTTTGTATCAGTTCCGATATTCTTTTTCCGGTCTCGGCCCACCAGGTCATGCGTCGCCACATCCCCCGTCACGAGTACGTCGTCATTGATTCCGACTTCGCGCATGACGGCTTCTTGATAGAACATGAAAAACTGAATAATATCATTCTAAAATTCTTGGAAAATGAGTAAAATAACTATTGGACTTTTTGGTTTCGGCGTTGTCGGGGAGGGACTATGTAACGTGTTGGCGAAGGTACAGATGCGAGAGGCCGTCGTGAAGAAAATATGCATCCGGGACAGCACCAAGCCGCGTACACTCCCGCTTGAGCTTTTTACCGACAAGGCGGACGATATCCTGGACGACCCGGAGATTAACCTGGTGGTCGAGTTGATTGATGATGCCGACGCGGCCTACCACATTGTCAAACGCGCCCTCATGAACGGCATCCCGGTGGTCTCCGGCAACAAAAAGATGCTGGCGTATCACCTCGAGGAGTTGATCGCGCTCCAGGAGGCGCACGACGTGGCGTTGTTGTACGATGCCTCGGCGTGCGGCAGTATTCCCGTGATACGGAACTTAGAGGAGTATTACGATAATGATTTGCTGATTTCCGTGAAGGGGATCTTGAACGGCTCCTCGAACTTCATCCTTTCGAAGATCTTCAACGAGAACATGGAGTACGGCGAGGCGCTGCGACGCGCGCAAGAGTTGGGCTTCGCCGAGAGCGACCCGACGTTTGACGTGGAGGGGTATGACTCGCTTTTCAAGCTCGTGATCATCACGATGCACGCTTTCGGGACGTACGTTCATCCCGACAAGTTGCTGACGTTCGGGATCAGCAAACTCGGCGCGGCCGATATTCGCTATGCCCGGGAGAAGGGGGTACGCGTCAAGTTAGTGGCGGAGGTCGTCAAGTTAGGCCCGGATAAATTCACGATGTTCGTGCTGCCACAGTTGATCACCAAGGATAAGTATATATACAGCGTCGAGGATGAGTTCAATGGCGTGGTTATCAAGGGTGAATGTTACGGGAAGCAGTTTATGTTCGGTAAAGGGGCGGGGGGATACCCGACCGGCTCTTCCGTCTTGAGCGATATCACGGCCCGGTTGCACGATTACCGCTACGAGTATAAGAAGCGGAACGGGACGATTCGTTTCTCGTACACGGACGATTGCACGTTCCGCCTTTACCTGCGTTACGCGCGGGAGGAGGATCTCTCGCTTTTCCCTTTCTCGGCGATCACCGAGCGTTACTGGAGCGACGATTACAAGTTTGTCATCGGTTACATCCGTCTTTCCGATCTGGTGCGTATCAAGGAGGAGATCGCGCGGAGAGACGTGTTCATCGCGGCCGCCCCCTTGAGTTGACGGGGTGGTTTCTGCCCCCGCGTGCCCTTCCCCCGCGTGCCGTAGTTACGGCGTGGGGGATTATTTTTTCCAGAAAGCCTTGGAGAAGAGCACCAGGACGGTGAAAACCTCTAAGCGTCCCACCAGCATCAGGGCCGAGAGAAAGAGTTTTGCCGCGTCGTGCAGGCCGGCATGGTTGGCCGCGGGGCCGATCGTCCCGAAGCCGGGGCCGGTGTTACTCATGGCCGAGATGACGGCGCTGCAGGCCGTCTCGATGTCGTCGGTGAAGCAGGCCATGACGAGGCTGGAGATGCCGAAGATGATCATGAAGAGGATGAAGAAACTCGTGACGCTGGTCATGATGCCGGGGTGAATCCCCTTGTTGTTATACTTCACGATGATGACCGCCCGCGGGTGCAGGATGCGTTTCATCTCTGCCAGGGAGTTCTTGAAGAGCAGGAGAATACGCACGCATTTCATGCCGCCGGAGGTGGAACCGGCACAGCCGCCGATAAAGAAAAGTATAAAAATGATGGCGCTCAAGAACGGGGGCCAGGAGAGGTAATCGTTCGTGGCGAATCCCGTGGAGGAGAGGATCGAGACGACCTGGAAAAGTGCGTCGCGGAAGAGGCGTTCGGGGGCATTCGTCCCGGAGTAGAAGAGACCCGTGGCGATGACAACGGTGGTGGTGAGGACGATGAACGTGTAGAGGCGAAACTCGTCGTCGCGGAACAGGCGGCGCTGGCGACCGAGGAAGAGGGCGTTCAGCAGCCCGAAATTTGTCCCGGCAAGAAACATGAAAAGGATGATGACGTAGTGGATGTAGGCCGAATCCCAGTGCCCGACGCTGGCTTGTTTCGTGGAGTAGCCCCCGGAGGACATGGTGGTGAGCGAGTGACAGAGGGCATCGAACCATCCCATCTCACCCACCACCAGCAAAAGCCCCTGGGCGACGGTCAGGGCGATATAAAGTATCCACATGTGGCGGGCGGTGGAGGTAAAGGTGGCGGAGAACTTGTCGTGCGTGGGACCGGTGACCTCGGCGACGTAGAGGTCGCGCCCCTCGATGCCCAATCCCGGGAGGATGGCGATGAAGAGGACGATGATCCCGATGCCTCCCAGCCATTGCGTGAGCGATCGCCAGAGCAACGTGGCGTGGGGCATGGCCTCGATGTCGTTGAGGATGGTCGATCCGGTGGTGGTGAACCCCGACATGGTTTCAAAGATGGCATCGATGGGGGAGTGGATCGTGTGGCCGAAAAGGTAGGGGAGGGCACCGAAGAGCGTGAAGGCGAGCCACGTGCAGGTGACGATAAAGTAACCGTCGCGTTTCGAGAGAACGCGATCGTCAACGCGTACGGTATAGACGATCACGGTGCCGGCAACGAGGGTAAGCAGGAACGCGAGCAGGAATCCCGCCGCATCCCCCTCGTTGAAAAAAAACGCGACGAGGCAACAGAGCAGCATGAACGCGCTCTCGACCCATAACAGGCGTCCCAAGATACTCGCTATGAAACGGAAATTGATCATCGTTTATGAGTGAAATAGCTTGAGTACTTTCTTGATAGCGTCCGGGAGGGCGAAGACGACGACGTTATCGCCGGCCTCGATGAGCGTGTCGCCCTTGGCAATGATAACGTCGCCGCCGCGAATGACTCCGCCGATGGTGGCGTTCTCGGGAAAGCGCATCTCTTTCAAGGCGTGGCGCGTGATCTTGGAGCCTGGCTCGGCGGTCACCTCGAACACCTCGGCCTCGGAGAAGGTGAGGAAACGGAGGTGTTTCACGTCGACGTTCATCGTGTGGCGGTAGATGTGAGAGGCGGCGATGACCTTCGTGTTGATCAGCGTGCCCAGCCCGATACTCTCGGCCAGCCCGATGTAGTCGAAATTCTCTACCTCGGCGATGCTTTTCTTGACACCCAGTTTCTTGGCCAGCAGGCAGGAGAGGATATTGATCTCGGAGGAGTCTGTCACGCTGATAAACGCGTCCGTGTTCCTGATCCCCTCTTCCCGCAGCAGGGCCAGGTCTTGCCCGCTCCCGTTGATGATCAGGGTAGAGCGCAATTTATCCGCCAGCAGGATGCACTTCTCCCTGTCCGGCTCGATCAACTTAACGTTGTAGTGCTTCTCGAGCAGGGAGGCCGTTTTGATCCCGATACGCGTGCCACCGACGACGACGATATTCCGGATCTCGTGCTGTTGTTTGCCGCACATCGTGAAGATACTCGGGATATAAGAGGGTTTCGTGACGATATTAATCATATCGCCATACGCGAAGCGATCGTTGCCCCGCGGGACGATCGTCTTCTCGCCGCGCTTGATGGCCACCACGCGAAAATTCTCGGCCGCGTACATCCCTGCCATTTGGATCAGCGATAGATCGAGCAACGGGGCATTCTCCCAGAGCTTGATGCTGAGAAACTGCAGTCGCCCGTCGGAAAACTCGTGGATCTGTCGCGACCCGCTAAGCTTTAACGTGTTCACGATCTCCTCGGCAGCCAGGCGTTCCGGGTAGATCAACGAATCGATGCCGATGCCCTTGAGGTACTCGCTGTTCTCCTCCTCCAGGTACTCGCTGTTGTTCACGCGGGCGATCGTTTGTTTGGCTCCCAGCCGTTTCGCCAGGATGGCGGAGGTGATGTTCTGCTCCTCCACTTGGTTGACAGCGATATACAGATCACATCGCTCCACGCCCGCGTCCCTCAACGCCCCGGTGGAGGTGCAGGAGCCGACGATGGAGAGGATGTCGACCTGGCTCTCGATCAGCTCGAGTTTCTCCTTGTCGCCGTCGATCAGCATGATCTGGTGCTTTTGTTTGCTTAACATGTGGGCCAGGTGAGTGCCTACCTCCCCGGCCCCGGCTATGACGATGTTCATGGTATCAATTCTTTCTGGATCCCGCGCGTTGGTCTTGCATCTATATAAGGTGTACTACTCGAGCCGGAACATCACGACCACCTCTTCCGTCACCGTCATCTGCCGGAACTCGATATCCGGCAAGTCGTACAACTTGGTATCACCGTTTCTCGCCTGGGCCGTCCTCCGGAACATCACCGTCGGCCCGGACGTTTTGTCCGCGATATAGATCGCCGCGCCCACGCGCTGGCCCAATGGCGCGACCATCGCCTCCGCCACCTGCTTTGCCCGGGCAACGGCCCGGCTCTTCAGCTCCAGGCGCAACGCCGCGATCCGGGAGAACTCCACCCGCTCCACCGAGATGTTCGATATCCCCTCCTCCTCCAAGGCCAGGATCACCTGGGCCGCGCTCTTCGCGTCGTGCACCAGCAGCGAGAAACTCTTCGCCTTTAACACCTCTTGTTGTTTCAGGAAATAGCTCTTGAAATCGCTCGTCAGGTCGACTACCTTCAACTGCTTCGTCACGTCGATCCCCACCGTGGCGAGTCGTTCGGCCATCCGCCGTTCCAGCTCCTCCACGGCGATCTTCCCTTTCGTGTCCTTCTCGGCGATCACGATCGTCATGTAGATCCTGTCCGGTGTCACTAAGGTATCCACCTGGGCAGAGGTCTCGATGCGCGGTACGTCGGGAAAATGCCCGGCTTGGGCGAATAGCGCGTTCGCGGCCAACATCATGGCTAACGCCCATAAAGTAACATGTTTCATAGTAGCGTACATTCATTAGGAGGTAAAAACACGCCCCAAAAGTACGAAAAATTAAGGCCTTGTCGCAACCTACCGCGATTTTTTCGTATCTTCGCCCCCGTGTTGGTTCCCGGGGGCTATCCGGCCGTCGGGTGAAAAGGGAATCAAGTGAGAATCTTGAACAGACCCGCTACTGTAAGTCCCGTGCCAACCTGTCGACGACGACTTGCGCCACTGTACCTTCGCGTACGGGAAGGCTGCTCGACAGGGGGACAAGTCAGGAGACCTGCCAACCACCTCATGAACACGAAGGCTTTCGAGGGATAAAGCCGGCATGTGGAGATACCCCGTTCTCCCCCTCCGCGACTTGATTCACTCGACATCTTCGGGAAACCGCTTGTAAGCACATGAAGCGAGAGTTAGGCATAAACGATGAAAAAAGAGTAAGATGACAAAACGAGTGTTAGGAGCTACAAATAGGGATGTAAGTGAACACACCCCCTTGACAACGGGAGATCTCTCGAAAAGACCTGCCAGGGAAAACACGCTAAATCGCTGACACATGAGTTGTTATTCCCTTCATCTCGTGCTGCCCGTTTTCCTCCTTGCCCTCTTCCCGGCCCGGGCGGCCGATCCCGACACGCTTCGGCCCGCGCGCGGGCTTGAGGAGATCGTGGTCGTGGGCAAGGCCACCGGCTTCGATATCACTTCCCCCGTCCCTTCGCAGATCCTGTCCGGCGAGCGTCTCGAACAGCTCAACAGTTTCTCCGTGGCCGATGCCGCTCGTTACTTCTCCGGCGTACAACTCAAGGATTACGGCGGTATCGGTGGTCTCAAGACCATCAACGTCCGCGACCTCGGCGGTGCTCACGTCGCTCTCTTCCTCGACGGTATGCCCGTCAGCGACGCCCGCGGCGGGCAGGTAGACCTCGGCAGGTACTCCCTCGATAACCTGGAGGCCATCGAACTCTACAACGCCCAGCGCCCCACCCTCCTCCAGCCCGCGCGGGGATTCTTCGCCTCCAGCGTTCTCCTGCTCAGGAGTAAAACGCCGCGCCTTGAGCCGGGTACCACCCGGCACGTCACCGTCACCGCCCGCGCGGGTTCCTTTGGACTATTAAATCCCTCTCTCTCGTGGCACCAGGGCCTGTCTCGCGGGGCTACCCTCTCGGCCTCCCTCGCCTACCTCCGGGCCGACGGCAAGTACAAATGTCGCTATACCAACGGCGTTTACGACACTACCATCGTGCGCCAGAATGGCGACATCGTCACGGCCCGTGCCGAGCTATCTCTGCACCTGCCCCTCTCTGACCGCACCCTCCTCTCCTTGAAAGGCTACCACTACTCCTCCGAGCGCGGTCTCCCCGGCCCCGTCCTCGCCGGGCGATTCAGCAACGAGCAGCGGCAGGCCGACCGTTCCACCTTCTTCCACGCCTCCTTCCGCTCGAGGTGGGGCGATCGACACCGCCTTCTGATCAACGCGAAGTACAATCGGGACTACTCCCGCTACACCGACCCCGCGTACCTCGTCGAGGGCGGTCTTGTCAACACGTGTCGCCAGGGCCAGTTCTACCTCTCCGCCGCGCACGCCCTTCTTCTTGCCCCCTGGTGCGAGCTGTCGCTCGCCGTCGACCTCGCCCGTGACGTGCTCTCCTCCGATGCCCGCGACTTCCCCTTTCCTTCCCGCCACTCCGCGTGGGGTGCCCTCTCCGTGCAGGCAACCCGCGAACGCCTTTCCGTGCAGGCCAACCTCCTCGGTTGCCTCGTTGACGAGCGGGTAAAGAGCGGTAAGCCGCGGGACGACCAGCGCGTCCTCTGCCCCGTTCTCTCTCTCTCTTGGCAACCTTTCGATGCAAGAACCTTTCGCGTGCGGGCCTTTTACAAGAGGTCGTTCCGTGTCCCCACCTTCAACGACCTTTACTATACCCCCTTGACCCCCGCCACGCTCCGTCCCGAGTTTACCGTCCAGCGCGACGTGGGGGTCGCCTGGGAGAAAGCGTACGCGGGTCTTCTCTCCACTGTCGCCGTGCAGGGAGACGCGTTCTACAACCGCGTGAAAGATAAAATCATCGCCTTCCCCGCCGGTAATATCGAGCGCTGGACGATGATTAACCTCGGCGAGGTGGCCATCACGGGGAGCGAGGTGAACGCCCGCGCCGTGCTCGCCTGGAACGAGCACGCCTCCGTGCGCCTCGGCCTCACCTACACGTGGCAACGGGCCATCGATCTCACCCCCGGGGACACCCGCGGCGCCCGCCTCCCTTATTCCCCGGCGCATGCCGGCACGCTCACCGCCGCTTGCGCGTGGCGCGCGTGGCACCTCCACTATTGCTTTATCTATACCGGCGATCGCTTTTTCCAGCGCGACAACACCCCGGAGAGCCGCGAGCCGCCCTGGTATACCCACGACCTCTCCATCGGCTACCGCCGCGTGTGGCGCGATATCCCCTTCCGCGTCAACGTCGAGATCAATAACCTCCTGAATCACTATTACGACGTGGTGCGCAACTACCCCATGCCGGGGCGCTCTTGCCGCGTCACCTTATCAATAAACAGTTAAAATATCACGAAGATGAAACAAACAACCAAAAAAAGAAGCCCGCGCGGGAGTGTACCCGTGCTCGTCACCTTGTTCGCCATTGCCCTCGCCGCCTGTCACGAGGAGGAAGCCCCGGGGAAACCGTTGCCGTTCGTTGCCGGCGAAGGCCTCTTCATCCTCAACGAGGGCGCCTGGCACGCCAACAACGCCACCCTCGACTTCTGGAGCACGACCACTGGCGAATATGCCCGGGAGATCTTCAAGCAGGTCAACCCGGAAGCGGTGCTGGGACTGGGGGAGTTGGGGAACGATATCGGTATCTACGGGAGGAAACTCTACCTTGTTATCAACGGTTCAGACAAGGTGGAGGTACTCGATGCCTCCACCGGTATGCGCCTCAAGACGCTCTCCATCGAGCAACCCCGTTACATCACCTTCGCCGGTGGCCACGCGTATGTTAGTGCCTATGGCGGGGCGACCACCCCCGGGCACGGGGTTGTCGTCGAGATTGACACTGCCACCCGCGAGATCACTCGCCGCGTGGAGGTCGGGCGACAACCCGAGGAGCTCGTCGTCGCGGCCGGCAATCTCTACGTGGCGAACTCCGGGGGCCTCTCGTCCGGTGACTACGAACGCACGCTATCCGTGATCTCTCTCGATCGTTTCACCCGTGACCAGGAGATCCCCGTGGCCATCAACCTCCACCTCGTCCAGCCGGACGGCCGCGGCAACCTGTATGTTAGCTCCCGCGGCGACTACGACACCATCCCCCCGCGGCTCTTCGTGGTGGAGATCGCGCGCGCGCGAGTGATCGATTCCATTGACATCCCCGTGTCTCGCCTCGCGATCGCGGGTGACACCGCCTATATCCTTGGCATGAGATACTCCTCCGAGACCGCCACCACCGTCCATGGCTACTATAAAATGGATACCCGCACGAGAACGCCGCTCGCCGGCAGTTTTATCACCGACGGTAGCGAGGGCGAGATCATGGCCCCGTACGGTATCGCCGTTCATCCTCTTACCGGGGATATCTATGTTACCGATGCCCGCACGTACGACGTCGGCGGGAAGATTTTCCGTTTCTCCCCCGGTGGCCGAAAACTTGACGAGCGTCCCGCGGGGGTGGTTCCCGCCCACGTCGTCTTTAAACGATAATGGTACACGGGGGTTATGGGCCGGGCGCGAGGCGGCGCAGGCTCCGGAGATAGCGCGCCCGGAACATCAACCCCGCGCCGGTCAGCCCCACGGGGTACGCGATCCAGATGCCCACCAGCCCGCCGCCGAACGTGAATCCCGCGAGGTACGCCACGGGGAGCGCTACCAGGAAATACCCGACGAACGAGAGTAGCGCCATCGGGGTCACGTCCGAGATCCCCCGCAGCGAGTTGGCGTATACGATCTGTAGCCCGTCGCCGAACTGGTAGATCGCCATGATGATGGTTAGGGTGCTTACCCGGGCCACCACCTCCGCCGTTCCCGTGAACAGGTAGCCGATCCACTCCCGGCTCGCCAGGAAGAAGAGCGCGACGACCAGCGCCAGCGTCAAGATCAAGTGGAACCCGGCCCGCGTCGCCCGCCGCGCCCCCCGGACGTCGCCGCGCCCCAGGAAGTGGCTTACCCGCACCGAGACCGCGGCGCCCACGCCGTAGTAGATCATGAAGCCGAGCATCGACAAGGTCACGACCACCTGGTGGGCCGCCAGTTCCACCGCCCCCAGCCAGCCGACCATCACCCCCGTGAGGCTGAAAAGCGCCGTCTCCATGCCCATCTGCGCGCCGATCATCGCGCCCGTCTTGCCCAGTACCCGGAAGCTCGATCTCCCGGGCGAGCGGGCGCGGAAGGCCTCCCGGTAAGGACGGTAGCGCCCGCGGCGGTAGAAAACGATCACGAAGGCCACGAGCACCGCCACGCGTGACGACAGCGTCGCGATGCCCGCTCCCGTGAGGCCCAGGGCGGGAATACCCGCGTGCCCGTAGATCAACACGAGGTTCCCGAGCACGTTCAACGCGTTGCCCCCGAGCATGATCCACATCGGCGTCACCGTGTCGCGGATCCCGTCCGAGAATTGCTTGAAGGCGTTGAAACCCATCATGAAGATCAACGACGCCAGCTGGAGCAGGAAATAGGGGCGGACGAGCGGTAGTAGTCCCGCCGGCTGTCCCATCTCGTGCACGTGTAGATAGACGATGCCCATCAACAGCGAGAGCGCCACGCCCACGATCCCGTTCGCGACCAGGCTATCGCGCAGCACCCCCCCGGCGCGCGCCGTCTCCCCGCTCCCGAAGAGACGGCCCACCAACGGCGTCAGGCCGTAGGAGAAGCCGATCCCGAAGAGCACCGGGAGGTTGAACAGGCTGTTGACGAACGAGGCGGCCGCCAGGTCGCTCGTGGCGTGGCGACCGACCATGATGCTGTCCGCGAAACCGACGGCGACGATGCCCACCTGCCCCAGGACGATGGGGAGGCCCAGGCGGAGGGTGTCCTTGTAGTGCGGGAGGTGTTGTTGGAAATAACGTGTCATGGCATTCTCTGTGCCGCGAAGATAATCATAAAAGGGGCGCGGGGAAACGAAAAAATATATACCTTGCGCGCCTGAAATATAATACGCCATGGACATGAAACACGTGCACTCTCTTATCATCCTCTTCTTGTCGGTCGCGGGGACGTCGTCCGCCGCGTCTCCCTTGCTCGAGCGCTTGCAACGGGTGAAGGCAATCAGTAACATCCAGCCCGTGCCCGCCGCTCCCTACGCGGAGGCCTACGCGTTCGACTACGAGCAACGCGTGGATCACGAGAGACCGGAACGGGGGACGTTCCGGCAACGCGTCACGATCGGCCACCGCGATTTTCACGCGCCCGTCGTGGCCGTGCTCGAGGGGTATGGCGGCGGCACCTTGCTCGAGAGCGAGTTGTCGAGTCTTTTCACGACCAACCAGGTGACGATCGAGCACCGCTTTTTCGGCACCAGCGTCCCCGCGACCGGCATCCCCTGGAAGAGCCTGACGATAGCGCTGGCCGCCGCCGACCACCACGAGATCATTCAAGCGCTCAGGCGGGAGGTATACCCCGGCACCCGCTGGATCTCCACCGGCATCAGCAAGGGGGGGCAGGCGACGATCTTTCACCGCTATTTCTACCCGCGGGACGTGGAGGCGAGCCTCCCTTACGTGGCGCCTTTTAACCTCGCCCGCGTGGACCCCCGCCTCGGGAAGTTCCTCGCCCGGCTGGGGAACACCCCGGGACAACGCAACAAGTATAGCCTCGTGGGGAGCGGCGGGCAGGAGACGGCCATCCAGATTTTCCGCTTCCAGGAGGCTTGCTTCAAGCGGCTCGACCGGATGCTCCCGTTGCTGGAGGAGCTGGCCGCGGATAACGGCTTCACCTTCGAGCGGGCGGGGGGCAGCGAGCGGGCCTTGAAGTTGATTATCCTGGAGTACCCTTTCGCTTTCTGGCAGTGGGGCGGCAACGTGGGGAAGATCCCCGAGGTGGAGCTGGAGGAGACCGGGGAGTTATTCCGTTACCTCGTGGGGGTCTCCTCCCCGGATTTCTTTTCCGACCGGGGGATCCTCGCCTTTCAGCCTTTCTACTACGCCGCCTTCACGGAGATCGGGATGTACGCGTATGACCTTACCCCCTTCCGCGCCTATTTCAAGAACGAGCCCGACCGGCAGCAGATCGACTTCCGCTTTACCCTGCCGGAAGGCGAGGAGATCCCCCCCTTCAACGAGGAGCAGATGAGGCGTATCAATCGCTGGCTGCAGTCCGACGCCGAGAAGATGCTCTTCATCTACGGCGGGCAGGACCCCTGGTCGGCCACCGCCGTCGACCTGAAAAATAACGACAAGTGCAAGAAATTCGTGAAGGCCGATGCCAATCACGCGTGTCGCGTCAACTCGTTCGAGAGTATCGTCCGGGAGGATATCATCGACACGATCGCCGCCTGGTTAAACGGGCAAGAGGAAAAATCCCCCGGGTTATAACGGTGCCGGGCAGCAGGCTGTCTCGAAAGGGATCGCGCCCGCGGGAGTAGACGCGGGCACCCCGTTTTTCCCCCTACCGGCACGATCCTCTGCCTTTTTTCCCGCGCCCGCGTCCCCGCTCTCGACCCGGACTGCCATTTTGTCGCTAAAAGCGCGGTCGTTGTCGCAAAAAGCGAGGACATCCTCGCTCCGAGCGAGGACATCTTCACTCCGAGCGAGGACATCCTCGCTCCGAGCGAGGACATCCTCGCTCCGAGCGAGGACATCCTCGCTCCGAGCGAGGACGGTGTCAGTAAAAGCGAGGATGACCGCGCTCCGGGCGAGGAATCCCGGGTAAAAGGGAAGAAAATCCCCGCTCGCGCGTCAGGATAGATCGCCCCGGATCATGTTAAACGTCTTTTCCGTGGCGCCCGCCCCCTCCTCGACGAGGGCCTTGGCCCGTTGTCCCGCCCGGGCGATCCGCCCCGGGCGAGAGAGCAGCGACTCCATCAGCGCCGCGAACCCTTCCGCGTCGCGTATCGAGAACCCGCCCCCGCGTCGCACCAGCTCGACCGCCTCCCCGAACTTCCGGTACGCGGGGCCGAACACCACCGGTATCCCGTACACCGCCGCCTCCAGCGTGTTATGGATCCCGCGCCCGAATCCCCCGCCGACGTACGCCACCGTCGCGTACCGGTAGATCGACGAGAGCAAGCCGACGCGGTCGACCACGAGCACGCGGCACGTCGACTCCTCCAGCGCGTCACCGGAGAGGCGCCCCGTCCCCTCCCCGCAACGCTCGACCAGCGCGCGCGCCCGCGCCTCCCCGACCTCGTGGGGGACGATCACCCATCGACACCCCCGCCCGCGCCCGCGCATGTAGCGGCATATGATCTCCTCGTCGGCCGGCCACGTGCTCCCGCACACGATCAACGGCCCCTCCCCCCGGAGGCGCTCCACCCGCTCGACGGGGCGCGCTTGCCCGGCGATCGCGAGCACCCGGTCGAAACGGGTGTCCCCCGTCACCTCCACGCGGGAGATGCCCACGGAGCGCAGCAGGCGCGCCGACTCCTCCTCCTGCACGCGGATGCCCGTGAACAGGGCCAGCATCCGGCGGTGCAACACGCCCCACGGCCGGAAGAAGGGCTGCCCCGGGCGAAAGCGTGCCGAGATCAAGTAGGTCGGCACGCGCGCCACGTGCAGGGCGTGCAGGTAGTGGTACCAGAACTCGTATTTCACGAAGATGGCCGCGTCGGGGCGAACGAGGTGAACGAAGCGACGGGCGTTCCCGGGCGATTCCGGGGGGAGATAAAACACCGCGTCCGCGCCCCCGTACCGCTTGCACGCCTCGTGGCCCGACGGGGAGAAGAAGGTCAACACGACGCGCGTGCCCGGGAGCCTCTCCCGGATCATCTCCACCAGCGGGCGTCCCTGCTCGAACTCCCCCAGCGAGGCCACGTGCACCCAGGCCACCTTCCCCTCTCCCCGTTCAAACCGCTCGATCTTTTCCCAAAGCCCCCGCCTTCCCTCGAGCCACGCCGCGGCCTTCGCGTGGAAGGGCGAGATCAACCGTATCGCCGCGTGGTAACACGCGACACCGGCGGTGTATAAAAAAACAAACATGCGCGCTTTTTTTTGATTCGCGGGTAAAGGTAGTGATAAAATCGTTTCCCCGCGTGGACGAGCGCCCTCGAATCGGGGTAACGGTACGCGGGAGAAAGCGACCGGGCCCGCGCGCGGGACGAGATCACGGGGGCCCGCGGCGACGCTTCCCGGTCAGGTATATTCCCCCGAGGATGAGGAGCGTGCCGGCGAGGGCGAGGGGCGTGATCCGCTCGGAGAGGACGACGGCCGAGGCGACGAGCGTGATGACGGGATTGATGTAGATGTAATTGCTGGCGCGGACGGCGCCTAATCGCTTGATGGCGCGGTTCCAGAGAACGTAACAGATGAAAGAGGCGAGAACGCCGAGGAAGAGCAGGTTCCAGAGCACGGGGGCCGAGAGAAGAAGGGCGCCACCCGCCCGCGCCGGCGCGAAATGAAAAACGGGAAGCAGCGTGATCAAGCCATAGAAAAAGACCTTGCGCGTGATGAAAAGGGTGGAGTAACGACCGTCGAGGAGACGAAGGATGATCGTGTAGAAGCCCCACGAGAGGGCCGCGGCGAGACTCAAGAGATCGCCGGCCGGGTCGAGCCGCAGCACGAAGCGACCGTTGAAGACCACGACCGCGACGCCCGCTAACGCGACGCCCGATCCCCACCAGTACGCCCGCGCCAGGCGCTCGCGCAGGAACACGCGGGAGAGGATGGCGGTGAATAGCGGCGCCGTGCAGACGAGGACGGAGACGTTGGCCGCCAGCGTGTGCTGGAGCGCCACGTTTTCCGCGATGAAATAGAACGACCCGCCGCTGACCCCCAGGGCCACGAATAGTAACTCGTCGCGCGCGTTTTCCGCCCGAGCCCGGCGAAAGGTGAGGGGCAAGATCAGCAGGTAGGCGACCAGGAAACGGTAGAGCATGATCTCCGCGGGCGTCACCCCGCGCTCGAGCACGACCTTCGTGGAGACGAACGTGATGCCCCAGACGAACACCGTCGCGAGGGCCATGACGTGGGCCGACAGGGTGGCGTTTCTCGTTCCCATCGCGCGTTAAAAGAGGCTGTATAGAGCGATGATGACCGTCGTGAGCAAGCCGGTGTTGATGATGACGGGAAGGTGCTTCATCTTCCCGGCGGGGGCGAGGGAGAGGCGGGCAAGGCCGAGGCGATAGGCCCCGTGAACGGCGCACCCGGCGAGGCCCCCCACGAGGATGCCGAAGAGCACGTCGCCGGGGTAGTGCACGCCGACGTAGACGCGGGTGTAGCAGGTGACCAGCGTCCAGGCGATAAAGAACGCGGAGAGGCACCGGTGCCGGAAGAGCAAGATGATAAAGGCGGTGAGCGCCGCGGTGTTGGCGGCGTGGGCCGACGGGAAGCCGAACGCGCCGCCGCGCCGCCCGTCGATCAGGTGCACGGTATCCATGATCCCCGGCGCGCGCGAGGGACGCGGCCGGGCGAAGAGTGGCCGCAACACCGAGCTGGCGAGCTGGTCGGCCACCACGATGACCAGCACGAAGGCGAGGGTGGTGACGATGACCATCTTCCAGTCGAGATTCTTGCCCAAGACGTAGAGAATCGAGGCGTACATGACCCCCCACGCCGTCTTGCTCGTGAAGATACGCGCGAAATGATCCCAGTACGGGGCGTGCTGCCCGTTCAGAAACAGGAAAAGCGACTTGTCCCACTCTTGTAATAGTTCCCACATGGTCGGATGATTTAAAAACGGGGACAAATATATCGTTTAAATCGGGGAAATCCTTTTTATCTCCTATATTCGCGTGCCTGAAAGATGGTTGACCCTCTTAAACATGTAACGCGCGTGATTTTATATCCTAACGCCAAGATTAACATAGGGCTTTTCGTCACGGGAAAGCGGCCCGACGGTTTTCACGATATCGAGACCGTGTTCTATCCCGTTGCCTTGAGCGATATCCTGGAGATCAACCTCGTCCCGGGGGGACGGGGCGAGTGTTTTTTCCGTTGCACGGGGGAAGACGCGGGGGAGGCGCGGGATAACCTCGTCGTCCGGGCCTATCGCCTGCTGGCGCGCGCGTTCGATCTCCCTTCCGCGCGCGTTCACTTGCACAAGATGATCCCCCCGGGGGCGGGCCTGGGGGGGGGATCTTCCGACGCGGCCTTCGCGTTGAGGGGCTTGAACGAGCTGTGTGGCCTGGGCCTGGACGACGATCGCCTGTCGGGGTACGCCGCGCGGCTGGGGAGCGATTGTCCGTTTTTTATTTACAACCGCCCCGTGATCGCGCGGGGGAGGGGCGAGGTGATGGTACCGCTCGCGCTCTCGTTAGAGCGTTACCGCGTTGTCGTGGTCAAGCCCGACCGGGGGATCTCCACGGCGGAGGCCTACCGGGGGGCGCGGCCGGCCCCGGCCGGCGTGGATCTATCGTGCCTGACGCGCTTGCCCGCGGAACGGTGGGAGGGGGTGGTGAACTGTTTCGAGGAGGCCGTCGCGTCGCTATTGCCGGAGGCGCGGGAGATCAAGGAGCGGTTGATGGCGGCGGGCGCGCTGTACGCCTCGATGACCGGCAGCGGGTCGGCCGTCTACGCGCTTTTCGACCGCCCGGTGGAGGCGCGGGCGCTCTTCCCGGGCTATTTCACGTGGCAGGACAAGTAGAGCGTGCCGGTCGCGTCGCCCGGGGGGAGTCCCGGCCGGGTGGCCGGCAGGGAGTGCCCGGGTTTTGGAAGAGCATTTTCGCCAAAGTGGATTTTCCACGTTGCCTTGGGCCTAAAATGATCCCGGCAGGAAATGTGTTTAGGTTCTCGTTTACAAACGACTCGACGGCCGAGTTATCGCGTATCATAAATACGATTTCGATTTCGCATGACATGCTCCCTTCCATGCAGGGGAGCACCCCCTTTCGAGGCCGCTCCTTTCTCCTGTCGTGCCCGGACGCGGGCGTCACTCTTTTAGCCACCGGTCCAGCCACGCGGCGAAGGTGCGTTGCCAGAGGATCCCGTTCTGGCAGCCGAGCACCCAGTGGCTCTCTTCCGGGAAGTAGAGGTATTGCGCCGGGATGCCGCGCAGGCGGGCGGTGTTGAAGGCCGCCATCCCCTGCGAGGCGTCGATGCGGAAATCTCGCTGCCCGTGGATGACGAGGATGGGCGTGTCCCAGTTCCCGGCAAAGCGGTGGGGGGAGTTGTCAAACGATCGCCGGGCCACCGGGTTGTTCTTCTCCCAGGGGGCACCGCCCAGGTCCCAGTCGGCGAACCACATCTCCTCGGTGGTCGCGTACTGCATCTCGAAGTTGTAGATGCCGCAATGCGCGATGAAGGCCTTGAAGCGTTTCTCGTGGTGCCCGGCGAGGTAGAAGACGGAGTAGCCGCCGTAGGAGGCCCCGATGCAGCCCAGGCGCTCCTCGTTCACGTACGGCTCTTGCTTCACCGCGTCGATGGCCGAGAGGTAGTCGCGGATGTTTTGCCCGGAGTAGTCGCCGCTGATCTGTTCCAGCCACTCCTGCCCGAATCCCGGCAGGCCGCGGCGGTTGGGCGCCACGATGATGTAGCCGTTGGCGGCCATCATCTGGAAGTTCCAGCGGTAGCTCCAGAACTGGCTCACCGTGCTCTGCGGGCCACCCTCGCAGTAGAGGAGGGCGGGGTAGCGCTTGGCGGGATCGAAGCGCGGGGGGTAGATGATCCACGTCAGCATCTGCTTGTTGTCCGTGGTCTTGATCCACCGGGATTCTACCTTCCCGAAGGTTAGCTGGTCGAGGAGCGCCTTGTTGATGAACGACAGCTCTTCCGCCTCGCCGGTGGCGCTGTTCACCCGGTATATCTCTGCCGGCTTGCTCATCGAGACGCGGCTCGCCAGCAGGCAACCGTCGGCGGGGATGACGCTCGTGTAGTTATGTACCCCGTCCGTGAGCCGGGTGATGATGCCGTCGTCCAGCGTCAGGCGGTAGATCTCGTCGGTGGCGTGGTGGTCGGAGATAAAGTAGATCGTGTTGTTGTCCGCCCACGCGACTCCCTCCGCGTGCTGGTCGAACGCGCGGGTGTAATCCTTCTTTTCGCCGGTCTGCAGGTTCATGACGAAGAGGCGGATCTTGTCGGCCTCGTATCCGTCCCGTTCCATGCTTTCCCACGCCAGCAGGGAGCCGTCGGGCGAGAGGGCGGGGTGATTGTCGTAGCCCATCATCCCGTCGGTCAGGTTACGCGTGGTGCCGGAGGCGATGTCGTACAGGTAGAGGTCGGTGTTGGTCGAGCGGGCGTAGGCGATGCCCTCCTTTTTCCGGGCGGTGTAGATGATGCCTTTCCCGTCGGTCGTCCAGGTGATCTGTTCCGTCCCGCCGAAGGGGCGCACGGGAGATTCCCATTTTTCCCCGGCCATGATGTCGAGGCCGCCGGTGACGGCGCGACCGGGCGCGTAGTCAGCGATGAAGGGGTGCGTGTAGCCCTCCACCCAGTGATCCCAGTGGCGGTAGAACTGCCCCTCGATCAGGCGGGCGTTGGCCTTGGGGAGGTCGGGGTGCAGGTCGTGAATATCCTGTTCGAGCTTCACCTCTTTCAAGTAGAGTAACCTGGAGCGGTCGGGCGAGTAGAGGAAGCCTTCGATGCCCCCTTCCACGTCCGTGACGCGCGTAAGCCCGGAGCCATCGGCGTTCATCTCCCACAACTGGGTAGAGCCGGATTTCCCGGAGAGGAAAGCGACTTTGCCGTCGGGCGTCCAGTCGGGCGCGGCCTCGTTGTAGTCGGTGTCGGTGAGGCGGGTGATTTTCCCGTCGGCGAGGTGGAGGAGGTAGAGGTCGGTGTACGAGCGGTTCTCTTCCTTGTGGAAGTAGGTGACGGGGTAGAGCACGGCGCGCTTGTCGGGGGATAATTTAAAGCCGCCCAGCCGCCCGAAGGACCACAGCACCTCCGGCGTCATGATGTCGGAGGCGAGTTTCGCGTCCGGCGTCCGGTAGCCGGGTTTCGTCTCCCCGGCGGGATTCCCGTCTTCACAAGCCGCGACCGACAGGAGCACCAGGGCCGTGCATAATTGTTGTTTCATGCGTGCCGCGGGTTAAGATTTGACGTTTTTTTCGTTCTCCTCGAAAGCGGCGACGATTTTTTGTTTCAGCTCTTCGGCCAGTTCGGGGTTATCTATCACCAATTGCTTGACGGTTTCGCGTCCTTGGCCTAACCGCGTTTCGCCGTAAGAGAACCAGCTCCCGCTTTTCTTGATCACGTTGAGTTCCACGCCCAGGTCGACGATCTCTCCCGACTGGGAGATGCCCTCCCCGTACATGATGTCGAACTCCGCCTTCTTGAAGGGGGGGGCTACCTTGTTTTTCACCACCTTCACGCGGGTATGATTGCCGAGGATCTCCTCCCCGTCCTTGATTTGCCCGATCCTGCGGATGTCGAGACGCACGGAGGCGTAGAATTTCAAGGCATTTCCCCCGGTGGTTGTCTCCGGGTTGCCGAACATGACTCCGATCTTGTCGCGTAGCTGGTTGATGAAGATGCAGCAGGTGTTTGTCTTGCTGATCGTGCCGGTGAGTTTGCGAAGGGCCTGCGACATGAGGCGCGCCTGCAATCCCATGACGCTGTCCCCCATCTCGCCCTCGATCTCCGCCTTGGGGGTGAGGGCTGCCACGGAGTCGATCACGATCACGTCGATGGCGGCGGAGCGGATCAGTTGTTCCGTGATCTCCAGCGCTTGCTCGCCGTTGTCGGGCTGGGAGATGAAGAGGTTGTTCACGTCCACGCCCAATTTTTCGGCGTAGGTGCGGTCGAAGGCGTGTTCGGCATCGATGATCGCCGCGATGCCTCCCAGCTTCTGGGCCTCGGCGATGGCGTGGATCGCGAGGGTGGTCTTCCCGGAGGATTCCGGGCCGAAGATCTCGATCACCCGCCCGCGGGGGTAACCGCCCACGCCCATTGCCCGGTCAAGAGCGATGGAGCCGGTCGGGATGGCGGGCACGTTTTCCACGTGATTTTCACCTAATTTCATCACGCTTCCCTTGCCGAACGCTTTCTCGATCTTGTCGATCGTGAGTTGCAGGGCTTTCAATTTGTCTACATTCGATTCGCTCATGTTTTACAGGTATTAGAAGTTTACGAAAATACTAACGGGATTCATCGCAACAGGCGTAACCGGCCTTGGCGAACAACGCGTAATCCTCGGCGACGTTTGTCCCGGCCGTCGTCAGCAGTCCCCCGACGAGCGACGCGTTGATGCCCGCGCGCAGCGCCCGGTGTTGCAACTCCGGGGACATCCGGCGGCGTCCCCCCGCGAAGCGGATGAAGGCATCCGGGAGGATGAAGCGGAAGAGGGCGATGGTCGTGAGGATCTCCTCTTCGTCGAGCGGCGGGCGATGCTCCAGCGCGGTGCCCTTCACGGGGTCGAGCAGGTTGATCGGGACGGACTTCACGTCGAGTTCCCGCAACTCGAGGGCGAGTTCCACGCGTTGTTCCATGCTCTCGCCCATGCCGATGATGCCGCCGGAGCAGATCTCCAGCCCGACCTCTTTGGCGAGGCGGAGGGTGCGTTTCTTCTCCTCGGTGGTGTGCGTGGAGCAGAGCGCCGGGAAGAAGGAGGCGGCGGTCTCTAAATTACACTCGTAACGGACGACCCCCGCCTCCTTGAGCATGAGCAACTCCTCGCGCCCGAGCAACCCCATCGAGGCGCAGAGCTTGAGCTTGGTTTTCTCTTTGATATCGCGGTACATGTCGCAAAAGGCGGTCATCTCGTTCTTGTTGACGCGTCGCCCGCTGGTGACGAGCGAGAAGCGTTGTACGTTGTGGCTGTCGTTTTCCCGGGCGACGGCGAGCACCTCCTCGCCGGATTTCACGGGGTAGGTGGCGATGCCGGTAGCGTGGAAGGCGGATTGCGCGCACCACTTGCAGTCCTCGCCGCATCTCCCGGAGCGGGCGTTGACGATCGAGCAGGTGTCTATCTCGTTCCCGCGAAACGTCGCCCGTATCTCGTCTGCCGCCGCGTACAGTGCCTCTTTGTCGGGCACGTGCGATAGCGCGAGGGCCTCCTCGCGGGATATCTCTCCTCTCTTCTCTATAACTCGTTGTTTTAATGCTTCTATCATGGGATTATTGTTACGTGTTTAGCGCGTGTAAAATTAGGTGTTTTTGATCGTTTCCCGCGTGTTCGTCGCCTGTTTTTTCAACCGTCCGGCGCGCGAAGTGCCGGGAGTCGCCCCACTCCCCGTACCGGATCTCGTCCCCGGCGAGGCGGACGCGCATGTCGAGGCACTCCTTGCACTGCTCGGCCTCCTCGTCGATGCAGGGTTTGTTCTCGTAGAGCAGGTAGTCGGCGCGGTATTTCACGGGGGTGATGTTGGGCATGATGATGTTGGCCCCGGCTTTCAGGGCTTTCTCCCGCCCGATCTTATCGAGGGCTTGCATGGCGGTGGTGGCGACGATGTTGATGTCTGGCATCAGGACGCGTAAGATGGCGATCATCTTGAGCGCGAGATCAAGGCGGGTGGCCGGCGGGAGAAGCAGCTCCCGGTGGCGGTAGAGGGGGGTCTCCTCGTGTTCAACGTAGGGGCCCATGCCCACCATGTCCGCGTCAATCTCTTTGAAGAAGAGGAGGTCGCCGGCGAGGTCGTCGAGGGTCTGGAAGGGGAGACCGATCATGCATCCCGTGCCTACCTGGTAGCCGAGTTCCCGGAGGTGCCGCAGGGTATCGAGGCGTTTTTGGAAGTCGTGACGGGCATCGTTAGGGTGTATCTTCGCGTAGAGCGCGGGATTGGAGGTCTCCACGCGCAGCAGGTAGCGGCGCGCCCCGGCCTCTTTCCACGCGCGTAGTGTCTCGCGTGGTTGTTCGCCGAGGGAGAGGGTGATCCCGAGGCTGTTGCCGGTGGCTGCCCCGATCTTCTCCAGCAGGCGGGTGATCTCGCGGGCGCGCCGTGTCGAGGATAGCTCTCCTCCTTGAATCACGAGGGAGGCGTATCCCGCGCGGCACGCGTAGCGCGCGGCTTCAATCACCTCTGCGTCGGTCATCGTGTAACGGCGGACGCGCGGGTTGCTGCGCCGTATCCCGCAGTAGTAGCAGTTTTTCGCGCACCGGTTGGAGTATTCCACCAGCCCGCGGAGGTAGACGCTGTTCCCGACGTGTTCCCGTTTGATCCTGGCGGCCTGGGCAAAGAGCCACGCCCGTTCCTCTCCCCGGGCACGGAGCCACCCGACGATCTCCTCTTTCGAGCCGCCGTCGGGAAGGGTGTTGTTGTCAAAGGGGTTTTCCATGTTCGCTACCAACGTTTTTTTCGCGGCATAAAGGTAACGATTTTTCCGGAAACGGGGAAGTGTTTGGGACGCTTCCGTGAGAATAAGGGGGGGATTAGTACGGTTTAGCTTGGAGGGTGTTTAATGACATGTTTATGTCCGTTCCCTGTTTTCCCGTCTCCTCCTCCCCGCTCTCAAGTTGTATTACCTTACAAAATTAAGGCTTTTACAACGAGTTGTGATACATTTCTCGGTGTTCCGTTGTTGTATTTACCCTACAAAATTAAGGCTTTTACAACCGGGCAGCTGGTTATTATAGCCCAGGCTCTGTTGTATTTACCCTACAAAATTAAGGCTTTTACAACGTTGAACAAAGTCAACAGGCAGCTACGTAAGTTGTATTTACCCTACAAAATTAAGGCTTTTACAACTGAAACAGGCCTCGCTCAACTTCCCGGACAGTTGTATTTACCCTACAAAATTAAGGCTTTTACAACTTATCGTCGAGGCCGGTTGGCTCAACCGCTGTTGTATTTACCCTACAAAATTAAGGCTTTTACAACGGCTGGGTGGAGATCCACGCCGCGAAATTAGTTGTATTTACCCTACAAAATTAAGGCTTTTACAACTTAAAATCATGTATGATAAAGAGGAAGATGGTTGTATTTACCCTACAAAATTAAGGCTTTTACAACTGACGGGATCGTGGTTTCAAAACGGCCTGTGTTGTATTTACCCTACAAAATTAAGGCTTTTACAACTAACACCCCCGACAACGCCCCAGATATGGGTTGTATTTACCCTACAAAATTAAGGCTTTTACAACTTGTCGATCGTGGAGAATTTACTCGCCATGGTTGTATTTACCCTACAAAATTAAGGCTTTTACAACATTGTTTTTAATATTTACCAATTCTAACTCGTTGTATTTACCCTACAAAATTAAGGCTTTTACAACCTTTCGTGGATAAGTATCTCACCACGAGGTTGTATTACCCTATAAAATCAATCATCGTATATCTTCTTCATATCCTGTTTGATCACGTTTATCAGCTGCCGGTGTATCTCGAAGAGCTTTTCTGCAACTTTGGCATTTCTAATTTGTTGCGTATCGTCGGGAGAAGTTTCTCCGGGCAATTTCAATCCCCAGATAATACGTTCATAACTGAATAACAACTCTTTTAACTCTTTCGATAAATACAGCCCCCACCCGTCGGTATAGAAAAAGCGACGCAGGTTGGCGATAAAGTCGTTGATGTTTGACTTGTGGAAATAGTACGTTTTCACGTTTTTCCCTTCCGTTTTATCGACCGTGTAGGTGATTATTGCCTGCTCGTTCTCGTTGTCGGTAGTGTAAACCAACAGTCCCCAGCAACGTTGCAACGCCTCGAGCGTCCGATCGTGGCGTTTTCGGTGCTTCAAAACGACGGTCTCTTCCCGCATCTGTTTAATCGTGTTTTGATATTGCTTCTGGATCTGACGCATGGCAAATATTCCAGAAATAAACACGGATAGGATTGCGACTATGGCGGGAAGCATGTCCTCGTCTATACACCTGGTTACTAATTCTTTCATTTGGTTATATTTTTTTCTCGATCAATTTTTCAACCCTCTCCAGGAGACCATGTGCCACGTTAGGTATAGCCTCGTCAAGACAAAACTCTACATCTATTCTCTCATTGCTCTCCACGTCGCAAATATTCTCTTTCCTCGCCGGGTAGGAGTTATGGCAAAAAGCGTTGCGAATGATTTGTAGCTGTTGCTTGTCGTTACGCTCCATCCCGGGACAGTGTTGCAAAATATTCACGAAATTGAGGTAAGTCCCCTGGATCTCTTTCTCTTTGATAACCCGATTTTCGAACCGGTGTATTAACTTGAACGCGTAGACCCGTAAACGGTCATACGCTTCCAGTTCTTTCTCGAGCGTTTGATAATCTACCTCCTCATCCGGGAAATACGATAATACTGTTTTTACTCTCTTGTCGTGCACAAGGCGATAGAGTTTCCCGAAGTTTTTCAATTTCAGTTGTGCTTGCCGGATCGTCCGGCGTGAACCGTCCGGCAATGTTATCGACAGTCGCAACGGTGTTTGTATGGATAGAATGTCCTGTTGGTTGCCCGGTGTGATATTCTTCAGTTTATATTCTTCAATATTTATCTCTGTCCCTGTTAGTTGCCCGTCTATAAGCAGCCGTTTGGCCATCAGGAAGAGTAGCATGTCCTGCACGCGTGTCAGGCGCAGGATTTTCTCGTTGTGTTCAAACTCATTCCACAGGCGTGTTAACTTGTCGCGAATGTGAGTGGCTTGGGTATCCTTTTCCGCCTCTAACTGTTTTAAATCACGGAAAAGCCGTTTCCCCTGTAATCGTCTTTTCTCCTTTTGGTACTGATTTCCTATATACCTGTTTATTTCTTCACTGATGTTTTTAGTTCTTTGCTCGAAATCAGCCGTCGTGTAAAACGTTTGTTGCAACTTGTTGCCTCGTACCTTGTCGTTCAGTACGTCAAACAACTTGTAGCCGCGGGAGAAATCGTACAACGCTTGCTTCCCGTCATCGAGTACGGCGTTAAAATAGGTTTGGATCAGGTAGACCGTGTTACAACGTTCGCGTGACAGCGCGTCTTTTATGCCCGGAGCGTCTCCGTGGAATTTGTTCAGGAGTTGACGGATGCTTTCGTTAAACAGCCCGCGGGGCAATTCGATGGGTAAGGCAAGGTATTTCTTCGCGAGCTTTTCATAATAGTCCCGATCGCGTTGTTGCCATTTATCCCGATCGGCGTGCAGGAAGTAGTAGTGTTTGTACTCTTGTTCTTGCAGGCATGTATTCAGGTATTTTTCTCGTTCTTCTAAATAGGCGCGATAAAAAGCGACAATGTCGTCGGGCGTTGTTTTCATCACCTTCTCCAGGAACGGGTGGGCGATGGGCGAATCGAGCAGACGACTACTCACGAAGATTCTTCTCATTTCGGTTTTGTACTCGCCGTAATATGCCAGCACCGCTTGCAAGGCCTGGTAATTCATGCCGGTAAGTTTGTCGCTCCCCTTTTTTTTCTCTTTCTCTCCCGTGGGTTGGAACCGCAACAGGTCTTCGGCCAAAAAATCGGCCAGGACACCCGATTTGATCTCCACGTATCGTCTTTTGCCGACCTTGTTTTTCTTGTGATCGCGAATGGTCTCTAAATCCTTTTCTATTTTGCGTTTCCGTCCTTGAGTGCTTGCTGTCATTCGAGAGATACGCACTTTAGCGAGTTGAGCAAATCGCCCTTCCATGTTCTTTGGCTTCCCGGAAAGATAATCGCGTAGTTCGTCCGGGAGGTGTGAAAATTCGATCGCGTATTGTCTCTTGATCGTTTGCCTAACATCCGGAGAAGGGAGAAGTTGTCCCGCTGCAAGATCGCAAAAAAGCTTTCTATTCTGCTGAACATACTTGCGAATAATATTTTGTGTTTTCTCTTTTTTTTCGCAGAGCAGCGAGTGGAATACCAAGGCGGGTAACTCATAAATGCTCAACCAGCAGACGGGCGCTTGGTTTGTGGCACCATCGTCTTTCAACTCGGGTAGGCGATCTCCGGTGTTTTTAAAGGTACCAATGTCCCAGTAGAGTCCTACCCGATTATTCGATATCATGTAGCGCGTGTATGCGTCGGTGATATAAGGCGAGGTGTCGATACGGTCTTTTTCTATATTCTCAAAAGGACGGATCAGCTTCTCCCACTCCTGCTTGCGTAGCTTTTCAATCTCTTGCAGACGACCGAACCCGTGCAATCTTTTTTGCAGGATACGTACCCGCTCTTTTTGATCGATGCCCTGCTTGGCGTAAAACGTGTGCCGATAGCTGCCCAGTGCGACTTGAAAGCGGATGTTGGGAAACAGTTCCCGTTGATCGATATACTGTAATGCCAATTGCGGGAAACGATTCTCGTGACGTTTCAACAGAGTAGGTTCCACCTCTTCTCCCGACTCCGTTTCATCGGGGATAACCCTGAAATGCTCTTGTGTCTCCGCGTCCAGATGCTCGAATAACTCGGCCGGACATCTCTTCAACTCGTTCAGCATGTCAATACCCAGCGTCATGGCCGAATGTTCGCTGTCAATGCGGAGCGCCGGGACACGGATATTATAGATACTAAACACGGTTTTGGTGGCTCGTGTACTCTCCTCCACTCCTTTTTGCCCGCTTCGCTTGAAGCCTGCAAGCTGCGACAGCAACAAGTGGGCATATTTCCGCTCCAGGAAAAGACAGATAAAAAATGCTAACCCGTTGTCGGTTATATTGCCTGTTGAGTCATCAAACTTGTAATGAAAAGCAGGATTTTCTTCGTACTCCTTTTTCTTCTTCCCTTGCCCGTTGTACTCGTCTCCCGGCTTTTCCTTGAATCGGTTCAGGTGGGCCGTGTCTTTATCCTGTAAGCGAAAGCGCTCTTTGACCGTGCGCACGGCTCCGTCGAAACAGTTTTTCATGTAGCTGATGAGCTCCCGATTGAAAGGCTCCGAGGTATGCCGGACGTGTGTCTGTTGATTGCGCTGGCTGTTCAGTTCACTGAATACTTTCGTCAGTATGTCGTAATACATTCGGGGCGTGGCGTACAGCATCGCCTGATCCGTGTTTGTAGCCGTCTGTCGCTTTTTCTCCTGGTCTCGCATGGGTTTCAAGAAGGGAAAGTGCTTGTTCATGAGTCGTATGGTCTGCTCTATCTCTTCCGGTAACGCTGTCGGGTTTATTAATCGTTGCACGGGTGCCATTTGGCTTAAGTCATCTTCATTGCCACTCCCGCCGCCGGTAAGTTTACTGATATGCAATAAGGTGATATATGCGTTTTGTCTTGCCATGTTCAGGTAGGCGGCGAACAAACTTTTCTTCTCTTCTGCTGTCATTGTTATGTGTTGTAAAGATTAGTGGGGTAAAGGTACATGGAATATTTAAATAATATGCAGCCAAGAGCAAATAGTAAGCCAGATCGTTACAATCGTTTCGGAAATCATGTGGGTTATTTTAAACTCAATACGGTATGGGGCGTTTATGCGGATGGATCCCAACCCCTCTTTTTCGCCGTGCAACACTTTGTAATTCAGATCGTCATTGAAATGTCTCCACTCTATCATCGCAACAACATCCATTTTCATTGTGATTCTTTGGTTTGTTGTCGTTGGCGATACATGTAATTGTCAATATTCTGAATATTACTGCCAAGGCGATAAAAGTCGTGCCGATTTTTAACTGCATTACCATGATGTTGGACTGTATTTTGAAATTCACCAGCAACAGAGCAACCAAAAACACGTCCAGCATGTTCCACTTGTCCAGGTTTTGCAGGGTTTTGGAGGTTTTACCCCGTGAAATTCTAATGGTTAGTTCAACATATTTTAGAACGGGTATTATAAAGGTGAAAAGCAAAATAACAATTGCCAAAAAATACTCTCTTTCGGTGAAAAACAGTTGCACGGAATCGAAAACGGTGATCTCTTCGTACCCGAATTTGAAAACTATCTGTTTATGAGTGGAAAGCAATGGGAAATACATGCCCAGCGCAAAAAACGCGACCGAGAGTGCAAACGCGAATAGGCCAAGTGTTTTCTTGGTTTCCCGTGTCATTTTTCGATATTTTCCATTTTCACGTTCAGTTCGTTCAAAATTTCCGTGACCGCTTTTACTGCATCCTTGCCAGCCTTTTTCGCGTCTTCGTAGAATTTTTGCAAGTCGCTTTGCATATCATTGTCGATATAATATTGTATCTGTTTTTTTATTCCTTTCACATCAAGCGCATCTAAAAGGTGCTTGATGGTAGAAGTCGCCTCGTTTAGGTTACGGTAATAGTACCACTTTGCCTGGTTGGCTTTCACGGTAATTTGGTCCTTCAAGGTGAGTTCCTCTTTAAACTGGTCGTACCATTCGCCCGAAAACTTTTCGTATTTCTCGCTCTGTTTTTCCCACGTTTCGTCGTCGTAGCTCTCGTGATGCTCGGAGATTTCTGATATAAAAGCGTTGTACTTCTCGAGGTATGCCTCTTTCGACATGGGCGAGCAAGCCACTACACAGGCTATTACAGCGCAGGTAACGAGGTGTTTAATTCCATTTTCCATGTGTATCGTTTTTTTTATGTGGTTACATATCAGTATTGTGAAAATAAAAAATAGCAAGAGGGCATCATCTCGTCGTATTTTAAATTCATTCATGATAACGGGTACAAATATAGTAAAATTAGATACATATATCTATACCCCCGTGCGCTACCTCAACTTGTACTTATTAAAGTAAGGTGTAATCTTCAGGGTGAAGAAGAGGAGGGAGAGGAGTGTTAGGCCGCCCCCCACGAGGTAGGCCGTCTGGAAGTTGCTGGCGTGGGCGATATACCCGCCGAGGACGAGTGCCCGCGGCGGTGACGTGAAATACCTCCTCGACGAGTTGACATCCTGTCGAACACGATCGAGTGAAAATTTTTAAGATGGTTTGTATCGTGATAATCAATTTATTGTGCCTGTCTTAATAATTTCTAAACCTAATCTTAACCGTTTCGTTGCCCCTTTTTTCTCGAAAAAATACGATTAATATATGAAGGGGGAAAATTCCCCCCGGGAGGATAAAAAAAGTGTAACCGGTAACAACGATAAAACATGAAACATGAAGTTAAACTATAAAGCCGGCGCGAGCGATCAAGCCGGCGTGAACAATCAAATAAAAACCAATAACTAAAATTCATG
>JAISNC010000030.1 GCA_031276355.1 Odoribacteraceae bacterium
CCTTAAAAAACGGGCTTCGGCGCTAATCGCGTTTTTCTGGCTTTCCGTCAACACGCCGTTGCTCGCCAGGCCGCGTAACAGGGAGTTGGCGCGGGATATCGCTTGCCAGTCTCTCGTCCTCGCCCGGAGCGCGGTCGTCCGCGCTTTTACTGACAACGTCCGCGCTTTTACTGACAACGGCCGCGCTCCGAGCGCGGCCGTCCGCGCTTTTAGCGACAAAATGGCAGTCCGGGTCGAGAGCGGGGACGCGGGCGCGGGAAAAAGGCAGAGGATCGTGTCGATAGGGGGTAAAAACAGGGTGCCCGCGTCTACTCCCGCGGGCGCGATCCCTTTCGAGACAGCCCCGCCCGGTGGCGCGACGAGCACGCCCTCCCGGCAACGCCGTTATAAACTTCCCGGATACCGTCGACGCGTCCCCCGGGTGCAAGAAACTCGCGTCCCCGCGCGGGATCCTTCTATTTTTATGTACGATTCTCGCGTTTTTACGGACGATCCTTGCATTCTTCTTAGACTTATTAATATAAATTTGCGAGTAAAGCGACAAGGTGAAAAAGAGCTCACATGTCGGGAAACACGAGTTTAAAACCAAAATGCGGAATTTATGAAGAAAAAGATTGCAGGCTTTACAGGAACAGGGTGGCACCTCGCGCGCTGGGCGCGCGCGATCCTCCTCGCGGCGTGTTTGATGCCGGGGAGCGCGATCGGGCAGGAGACGCGCCGGATGTCCGGGACGGTGACGGACGAGAACAAGTTACCGCTGCCGGGAGTGCACGTGTACGTGAAGACGGCCCGGAGCACCGGCAAGGCGACGGACATCGACGGGAAGTACGAGTTAAACGTCTCCAACGATGCCATCCTGGTGTTCAGCTTTATCGGGTACAAGAACCAGGAGATCCCCGTGCAAGGGAAGACGGAGATCAACGTCGTGCTCCAGGAGGACGTCACGCAGCTAACAGAGACGGTCGTCATCGGCTACCAGACCATCCAGCGGGAGAAGTCCACGGCCGCCATCTCCAGCATCCGGGGCGAGGTGCTGGAGAACATCCCCGTGCCGAGCGTCGAGATGGCGCTACAGGGGAAGGTGGCCGGACTAAACGTGTTGAATATCACCGGCGAGCCGGGGGCGAAAGGGATCGTCACGCTGCGCGGTAACACGAGCATCGCCAACGAGTGGTCGCGAAGCACGCCGCTTTACGTGATCGACGGGATCGTGATGGACGTGAACGACCTCGGGAACATCGACAACACCGGCACGAACCCCATCGCCGGGATCAACCCCAACGACATCGAGACGATCGACGTCCTGAAGGACGCCGCCGCCTCGGCCATCTACGGGGCGCGTGCGGCGAACGGGGTGATCATCATCAAGACGAAAACGCCGAAGAACGGCACGCCACAAGTGCGCGTGAACGCGTATTACGGCGTATCGATGAAACCGACGATGCGTTCAACGCTCGTGGGCACGGCCGAACGACGACTGAAAACACGGTTGCTTTACCAGTACCTGGGCGAAAACGGGTTCTCTTCGGTCAACTACTGGATCACCGATAGCTTGAACCCCGCTTTCAACAACAACACCGACTGGCAAGGGATCATCATCCGGAACGGGCGCGTGCAAAACTACGACGCCTCGCTCTCCGCGATGGGCGAGAAGATGAGCTACCGCTTGTCGTACAACATGTACAAGGAGGAGGGCGCCATCATCGGCACCGAGTTCACGCGCAACACCGCCTCGCTCTACATGAACGCCACCCCTTTCCGTCGCCTGAACTTCCTGACTAACCTTCGTTTCTCGGAGATGAGCAGGCAGCGTAGCGTCACCTCCGGGAGCACGGGCATCAACGCCTTTAGCTCGTGGCAATTTCCCTCCTCTTTCTTCACCGTCACCGAGGAGGACAAGGAGAACTTGAGGGGCAGGAACGTGGACAAGTTGGACAAGAATTTCGACCGCGACATGAGTGCCAACTTCCAGGTCAACGTGGACTTGCTGGAAGGGTTGAAGTGGACAACTTCCTACTCCTTTAATTACAGGACATCGCAGAGCGACTATTTCCTCCCCTCGTACCTGAACACCAACAACGCGTACGCGACTTCTGCCGCCTCTTCGGCGAAGCGGTGGGAGATAGAAAATTACGTGCAGTACAGTCGCGTGTTTAACGAGATCCACAATCTCTCCGTGCTGGCCGGGCAGGGGGCCGAGTCCGTTTACGAGAACACCCTCTGGGGAAGAGGTGATTACATCGCCTCTAACTCGATTCACACGATACAGGGCGTGCAACCGGAAAATTCGAACGTCTACTCTTCCATCCAGGAACGGTCGCGCCTGTCGTGGTTCGCTCGCTTGAACTATGACCTGAAAGACCGGTACATCATCTCGGCCAACTGGCGCGTGGACGGCTCCTCTCGCTTCGGTAAAGAGAACCGCTGGGGGCATTTCCCCGCCGTGTCGCTCGGCTGGATAGTGACGAAGGAGAGTTTCCTGCCGGAAAATAACGTGCTCGACTTCCTGAAGATTCGCGGGAGCTACGGGCTGACGGGAAACGATCCCGCCAACTACTACGACGCGTACCGGGCCTTGACCCCCTACCTGAACTACGACGGTTCCAACAACATCTTCTCGTATAACGGCAAGGGGGGCATCGCTTACGCCTTCGGGGACGCCGTGACGTCCAATGAACTGAGCTGGGAGGAGTCGAAACAGATGAATTTCGGGTTAGACGTCCACTTCCTGCGCAAGCGCGTCCGGCTAACGGGCGATTATTATATCCGCGACTCGGAGGAGATGATCTTTAAGTTCGCCTTGCCGGTGACCACCGGCTACACCGAGGCCAAGAACAACCTCGTGAGCGTGCGTAATAGCGGGATCGAATTGCAGTTGAATCTCGATTTGTTGCCTTACACGAGCGATTTCCAGTGGACGTTCGACGCCAACATCGCCATCAACAAGAACCAGATCAAGAGCCTCCCGAACGGGAACCGGAGCCTCGTGAGAGGCGCCCCGTGGATGGAATACGTCTTGACGGTGGGACGTCCCCTCTACGAGCTTACGGGCTGGAAGAGTAACGGCATCTACTCGAGTAACGAGGAAGTACCCGTCGACCCGTTGACCGGCAGGCGCATGACCTTCTTCGGCACCACCATGCAAGCCGGAGACGTCGCGGCCGTCGACCAGAACGGCGATTACAACATCGACTACAGCGACAAGGTGACGCTGGGGAATCCCGACCCGAAGTATTACGGGGGCTTCTCCACGATGTTGCGCTGGAAAGATCTCTCGTTCCGGGTATTCTGCAATTACGTGATCGAGCGTACCTTCTGGAACGGCTTTCTCTCCGATCGCATGAACGGCGGCGTCTACTGGTCCAACGGGTGGGGCACGAACTCCGGCCCGGCAATGGATTTCGGCGGGTTAACCTACTTCACCACCGTCGGACAGAAGGCCGACCTGCCCACGTTGATCTCGGACGGCCACATGGACAACCGCCACATCGCCCACGAGATATACAGCGATAACGGTAGCTTCTTCCGCGTAAAAAACATCTCGTTGAGCTACGACGTGCCCAAGAGCCTCCTCGCGAAATGGAAACTACAACGCCTCCGGGTGTACGGCTACATGGATAACGTCTACGTCTTCTCCAAGAGCGCGACCTACCCGGACCCGGAGAACATCAACACGAATGGCCACGCGACCGGGGCGGAGTACCCGTTACCCCACAAATTCACGTTCGGGGCTGAAGTAACATTTTAACCTGAAAAAACAGAGAATATGAAAATAACAATCAACCACCGCGTACAGGTTTTGATCCTGTTAATGGCCTTGATGTCGGGCGCGTGTTCCGATTTCTTAAACAAGGAACCGATCAGCGCGGCCGTGGACGAGTTTTACTGGAGCACCCAGGAGGATGCACAATCGGCCGCTTCCGGCGCGTACGGTTTATTACGGGCGGCCTTGGCCAACCACTCCGCCTATTACGCGTACGGGGATATTGCCGGCACCAATATATTCAGCGTCTACTCCTACGAGGACCCGGACTGGGCACAGATGAATGAATTTAGGCTGGATTACGCCGTGGCGGCCAGCGAGACGTATCGACCGATAAAGCAGTTACGCAACTACCAACTCTTCTACCGGGTCGTGAACCAGTGTAACCGGGCTTTAAAGAAGATGAACGGGATGGCCGACGCGCTCTTTGACGAGGGGGAAAAAGAGCGATTGATCGGCGAATTTTACTTCCTGCGCGCTTACACCTACTTCACCATGTACCGGATCTGGGGCGAGGTGCCCATCGTCACCGCGTCACCCGACGACCTGCTCAACGCCAAGTACGAGCCACGCGCCCCGATGAGCGAGGTGGCCGCCTTGATCTACGGCGACCTGGAGGAGGCCCTGCAACGCCTGCCCTGGGAGTACGCGGAGGCGAGCGAGGTAGCGATCCGGGCCAACAAGGGAGTGGCCTTCGCCACCCTCGCGCACATGGCCGCGTGGGACAAGGATTACGCCAAGTGTGTCTCCGCCTGCGATTCGATCATCGCCTCCCCGCTTTATGCCCTGGAAGATGCCGCCACGTTGCGTAATATCTACGAGAACAACTCCAAAGAGTTGATATTCCAGCTCTACTTCGGGAGCCGCTCGGAGGCCCCCGGGGCAACGTCGGATTTACTCTACACGAAAGTCTTCTTCCTTGACATCCTTGCCTCTCCCTACCTGACTAATGCCTCCAACAAGACAGTGCCCAACAAACAGTTGAACGAGCAGTTGCTGAACAATACCTTCTCGGACACGACGGACACGCGTCTTGCCACGTTCATCGGCAACTCCACGGGTGCCAAAAAGATATGCACGAAGTACATCGACGTGCACCAGGAGTCGGACGGCACCCGGGTATACATCACCAATAACTACGTGCTCTTCCGCCTCGCCGACATTCTACTGTTGAAGGCGGAGGCCCTGGCCGCGCAAGGGAAGAGCAGCACGGCCGTCGCGCTCTTGAACCGGGTTCGCCAGCGGGCCGGGATAAGCGATTACAACGGCTCCACCTCCTTGCAGCGGGCGATACTCGACGAGCGCTTCCGCGAGTTGTTCCTCGAGGGACACCGTTTCTTCGACCTCGTGCGCTACTACAACGCGACGGGGAACTCCCTGTTCAATAACATCACGGAGACGGACATGGCCCGCGGGAAACACTACTGGCCACTCGACCCCGACCTCTTCAGTAACAACGACGTGATCCGCCAGACAGCGTTTTGGCAGGGCAAGATTTAACCACAAAAACACGCACGCATGAAAAAGATTTTTCTATTTATAATCACGGGGGTACTCTTCTCCTTCGCCTCTTGTATCCAGGATTACCTGGAGGACGGGGGGGTACATGACCCGCGGGTGGACAAGACCCCTTACGACTATCTCGCCACTCACCCCTACCACATGTTCGACTCGATCATCGAGATCATCGACCACTTCGGCCTGAAAGAGGAGATGAACCAGGCCGCCACGGTGATCATACCGACGGACTTCTCGGTGAAGGCACTACTTGCCCAGCGCACGGCTTACCTGAGTAAACTCCTCGGGGACGAGGGGGTGGTCTTCTCGATGGACTCCATCAAACAGCACATGACGGCGGACTCCGTGCGCATCTATTTCTTCCAGGACAAGATCGAGTTGGCCACCGCTCCCACCACCCCCACGGAGTTTCTCTCCTACTCGGGCGACGGGTCGGGATACGCCGTCTACCGCGCGGAGTCGACCAGCTCCTCGGACTGGAAGACCCCCGGCGACGAGATCACGCTCGTGACCAAGCCCTACTTCCTCTACATGCGGAAGGTCATCGGCCAGGATATCGACCTGCTCGGCAGCACCGATATTCCCGTGGAGGAGCAGGACATTACCGTGAAGTGCCAGACCACCGGGATCATCTGCACGCCGACGGGGAGTGTCCTCCACGTGCTGGAGAATAGCCACGTCTTTTCGGCCTTTATCGTGAGAACAAACCAGTAAAATGACAGCATGATGAAAAAAGAGATATTACTATTCGGCTGGATCGCGGGCCTGATCGCCTGCAACCCGATAGAGGAGGGCTACTTGAGCTCGAACATCTACTACCCGAAAAACCCGCTGGCAGTCTCCCAGGGCACGACCGTGTTCTCCGAGGCGCTCGCCACGGACAACTCTACCTCACCGCTTCATGTCGAGCTGCTCGACATCCGTAACGTGCAAACGGGGCAGCGCGAACCCAAGTGGTACGGGGAGAGCGAGGTCGCTTTCTGGCTCGACGAGGTCAACCCGTTAGTCGATACCACGTGGGATCAGGTGCTGGCCAAGTACTCCCGCAAGCCTTACCCGATCTTCCAGGTCAACCCCGTCGGGGGGCGCCTCGAGTTCACGGAGGGAACGAAGGATATTCCCGTGGGCGAGTACGAGATCGACGTGAAGGTGACGAACGTGCGCGGATCGATCGTCCTCAAGAACGCGTGTACCATCGTGCTCGGCGAGATAGCAGACTTCATGGGGGCGGGCGGGGATTACGACCTGTGGAACACGAGTAACTCTAGCGGACGTCCCGAACCGAAGATCACCTCCCGCGAGTTAACGGGCGCCGACCTCGAGGCTTTCAAGGCGAAGTTGTCCGCTGCCGGCGAGACGTTCAACGCGGATTACGGCTACATGGTGTTGAAGGTGCTGGACAATTACGGCAACGCCTTCGACTGGTCGGGCGGCACCGATCCGTTTACCGGTGGGGAGATCCGCCGGCGCACGGATGCCGACGTGGGCACGTACGAGAACCGCAGCCCCTGGCAGCCGATGATCTACACGGCGGACGCGATGATCGGCACCTTCCGCCTGGTACCCTTCCCGTTGGTAGAGGCTCGCTCGTCGAGCAATACCCGGATAAGCTGCTACCGCATCATCCCCTCGGCCACGAATAAAGGCGTTGATATTTACCTTCGCTTTAGCTGGGAAATCCTCCGCATGGGTGTCTTCGAGATCACCTATCAACTGCTCGGCGCGGATGACACCGGCGTGGTGCAACGGCTTTAGAAGAAGATAATTTTAAAATGACAATAGCATGAAAAAGATATTTTACCTGATTCTGGGATGCTCGTTTGCTCTCCTGGCCGCCTCTTGCGGCGAAGACGAGGGCGCGGCGAGCGATAACGAAGAGTACGTGGCCGGGAACGCCACGCTCCTGCTCACGGTCGTGGACGACGCGACCAAGCAACCGATCCCCGGCGTGACGGTCAAGCACGTGCCGATGAAGATCGCGGAGACCACGAGCGCCGACGGGAGCGTGACCCTCCACCTCACCGGTGCCCCCCGGGCGCTCGTAGGGCTGGAGTTCACGCATGAAATCTACGATACCTACACGACGGCCATCGCTATCGGCGAGGTACAAGAAGGGAAGACGAAAGAGGTGCGCCTCACGGTCACGATGAACATGAAAGCGATCAACTACGTGGCGGCGCTCAACGTCATCGACGACTCCACGTTCCTGCCCGTGCAGGGCGTCGCCATCCTCGGGCTGCTCACCGGCTCCGATGGCACGAACGAAGAGGGATCCGTCAACATCCGCTTCCCCGGCCCCGGCAGCTACGCCCTCCGGCTCGCGCACCCGGAATACGACACGCTCGACTTCCGCGTCCAGATACCGGACGCGGGGATCGTGCCCGGCGAAACCGTGCGCGTGGATCTCGGCACGAAAGCCATGACGCTCTTCGGCGGCTTCCGGATCGTCCCGGTAAACCTGGCGGGCAACTACACCGTACAGGTGCTTGAAGAATCAAGGGGGCGCGGATCCATCGGCGGCACGATGTTAAGCCGCTCACAGTTCATGGATCTGGCTCCGACAGATTTCACGTGGGAATGGGATAGACGGGCCGATTTCGCCGGTGTTGATTTCGATTATACCGTGGCAGCCTCAGGGACGAGCTGGTGCTACCCGTTATGCTTTAAGGTATACTACGAGGAGTCGCCCCACGCCCCGGGATGCTACCGGGTAGAGCTCACGGCCTTCCTCGAGCCGTTCAGCGAGACGGGCAACCACACGTTCGAGGATCGTTCATACTATGACTACAAGAACAAGCAACTTGTACTCCATTTCGAGATGTACGAGAGTTGGAACGGCACCCGGGGCTGGGATCACTACGTCTTTACATTGCAAGAATAAAACCAGGGCCATCGCCCCGGGCGGGACATCCTCCCGCCGGGGGGAGGCCCACTACCTTAACACGAGTACCATGAAACTAAGAACCATCATAACCACGTACGGCGCGGCGCTCCTCCTCCTCGCCTGTTCCGACGACAACGGGCCGGCGCCCCCCGACTGGGGCGACCTCGGCTACGGCACCTCCCTCTTCACCGCGACAAAGGGCACGGACTACGAAAGCCCGGCGCTGGATCTCGCCGGGTACGCGGGCGAGATCACGGTGCGGGTCAAGGACGTTCGCAACTTCTCCACCAAGCAGAGCGAGCCGCTCTTCCTCGCCGCGTGCGAGGTGCCCCGGTGGAGCAGCCCCGTGAACCCGGAGACGGACAAGAGCCTCCAGGCGGTGCTCGCGAAGTACTCCCCGTTGCAGGAGAGCACCCTCTCGGCGGATCCCGCCACCGGCAAGCTCACCCTCCACGGGGCGGGCAGCGGCAAGATCCCGGCGGGCGTCTACCTCGTCGACCTCGAGATCACCCGCAACGGGACGACGGACGTCAAGGAGGGCATCTGCCGCCTGCAACTGAAGGAGAACGCGAAGAACGCCGTCGAGGCCACCATCGGCTGGCGCGTCAGCACCTCCACCGACAACGTCTCCTCCCCCGCGACGAGCCGCGAGCTGACCGGCGACAACCTCGAGGCTTTCAAACAAGCGCTGGGCCCGCGTTATGACGCGCAGTCGGGCTACCTCGTGCTGAAGCTGCAAGACCGCCGTCGCCAGCCGATCGGTTTCGGCGACCGCCTCGTGCCGCGCAACGCCGCCCTCAACACCTTCGAGAAGGCCAACCCGTGGGCGGAGATCATCTACACGCCCGAGGCGATCATCATCCCCTATCCCGTGCCCCTCTTTCCCGTGGCGACACAGGCGGACAACAGCGCCCACTACCGGATCGCCGCGGCCAACAACGCGTTCAACCAGGACATCTTCGTCGACTGCTTCCTGGCCGTCCGGCAGAAGGGGGTCTTCGAGATCGCGTGCACGCTGGCCGACAGCGACGTGCAGGGGAAACTGACGGTGATCCCCGGCGGCAAGAAGATCTACAAGCCCCGGCAGGACGGTATCCAGAACATCGACTTCTACAACGAGAACAGCGCGTGGAGCTACCACCGCATGGCCTCCTCCGAGAACATCGTGGTCTTCTGGGAACCCGGCTTCGGCGACGACCCGAACGCCGCGTCCCTCCCGTCCGACCTGCGGTTTGACGTGCACGACCTGCTGGCCAAGGGCGAACAGTTCTACGCCTTCTACCGCGACTCGTTACGATTCATCGAGCCGGGAGAGTCGCGCACCGACTCCCTCAAGATGATCGTCCGCGCCCTCTACCAAACGGATTGGGCGGCCTACGGCGGCGGCTATGACTACGTGATCGGCGCCCTCTGGGTCAATCCCGCCACGATGCACCCCGTCGGGCAGACCATCGCCCACGAGTTCGGCCACACGTTCCAGTACCAGGTCTATTGCGACGGCAAGTACGGCTACAATAACACGTCGATCGGCCCCAACCCCGGCGCCGTCGGGTTCTTCTGGGAGATCTGCGCGCAATACATGTCTTGGCAACTCTACCCCGACCTGACAAGCCAGGTCGGCGATTTCATCGCGAAGAGCAACATGGGATTTGCCCACGAGTGGACGCGTTACCAGGCCTTCTACCTCGTGGAGTACTGGCGCGTGTTACACGGCCTGGACTTCCTTAGCCGCGTCTGGCGCGAGGCCACTTACGGGGAGGATCCCGTCGAGACCTATAAGAAGGTGACCGGCGTCACCCAGGCCAAGTTCAACGACGAGGTCTGGGAATCCGCCTGCCACAACCTCACGTGGGACTACCCGCAGGGCCACGCCTACCGCCAGGTCATCGATGCCTCCACCGCCGCCAGCAAGGCCAAGTGGTATACCCACAAGACCAAGCTCCTCGCGGAGCCTGACGGTTACTGGATCGTCGCGCCCGACATCATCGCGACGACTGACCCCGGCACCTCCCTCATCGACCAGGGCACGCTGGCCCCGCACGACTACGGCTACAACGCCATCCCGCTCAACGTCCCCTCCGTTGGCACCACCGTCTCCGTCGACTTCAAAGGGGTACGCGGCGACACCCGCTACCGCACCTCCGACGACGCCCGGGCCGGCTGGCGTTACGGTTTCGTCGGCGTGAAGAGCGACGGCTGGACCCCCGTCTACGGCCCGATTTACCGGGACGACGAGGGCAACGCCTCCTTCACCGTCACCGAGACGCTCTCGCGGTTGTGGCTCGTCGTCTCGGGAGCGCCCACGACCCACGACCCGCACGTCTGGGACGACAACACCGCCAACGACGAGGAGTATCCCTACAAGGTGAAATTCAGTAACACTACCTACAAACAATAAAACACACGCATCATGAAAATCATTATCATCATAGTGACATGGGCGCTCGCCGGGACGATGCTCTCCTGCGAGGCCGACAAGTTATTCATCGACGCCCCCGATGTCAACGTCAACGGCGGCCCGCTGGAAGAGTCGCTCACGCCCACCTCGGCCCGCGTGCGGGTGATCGTCAGCACGACGGACGGGGTGAAGGAGGTCGGCATCCGCTACGGCCTACAGAGCGACCGCGCGGCACTCCTCACGTACGGCACGCCGGTCAGCTCGACGGAGAAAAAGAGCGATCACCTCTTCGACATCACCGACTGCGAGTCCGCCACGCGCTACTCCTACGTCGCCTACGCCCTCCTGGAAAGCGGCGAAGTGGCCTACTCCGTCGTCCGCGGCTTCACCACCATCGCCGCCGAGTTGGTAGCCACGCCCGCGCGCCTGAGCTTCGACGCCGGCGCCCACGAGGGATCGCTGACGATATACACCACGTTCGACGCCTGGGACGTCGTCAGCGGGAGCGAAGATTGGTTCTCGATCCAGAAGGGGGGCGACGCGTTGACCGTCACGACGACCGAAAACCTGACGGACGCCCGCCGCGTGGCCACGCTGAAGTTCACCGCCGGCTCGCGGACGCTCAACTTCGCCATCACGCAAGACGCCCCGACGTTGACGCTGGCCCCGGAAGCGGGCACGGTAGCGGCGAGCGGCGGTAGCGGCTCGTTCACGGTGACGAGCGAGGTGACGGCGTGGAGCGTCAGCAGCAACGCGGAGTGGCTCACCTTCTCCGTCGACGGGAATACCGTCACCTATACCGCGACCGGCTCCGGCGGCTCCGCCCGCGAGGGGCAACTGACCCTCTCCATCGGCGAGGCGGCGGTGACGGCCACCTTTACCGTGACGCAGGCCCCTTGAGCTTGCCCCGGCGCGTTACGCGTGGGGAGTGTCTCAAAAGTCTCGAACGAGTGTCATGACGATCCGCCTGTCCCGTCATTGCGAACCCGAAGGGTGAAGCAATCCAGGGATGGAGCGTGTTCTGGATTGCTTCCCGCTACGCGGATCGCAATGACGGTCATTCGCAATGATAAAAACCGACTTTTGAGACAGCCCCCCCTCGTCGCGTGGCCTCACGCGGGCAATCCCGCCGGTTTTTTTCTACACGCGAGGGGATATTTCAGTGAAAGGAGTAACTTCGCGTGCAATCAAACGATTAACCATACACTAAAATCGAAAAAATCATGAAATACCTGCTCTTACTCGTGCTCGCCGGGCTTGCGCTTCCCGCCCCGGCCCAGACGACCGACCGGCCGACGATAACGGCCCCCCCCGCGGCCCTGGGGCTGCCCCCCTTCTACAAGAAATACATGAACGTGAACGGGATTCACGTCATCTCGTCGCACCGCGTGCCCGACTCGGCCTTCGTCGCCGCCCGCCACACGCTGGAAGCCATGACGCGGCTCCTGCCGCCGCCCGTGCTCAAGGCCATGACCGACATCAACACGCGCGTCGGGATCATGGCCCGCTACGAGGGCACCACCGATATCCCGGAACACGCGCACCTCGCCGCCGACACCTCCATGAACTGGGACCTGCGCGCCCGCGGCTTAGGCGGCGGCCTGCACGACCCGCTGACGACCTGCGCGGAGGAGAACCTGCTGGCGTACCAGATCGACAAGTACCACGCCGAGGATATACTCGTCCACGAGTTCTCGCACTCGATCCACCTGATAGGCATCGTGAGCGTCTACCCCGACTTTAACCGGGAACTGCAAGCGGCTCTCGACGCCGCCCTCGCCGAGGGCAAGTGGCAACGCACGTACGCGGCCACGGACATCGCCGAGTACTGGGCGGAAGGCGTCCAGAGCTGGTTTAACGTCAACGCCGAGGTAAAATCCCCCGACGGCAAACACAACCACGTCAACACCCGCGCGGAGCTGAAAAAATATGACCGACGCCTCTACGACATCATCCATCGCTTCTTCCCCGAAACGAACGAGTCGATCAGTCGCCACCTCCCCGTCAACAAGTATAAACATTGAAACGCATCACACCATGAGAATTAGCATCATCGCGTGCCTCGCCTGGCTGGCCGGAACCGCCGCCCCGGGTCAAGCACAGGAAACCGGGAAATTGAAAGTGAACGACGCGATACCGGTCGCCGTGAAGTACTTCGACCTGCAGGACGTTCGCCTGCTCGATGGCCCGTTCAAGAACGCCATGGAGAAGAACGCCGCCTGGATGCTCGACCTGGAGGCCGACCGCCTGCTGTCGAACTTCCGGCTGAACGCCGGCCTGAAACCCAAGGCTCCCCCGTACGGGAGCTGGGAATCGATGGGGCTGGCCGGGCACACCGCGGGGCATTTCCTCACGGCCGCCGCGCAACAGTACGCGTCCACCGGCGACGAACGCTTCAAGGAGCGCGTGGCGTACATCGTGCAGGAGCTGGACAGCTGCCAGACGGCGTTCGTCAACGGGTTTATCGGTGGGATGCCCGGCGGCGATCGCGTATTCAAGCAGGTACGACGCGGCATCATCCGCTCCGCCGGCTTTGACCTGAACGGGCTGTGGGCACCGTGGTATAACCTGCACAAGACGATGATGGGACTTCTCGACGCTCACCTCTTGGCCGGGAACGAGAAGGCCCGGGAGGTGCTCGTGAACCTCTCCGATTACGTCACGGAAACGATCGCCCCGCTCTCCACGGAGCAGATGCAGTTGATGATGAACTGCGAGTTCGGCGGCATGAACGAGGCGCTGGCGTGGGTGCACGCGCTGACCGGGGAACAGAAATACCTCGACGCGGCCAACGCCTTCTATCACGCGCGGCTGATGAATCCCCTCGCCGAGGGAGTAGACATACTGCCAGGACTGCACTCGAACACGCAAATCCCCAAGATCATCGGGAGCGCCCGACTGCACGAGCTGACTGGCAACGCGCGCGACGCGCAGATCGCCGCGTTCTTCTGGGATCGCATGGTGCACCACCACTCGTACGCCAACGGCGGCAACTCCTCCGCCGAGTACCTCTCCACGCCCGACCGCCTCAACGACCGGCTGACCAGCTCGACGTGCGAGACGTGTAACACCTATAACATGCTCAAGCTCACCAAACACCTCCACGAGTGGAGCGGCGACCCCGCGTATGTCGACTATTACGAGCGGGCGCTCTACAACCATATCCTGGCCTCGCAACACCCGGAAACGGGCATGACATGCTACTTCGTTTCGCTGGCGATGGGAGGACACAAGGAGTTCAGCGACAAGTACCACACCTTCACTTGCTGCATGGGGTCGGGCTTCGAGAACCACTCGAAATACGGCGGTGCCATCTACGCCCGCTCGCCCGACAACGAGGCGCTCTACGTGAACCTCTACATCCCCTCGACCCTCGCGTGGCGGGAACGGGCGGTGACGGTGCGCCTCGAGACGAGCTACCCGGAGAGCGGCCAGGTGAACCTCTGCGTCGAGGCGGGCACGCGTCAGCCGTTCGCGCTGCACCTGCGCTACCCCGCGTGGGCCAAGGGCATGACGGTGAAAGTGAACGGCACGCGCCAGAAGATCGAGAGCGCCCCCGGCTCGTACGTGACCATACACCGCGCGTGGAAACGCGGCGACCGCGTGGAGGTTGACCTACCCATGGAGTTGCACACGCTCGCGATGCCCGACAATGCCGACAGGCGCGCCCTCTTCCACGGGCCTACCCTGCTGGCCGGCGAACTGGGCACGGAACCGGTGGAGCCGGTGCGGGGTGTCCCCGTCTTCGTCTCGGCCGACAAGGAGATCACGCCGCGCGTGCTACCCGTGGCCGGCAAACCGCAGACGTTCCGCACCAACGGGCTGGGCTATCCCGCGGATGTCACGCTGGTGCCCTTCTACAAGATGCACGACCAGTTCTACTCCGTCTACTGGGACGTCTTCACCCCCGACGGGTGGCGGGCGCAACAAGCCGCCTACGAGGCGGAACGCGCCCGCGTCGAGGAACTCAACAAGGTGACGGTGGACTATATCACGCTGGGCGAGATGCAGCCCGAACGCGACCATAACCTCGAGGCCCGCGAGAGCCGCGTCGGTGACTTCCGCGGCAAGAAGTTCCGCTATGCCTACCCGAACGGCTACATGTCATTCGACATGAAGGTCTCCGCCACCGAACCGATGAAACTGATGATGACCTTCTGGGGCGGTGACTCCGGCAAGGACACCTTCGAGATCCTCGTCGACGGCACCCGCCTGCAACTCTTCTCCCCGCGCGGCGAGGACGGGAACTTCATCGAGAACGTGATCGACATCCCCGCGTCCTTCACCCAGGGCAAGGAGAAGATCCGCGTCACCCTCAAGGGACACGACCGGAGCCGCGTCACGTCCATCTACAACTGCCGGATCATGCGGTAAGGGCATCGCCTCGACATGAGCAAGGGGATATCCGCCGGCAATTTTTGCGAATTGCTCATGTTTTGTATTTGCGATATCGCACCATATAGTGATCCATCAAGTGCATCTAATAGTTCGTTATTGCTTTCACGTTCTGATTAATGATACTAACAAAGGCATGAAACATTATCGATATAAATCGATTATATTCAATAATATATAACCTATTCTCGTATATGGAAAGACAACATATTCTTACGTTATTGGCTGTATCTTTTATCTCGTTTTCTTGTAACAAAGAGATGTACTACCTGGAGAGTGCCCTGCAATTCGCGGGAGATAATCGTCCGGAATTAGAAAAAGTGTTGAAGCACTATTCCTCGCCTGCCGATAACTTGAAATACCGGGCGGCTGTTTTCCTGATCAAGAACATGCCGGCCTATTATGGACATGAAGGGGCAGCGGTAGACACCATTCGCAAGGCCCTGACCGCGGTTTACGACGTGTATGGCTATTTCTATGACGAGAAACTCATCCGGGCCGCCAAGGAGTTCTCGTATGACGACTTGAC
>JAISNC010000058.1 GCA_031276355.1 Odoribacteraceae bacterium
CCGCGCTCGGAGAGCCTCGGTCCGCGCTCGGAGAGCCTCGGTCCGCGCTCGGAGAGCCTCGGTCCGCGCTCGGAGAGCCTCGGTCCGCGCTCGGAGAGCCTCGGTCCGCGCTCGGAGCACCTCGGTCCGCGCTCGGAGCACCTCGGTCCGCGCTTTTAGCGACAAGGTCCGCGCTTTTTGCGACAAGGTCCGCGCTTTTTGCGACAAAATGGCAGCCCGGGGGTCGGCCTGCCCGGGTGAATGTTCCTGCCGTCCGCCTCGAGTATCGTGCGTGACACGCGGGATCACGTCTCGTTGCCCTACTGTTCCCGCGCGCAGATGGCGTTGTAGGGGCAGGCCGGGCACTTCTCGTCGTGTGTCGTGCGCGTGAAGGGCTGGTCGGGGGAGAAGATCTCGTCGAGGAGGCCCGTGAGCGATGCCCGGAACGCGGGCGCGATGGGGGCGATGTCGTCGACGGGGAGGCCGTCGAGGAGGAAGCGATAGTCGTGGCGGGGGGCGAAGAGCGCCCGGGTGCTGTAGAGGGCGGGGAGGAGGGGGCCGACCGTGGGACGGGCGTGAGCGTACATCAGGCAGTAGAGGATGGCCTGGAAGGCGGCCTTGTTGCGTTGCCTGTTGTCGGGGTCGAAGAGGGACTCGACGCTCTTGAAGTCGCCCTTGTCGATGCCGGTCTTGTAGTCGATGACGCGCGTGCCGGCGGCGAGGCGATCCACGCGGTCGATGCTTCCCTCGATGTAGACCGTGCGGCTCCCCCCCGCCACGGGGAACGGGAGGCCGTACCGCTCCTCCACGGAGAGGATGGTGAAGGGGGCGATCTTCTGGTCGTGCTCGAGCACTTTTTTTATCTGTTTTTTCACGATAGAGAGGGCGAGCTTGCCGGCACCGTCGTCGTCGGGCCGTTCGATGCCGTTGTCGAGGATCTTCTCGCGGGCGGCGCGGGCGTGGCGCTCGATGGTGGCCTCGTCCCGGGCGAGCGCGTCGACCCCTGCCGCCGTCGCTAACCCGCCGGGGAAGGTGAGGTAGAGCGTTCGGGCCGTCTCGTGGAAGATGTTGCCCACCACGCGGTGGTCGAGTTCCCCGGGTGGTTGTTCTTTTTCCCGGATGCCGGCGACGTGCTTGAAGTAGAATTTCAGGCGACAGTCGAGGTACGCGTTGAGTGCCGTGGGGGAGATGCCCTCTCCCGCCCGGGAGTAACGTTCCAGTCGTTGTTTGATCTCCTCGTTCTTGCCGATCGTGACGGGGGGGGGCACCCGCGTGGAGATCTCCTCCCCGAGGTGGCGCTCGTGGACGGGCAAGTCGCTCTCGTGCTCGATCTGGTAGAGAAAGCGGCTCTTCTCGCGTCCCCCTCCCGCGACGCTCGCGTGGAGTATTTTTACCTCCTCGGCGCGTTGGAGCAGGCGGTAGAAGTGGTAGGCGTAGATCGCGTCCCGGTGACCGGGCGTGGGCAGGCCGAAGCCGGCCCGCAGGTTATAGGGAATGAAGGTCGGCGATGGGGCCTCCCGCGGGATGATGCCCTCGTTGGCGGAGAGGATGACCAGCTTCTTGAAGTCGAGCATCCGCGTCTCCAGCAGTCCCATCACCTGCATCCCCTCCAGCGGCTCCCCGGAGAAGGGGATGGACAGCGCGCGCGTGAGCTGGTCGACAACCCGCGCGTGGAGTCTCTCTCCCGGGACGATCCCCTCTTCCCGGAACGTGTCCCGCGCCTGTTGCAGGCGTTTGTAGAGGGCGAAGAGCACTTCTCTCTCGATGGCCGGTGCCGCGGAAAGGGTGGGGAGTAGCCCGGCAAGTATCGCGAGGAAGTAGTCGAACGTGCCCGTCGCGCGGGGGGTGAAGATGACCCGCGTGACCTCGTTGAAATGCAGCAACGCGGCGGGCACGTGGACGAGGCTCCCGGCGTGGACACGTTGGATGGCCCGGCGTATCTCCTCCGGGGCGGTGGCCTGCACTAACGGGTGGTTGAGCAGGGCGATGACTTGCGCGCGGGGGTAGTAGCCCGCGGAGCCTTCTTGTCTCGCGTGGCGTTGCAGATCGTCCGCGAGGGGCAGCAAGGCGGCGGCGGCGGTCTCCCGGGCGGGATATCCCATCGTGATGTTGATCTTCTCGACGGTAGGAGGAATGGAGTGGAGGACGGGGAGCAGCAGGTTCTCGTCGCAGAGGACGATGGCCGTCTCCGCGCGGGCGGCGGGCGAGGGGGAGAACTCGTCGAGCAAGGTGGGGAGTGCTTTCGCCTGGCTGATGTCCGAGGGCACCGACACGTGCTCGAGGCGTTTGCCGGCGCGCCGGAAGTTATTGAAATGTTCCGTTCCCAGGGCGTTGGGGAATCGTTTCAGGTTTTCCCGGAGGTAGAGGCCCGCTTCGTGGGCCTCGTTGCCGGTGTAATAGAGATCGTGATCCCAGTAGAACGTGGCTTGTCCATTGTCCCGGAAGTGGGAGAATATTTTTTCCTCGCAACGGTTCAGGGCGTTGAACCCGGCGAAGAGCAGTCGTTCGTCGGCAGAGACGGTGTCGAGGCGGTCGCAGAAGAGGCGCGCCCCCATCCCTTCGTAACATATCCCTTCCCGTTGTAATTTTTCCTTGAAGTGGAGGTAGGTGGGGTAAAGCCTGTCCCACGTCTGCAGGAAGGAGCGTTGCTCTCGGCTCTCTTTCCCCTCCTGGAAGTGGCTCCAGAAACGGCGGACGAGGGCCACCTGGGCGGCGGTGAGGTAGGGGAAGGCGCGCTCGATCTCGTGGAGGGCGTGGAGGTTGGAGAAGAGGTCTTTCGCGTCGACGAGGTACTTGTCCACGTCGTCGAAGTCTTCTAACAGCATGTTCCCCCAGGCGTAGAAGTCGTCGAACGACTCTTGGCTCCCGGAGCAGGCCCGGTAGGAGTGATAAAGTTTGATCACCAGCGCGATGTCGGCTGCCCGCTTCAGCCCCGTGTGGCGTTCGATGAACTCTTCCAGCGTGACGATTCCCGGCAGCCACGTGGGGCGGTCGAGCCTCCCGGATAGCTCCTTGGAGAGGAAAAGCCCGGCGCGCTTGTTGGGAAATATCACGGTCAGGCGATCGAGTCGCTCTCCGTGGTGGCGCAGCATGTCCCTGGCTAAAAGATACAAGAAAGATTCCATGACCCTGTTGTTTGATTGCTCGAGCAAAGGTAATACATTCGCGATGGATAAAAATCAGGTCATGTTAAAAGAGTTGTTATTGAAGAATCGTAGCTACCGCCGTTTTTACCAGGCGGAACGCGTGCCCGCGGCGATGTTGCGGGAGTGGGTGGGACTGGCTTGCCTGTGTCCTTCCGGCCGCAACGCGCAGCCGCTGAAGTATCGTCCGGTGACGAGCGAGGAGATGTGCGAGAAGGTCTTCGTCGCGTTGTCCTGGGCGGGATACCTGAAAGATTGGAACGGGCCGGCAGAGGGTGAACGCCCGGCGGCTTACCTGGTGCAGTTGCTGGACACGCGGGTGGCCGGGGATTGTGCCTGCGATGACGGGATCCAGGCGCTGGCGATCTTGCTGGGCGCGGTGGAGGAGGGATTCGGCGGGTGCATCGTCAAGGCGTTCAGGGAGGAGGTACTGCGGCGGGAACTCTCCCTGCCGGCGTGGCTGGTGATTCGCCACGTGATCGCGCTCGGCCGACCGAAAGAGCGAGTGGTGCTGGAGGCGATGCGGGGGGACGACTGCAAGTACTGGCGGGATGCCGACGGCACGCACCATGTGCCCAAGCGCTTGCCGGGTGATTTAATCGTGTGAGACGGTGAAGTTGTTGGGCGTGGAGTATACTCCCGCGGGCGAGCAGGGGCTTGTCGTGCTGGGAGATCATGCGTTGTTACGCGACAACGGGGATTTTTACGTGCCTTCTTTCATCACGCGCTTGAGTTGTGTGCCGCAATTGGTTTTCCGAATATGCAGGGTCGGGAAGGGCATCGCCCCCCGTTTCGCGTCCCGCTACACGGGGGAGATGGGGGTGGGGATTCGCTTTTATGCCGAGAATCTCCTGGAAGAGGCGCGGGTTAAAGGGGTGCCGCCGGACATGGCGATGGGTTTTGATCACGCTGCCGCGCTCTCTTCCCTGCGTCTCCCCGCGGCGGGGGAAGGCGATCCCTGCTACGCGTTCGAGGTGAACGGTGAAGAGCAGTTCCGCGGGCATCTCTCCGGCCTGCCGTTGTCTCTCGACCGGCAGATCGCTCTTTTCTCCTCGTACTGCCTGTTGAAGGTCGGCGATCTTCTTTACTGCGGCAATCCTTTCCGATCTTCCGGGCTTCTCCCGGGGGATCGCCTGCGCCTTTCGTTAGAGGGCATATGTTTGCTGGATTTTTTTGTCCGGTGACCGGCCTATCGTTTCCATATCAGCATCAGGCCGTGCCGGAGGGGGAGGAGCATGTTCTCTACCCGTTCGTCCCGTTGCACCATGTCGTTGAACGCGCGTATCCCGGTCGTGCGCGTGTCTTGCCGGGAGGTATTTAACACCTTCTCGTCCCACAGCGCGTCGTCGGCGATGATCACTCCTCCCGCGCGCGTCTTTTCCAGCGCGAGCCGATAGTATTCTGGATATTCCCGCTTTTCCGCGTCGATGAATACCAGGTCGAACGTCTCTTGTAGTGTCGGGATCACCTGGAGTGCGTCTCCGACGTGGAAGATGATCCGGCGGGAGAGGCCGCTTCGTTCGATATACTGCCGGGTGAAATCTTCGATCTCGTCGTCCTTGTCGATGGTGTGTACCACGCCTCCCTCTTCCAGTCCCGATGCCATGGCGATGGCCGAATAGCCCGTGAAAGTACCGATTTCCAGTACTCGCCGGGCGGAGATCAACCGGCATATCAGCCGCAGGAAGCCCCCCTGCAGCCACCCCGATGCCATACGGGGACGTGCCATGCTCGTCTGCGTCTCGCGGTAAAGTGCCGCCAGCACCTCTCCCTCCGGTGTGCTGTGTTCTCGCAGATAACGTTCTAACTCCTTCTCCACGGTGGCTCGATTAACGGTAAATCAACACCGATTGCTTCGCCACGTCGAAGATCTCCCGCGCCACTTGTACTAACGCCTCCGGCGTGATTCCCGCGATTTGCGCGTAGGTCTCCTCGAGGCTGTCGATCTTGTCGTAAACCAGGAAACTTTTCCCGTTAGCGAGCATCAAGTTCTCGCCGTTCTCCGAGAAGATGGTGATCTGTCCGATCATCTGTGCCTTGGCGCGCTTGAGTTGTACCGGTCCCAGTGGCTCCTCGTAGAGCCTGTGCGCCTCTCGTTGGCACAGGTCGAGGCATCGCTCGATGTTCTCTTTATCGCAACCGAAGTAAACGAGGCAGCTACCGGTGTCGGAATAGGGGGTGTACGAGGCTTCGATGTTGTAAGCCAGGCCGTGGCGCTCGCGGATGCTCAAGTTTAGCCGGGAGTTCATGCCGGCACCCCCCAGCAGGTTGACCAGCAACGACAGCGCTCCCCGCTCTTCCCGCGTGTAGTCGTACGCCACGTTCCCGATCACGCAATGTCCCTGGTGGGTGGATTTGGTCACGATCGTGCGACGCGGCGCGTAGCCTTCCGGTTTCGTCCGCTCCGGGCCAGCCGTGCCCGCGGGGTAGTGAGCGAAGTGGCGCTCCACGATCCGGAGGAGTTTCTCGAAAGAGATATCTCCCACCGAGCTGATGACCATCCGGTTCGGGTGGTAATTGCGTTTGACGAATCCCCGGACAGCCTCCTTGTCGAAGCGCTGCACGGTCGCCTCGTTTCCCAGGATATTGCGGGCGATGGAGTACCCCTCGTAGATTAACTCCTCGAAGTCGTCAAATATTAACTCGCCGGGAGTGTCCTTGTACGAGTTGATCTCGTCGAGTACCACGTCCTTCTCCTTCTCTAACTCCTTATCAGGAAAGGTGGAGTGAAAGACGAGATCGGCAAAGAGTTCTAACGCCCGCTCGTAATCCTTGGGCATGAAGGTGGCGTGAATACAGGTGTCTTCTTTCGTGGTGTAGGCGTTCAACTCGCCTCCCACGTCCTCCATGCAGCTCAGTATGTGATACGCCTTGCGTCTCTCCGTTCCCTTGAAGATCACGTGTTCGATGAAGTGGGCGATCCCCGCCTCCTCCTCCCGCTCGTCCCGGCTCCCGGCATTGATCAGTAGGCCGCAATGAGCCGCCTTTCCCGAGGTACGATGATGAATGATTCGTAATCCGTTCGGTAAAATACAGGTTTGATACATCTCTGCGTTTATTGATTCCTCCCGGCGGGAGACGCTCCTTGCCCGCGCTACTGGATAACGATTTCTCCTCCCATGATGTTCAACTCCACCTGGCTGTTGAACGGCTTGTCGCCGACAAAGCCACTTTCGATGAATACTTTTCTCTTCGTGGTGGGCTTCGACTCTAACACGAGGTTGTTCGGGAGCACTATTTTTATGTTATCGTGCTTGAAGTTGATATGAAATCCCCCACCGGGGCGGAACGAGAGGGCGACCTTCGTGCTGGAAGAGGAGACCTCCACCGTGGAGAAAAAGGGATGGATAGAGTGTACCACTAATCTGCCTGCCCGCGTGTCGGCCCGCAGTGATTTGGCAACGTCCTGTATCTCGCACTTGGCACCGGCCGCGTGCAACTCGACCTGGTTGACGTTTCCTATGTAGAGGCTCCCGCCGGCGACCTTCGCGATGGCTTCTTCCGCCTTTATCACGTTGATGTTACTCCCCTCCCCGGACACTTTTACGCGTTTTCCCGCGTGTAACTTGACTTCCGCCGAACGGAACTCGCCGGAGAACCGGTTTACCTGCTGCACCTCGAAGAGGCCGTCGTCCAATTTCGCGGTAAAATCACCCTCCACCTGTTGGGCCTTGAAATCTCCCGAGACGATATCGATATTCAAGTCGCCGCTGAATCTCCCCGCGAGCACGCTCCCGTTTTTGTTGGCGACGCTCAGTTTTTTCCCTTTGGGGATTTTCACGTGGTAATCGATCTCTATGGATACCCCGAAAAAGAGCCTCCTGATCGTGAACTCTTTTTCAAGGATTGTACTCAAGTTTAGCATGCTCAAGCTCTCGACAGCCTCGATCCTCACGTGTTGCATCACCGCGTCCGCCTTTTCCAGGCTCTTGGCTTTCACCCTGATCTCGGCCTGGATCTCGAATTGCTCTCCTCCCTGGCGAATGTCCACGTTCCCTAACCGGTTTAATATGGAGAGTTCCTTGAATCGCTCTGCCGGGTAACTCCAGGCGAACTCTTGCACGCGTTCCTGTGCCGCGACACTCAACGCGCTCGATACCATTACAAATAAAATAATTCTCTTCATACGCTTCGCTGTTTTTTCATTGTTTATCCCTTCTCGTTTTCCTCTATCTGTTTGTATTTCGCGGCAAGATAGGCGATCATTCTACTGAACGTTTCCATCGCTTGCCGCGTTTGCGAATGTATATCTTTTTTTTGTAATCTCAAGAGAAATTGCCCGTATAATGCTTGCAAGACTACCTCCACGTCGGGAATCTCTCTCGACAAGCCGCTCTTTTGACGAAAAACCTCTATGTGAGGGGCCGCGTCCGCGTACAACCGCCGGTAATGGCTCTCCATCTCCCGGTGCAGCAGGTAGAGGTGCAACTCCGATAACTCGTTCATCGCGTTTTTCACGACTTGCAGGTGGCCTCTCGTGGTCACCTCTTCCCGCTTCATCATCTCGATCAAGTTATCATACCACTCCCCGATCTCCCGGCGCGTGGCCTCGTCTACCCGGAATCCCGCCACGAGGTGTTGCTCCACTTGCCGGATCTCCATCTGGAAGGCCCGGAGCATATCCTCTACTTGCCACATGTACAGGATATACTCTGCCAGGTTCTCTTTTCGTTTTTCTCGAGCGATTAGCATGTTCTACGTGTTAGATGTATTCACGAGGGCTTACTCCTCCTCCTTCAAGCGGTCGATCAGGCGACGATCCCGCTTGGTCGGTCGCCCGGAACCCCGCTCCCGCTGTTCGTGGCGCACGAGGGTCCCTTTCAGGATCTCCAAGCGCTCCGGCGGGGTGGTCTCCTCCACGAGTTCCGTGGCGAGTTGGGCCGACACGCGCTTGTCCGTCACTTGCTTCACGATGTATTCCCGCTCGATGGGCGGGACGCGTACTTTTACCTTCTCTCCCGGCTTCACCTCTCGCGATGCCTTGACGCGTGCCTCTCCGATCGACACGTGTCCCTTGCCGCAGGCCTCGGTTGCCAGCGAGCGACTTTTGAAGATCCTCACTGCCCACAACCATTTATCTATGCGAACCTTTTCCACGCGGTTACGTTTTATGCGGGATCGCGACTCTCCTCTCCCGTCGCGAATCTTTTACCGTTATATAAACTCATTGTTCTCTCCGCGCCCGCGAAGATAAAAGAGGTCACGATCTCTTCGCAAAGCGTCACTCCGGCGGGAAGATACCTCTCTTCGTCCGGTGTCCATCGGCCCAGGACGTGATCCACTTGCCCGCCTCGGCGGAAGTGGTCGCCGATCCCGACGCGTAAGCGGGCGTACGCCTGCGATCCCAACCAATCGGTGACGCTCTTTAGCCCGTTATGTCCCCCTTCGCTCCCGCCCGCTCGTAGGCGCACCGTGCCGAAGGGTAACGCCAGATCGTCGCAGACGATCAACAGGCGAGCTAACTCCACCTTCTCCTTCTGTATCCAGTAATTCACCGCCCGCCCGCTATTATTCATGAAGGTACCCGGTTTCAATAGCACCAATGCCCGGCCCTTGCACCTCGCCACGGCCACGGCACCGTGGCGGTTCTCTTCAAAAACGGCATTGGACGCCCTCGCGAGGGCGTCCAACACCTTGAATCCGATATTATGCCGCGTCTCTTCGTATTCGAGGCCAATGTTCCCCAGTCCAACGATAAGGTACTTCATCTTCTCCGCGATTCAGTGACACGGGCAAACGCGTTACTTCTCCTGTTGTTGCTGGGCGGCGCGGGCGGCTCTCGTCAACTTTACCTGGGCAATTACCACGCTCTTCGCGTTCATGATCTCGACATTTTCGAAACTCGCGTCCTTCACTTTGATGGACTTGCCCACGCCTAAGTGCTCCACGTTAAACACCAGTTCGTCGGGCATGTCTTTCGGGAATGCCTTGACCTTCAACTTGCGCATGGTCACGTTCAATTTACCGCCGGCCTGTACACCCGCGGCGAAACCTTCCGTCTTCACGGGTACTTCGATGACGACCGGCTGATCCTCGAACGTGCGGAAGAAGTCAATGTGCAACACTTTGTCGCTCACCGGGTGGAACTGGATGTCGCGCATGACGGCATCGTGCACCTCTCCATCGAGGAGTAATTTTACCAGGTAGACGCGGGGCGTGTAGATCAACTTTTGCAAATCGCGTACCGTCACGGAAAAGTGAACGTTCTCCCCGCCGCCGTACAGCACGCAGGGTACTTTCTCGTTTACACGCAACGCCTTGGTTGCCTTTTTGCCAACGTCGCTTCTAAGCTCTCCTTTTAATTCAAAAACTTGCATATCACTTTCTTTTATGTGCTACTCAAACACGAGCTGACGCCCCCGGGGTACAGGCCACGCTCGCGTTCCCATTGCACGGTTATAAATATCCCCGGGAAAACGTTCGCGAAATTACAATTTCTTGCGAAAAATACATCTGCTTTGCGGGGAAAGTGATTTTATTCTCCTGCCCCGACAAGGATGAACGGAAAAAGGCGTGCCCGGGTTGGTTAGGCACGCCCTCTTCTCTCGCGGATTTGAGTGCCTTTGTCTCGAAGAGTCGCGGCGCTGTTCCGGGAGGGGGGGGACTCAAGGTCTCTTCTCCTTGATCTTCGCTTTCTTGCCGGTTAATTTCCGGAAGTAGAAGATCCTGGACTGCCTGACGGCTCCTCTCTTGTTTATCTCGATCGCCTTGATGAAAGGGGAATGGAGCGGGATGATGCGCTCAACGCCCACGTTCCCGGACATTTTTCGAACGGTGAATGTCTTTGTCGATCCACATCCCTTGATCTGGATCACGACTCCCCTGAATACCTGTATGCGTTCCTTACTTCCCTCGACGATCTTGTAGTGCACGCTGATCGTGTCCCCCGTGTTGAAGTTGGGAAGTTCCACCTTGTTTTCATTTGCAAAAGCGGCTTCTGCAATCTTGATTAAGTCCATTACTTTAAATATTAAGATTCGTGTTATCGAATGCGGTATTACCGGCGGGGCCTGATAAGAGACCGCATACGTTTTAATTTGGCTGGCAAAAGTATAAAATAAACGTGAACCGGCAATGAGCGCGGGCGATTATTTTTTCTCGTGCACTTTGAGTTTCTCGCCCGTCTGTTCGATGATCAGGCGGAGGTACCACTCCGGCAGGGGTGGCTGTTGCAACTCCGGGTTTTTCTTCCCCGGCACGGGTGTCTTGATGTTGCCGTCCATGAACTTGCAGAAGAGGTAGCCGTAGAAGTCGCGCCACGTCTTTACCAGCGTGTTCGCGGTCTGGCAGGAGAAGTCGGTGAGGAACTCGATGGCGCTCGCGCGGTCTTGCGCGATCATCTCCTTGGCGCCCGCGTCGACCTGTTGGACGTGCGCGAGGTATCGCTGTTCCAGCGCTTTTTGTTTTTCCCGGATTTCCGGGTGTATCACGTTGTAGCGTGTGTAGGCAAAGTTGCTGACCTGGTTAAAGACCCAGAAAGCCGCCTCGTTGGTGAATTGCATCATGCTACCGTTACCGACGGCAAAACTTTCAGGAACACGCGTGGCGGCGCTATACATCGGGAAGTAGACGGTGCTGGCAGCATCGTCTACGCTGAACCAGAGGATCCCACCGATCTCGTTGGGTAACCACTTGCGACTTTGGGTGATGAACGAGAAGCCCGTTTGTTGCGTCGCCGTTGCCCTTTCGTGGACGTATTCCGTGCTGTCTACCGTGAAGTGCATCGGCCGCCAGCGATAGGGCCAGCGATAGGGGCCGGCACCCGCGTCTTCGCGCATGTCAAGTTCCGTACCCTCGAGGTGGTCACGCATGAAATCCATCGCTTCCAACACGTCGATTTTACGGTTGGGCTTGATCCACAGGGGCATCCTGTTGGTGGCGTATCCTTTCGCGTCGTACTGGATCTCTCTGCCGCTGGCATACCCGAAGTATTGGCCCATCCCCTCGTGGACGGCATTGAAGAAGGCCCACACGCGGATCTCGCAGGCACGTGCCCCGCTGAAATCGACGGGGTTGTAGGTGTCCGAGAAGCTGAAGTCACTGTTCTTGGCCTCCTTGGGGTAGTACCCTTTCTCCTTGGCGAAGGAGATGACATCTTTCGCGTAGACGGTGGTGATGTTCGGGTCGTGGATCTTGTCGATGTTATCGGAGGAGATGGAGGTTCGCCCCTCGAGCGGGAAGGTGGTGATACGGGCCTGGTTGGCGTGCGCCGAGACGTAGCCGTCCGGTATCATGCGGGCCACCCACACGGCCCCTCTCTCTCCTTCGCCCTTCCCGATGATCTCGAGGATCCATACCTCGTCGGGGTCGCTGATAGAGATGGACTCCCCACTACTGGCCCAGCCGTAGCGAGTAAAGAGATCGGTCATCACGACGATCGCCTCGCGGGCCGTCTTGGCCCGTTGCAGGGTCAGGTAGATGGCGCTGCCGTAGTCGATGATCGCCCCGGACTGGGAGGCCAGCTCTTTGCGTCCCCCGTAGGTGGTCTCCCCGATGGCCAACTGGTGCTCGTTCATGTTGCCGATGACGCTATAGGTGTGCGCCACCTGGGGTATCTTGCCCATGAATTTGCCGGTGTCCCACTCGTAGACATCTATCATGCTTCCGATCAGCCAGTCTCTTGCCGGCCAGTGGTATAGCTCGCCGTACAGGACGTGCGAGTCCGCGGCGTAGGTGATCATCGTCGAACCGTCTTTGGTGGCTCCTCTCGTGAATAGGAAGTTCGTGCAGGCGATGCCGTGGAGGCTATAACAGGCCAAGGCGCAGGTGATGAGTAGTAGTTTTTTTTTCATATTTGGTTATTTAACGGGTTATCTGATCCTGTCGTAGGATTTTAGCAGTTTAATATCTTTCCTGATGCCCCCGAGGGCTAAGGCCGTGAACAGTACGCAGGCCACGAGGAGTATGAAACCGAAGGAGTAAAGGCCTTCGACCGTGCGGTAAGTGCCGGCGAGCCATCCGAATAGCAGGGATCCCAGTAACAGGACGATCTCCGCGATGCACAGTCGGCATTGCAGCGAGGGCTTCCTGTAAGAGAAGATCGCGATGACAGGCAGGGCGATCATGAGACCACACCACGCTGTTAGCCCGCCCGTGTCGAGTAGTTTTCCCAGGCGATGGAGGGAGTCGCTCCCGCCGGGTTCGCCCGCTGATCCGGTGAGCGAGCGGAATCCATCGAGAAGGGGGATGTGCGCGAACGAGAACAAAAGGGGGAGGGTGATCAGGATGGCAACTAATAGCAGGTAGACGGTTTGTATTCGTTGTATCATATTATAAAGGATTTAAGGGTTCATGGATGAGGCGATGTAACGTGTAGGCGATCAGTTGTTCCATGCGAGAGTGGTAGCTGGGAAGGATTTCACCGGTAACCCGATTGGCGATAATCAGGCAGAGGGTGGCGGCCCGGTGGCCCAGCAGGGCAGATAGCCCGGCGATGGCCGCGCTTTCCATCTCGTAGTTCATGATCTGCATTCCCCGGTAGGTGACGCGAGCGATCCGGTCGTTGACCCCTTCCATCTGTAAGGGCAAGCGAAGCACGCGCCCTTGCGGGCCGTAGAAGCCGTTTGCCGTGAGGGTGATCCCCTTGAAGGTGTCGCCTTCGGCGTGTAACCGTTCGACAAGTTGCGGCGAGGCAGCCACGGCGTATGGCCGGGCCAGGTCGGGATCCCATTGGCACTGCTCCACGAATGTCGCTTCGAGATCCGTGTCGCGTACCTGCTCGTTCCCCTTGTAGAAACGGAGTACGCCGTCTATCCCGATGCTTATCTCGGAGAGGAGGAAGGCCCCGACCGGCACGTGGGGTTGTATGGCACCGGAGGTGCCGATCCGTATCAGTTCTAACGCCCTTCTCTCTTCCCGGGGTTTTTTCGCGTCCAGGTCGATGTTGACCAGGGCATCTAATTCGTTTATGACGATGTCGATGTTGTCCGTGCCAATGCCGGTGGAGAGTACCGATAACCGATGGCCCCGGTACGTGCCGGTGACCGTGCAAAACTCGCGATGGGAGCGTCTTACTTCTATGCGGTCGAAGTGTCCGGCGATCATCTCCACGCGAGCGGGATCCCCCACCAGGAGTATCCTCTCCGCGATCTCTTCCGGGTGCAGGTGCAGGTGGAAGATGGATCCATCATCGTTCGTGATGAGTTCGGATGGCTTTATAACGGTCATGACTTTTTGTGGCGATGTTTATTTGGCGTAACTGATGGCTCGTGTTTCGCGAATCACCGTTACCTTCACCTGTCCGGGATAGGTCATCTCGTCTTGAATGCGCTTGGCGATCTCATAAGAGATTTTTTCAGCCTCGGTATCGGAGATTTTTTCACTCCCCACCACGACTCTTAACTCGCGGCCGGCCTGGATAGCGTAGGTTTTTACCACGCCGGGATAGGAGAGTGCCAGATCCTCCATCTCTTTCAGGCGTTTGATGTAGGACTCTACCACCTCTCGCCGCGCGCCCGGCCGCGCCCCGGAGATAGCGTCGCAAGCCTGCACGATCGGGGCGATCAACGAGGTCATCTCGACCTCCTCGTGATGGGCACCGATGGCGTTGCAGATGTCCGGCTTCTCCTTGTATTTCTCGGCCAATCGCATTCCTAAGATGGCGTGCGGCAACTCCGGTTCATCATCGGGCACCTTGCCGATGTCGTGGAGTAGTCCGGCCCGTTTGGCTTTTTTGGCGTTGAGTCCCAACTCGGAAGCCATGATCGCGCACAAGTTGGCCGTTTCCCGGGCATGTTGCAACAGGTTCTGCCCGTATGACGAGCGGTATTTCATTTTTCCTACTAAGCGTATCAATTCGGGGTGCAGGCCATGTATCCCCAAGTCGATGGTTGTACGCTTCCCGGTTTCCACGATCTCCTCCTCGATCTGTTTTTTCACCTTGTTGACGACCTCTTCGATGCGTGCCGGGTGGATACGCCCGTCGGTCACGAGTTGGTGCAAGGCCAAGCGGGCGATCTCTCGCCGCACCGGGTCGAACCCCGAGAGCACGATGGCTTCCGGCGTGTCATCGACGATGATCTCTACACCCGTGACGGATTCCAGCGTCCTGATATTCCGTCCTTCTCGTCCGATAATGCGTCCTTTGATCTCGTCCGATTCGATGTGAAAAATAGAGACCGCGTTCTCGATGGCGGTTTCGGTGGCGACCCGTTGGATGGCCTTCACCACTACCTTTTTGGCCTCTTGATTGGCGGTCATTTTGGCCTCCTCCATGATCTCGTTCACGTAAGAGATGGCCTCGCTTTCGGCCTCCTCTTTTAGGGAGTTAATCAAGTTCTCTTTGGCCTCGTTGGCTGACATGCTGGAGATGGTCTCCAACTGCTCGATCTGTTGTTTCCTTAACTTATCCAGTTCGTTATGTTTCTTTTCGAGCAACTCTTTTTGCACCTCGATGGTCTCTAATTGCGCTTCCGTCTCCTTGATTTTCCGTTGTGCCTCCTCGAATTTTCGGGCCAAGTCGGCATCTCGTTGTTTTAACTTATTTTCGATGAGGAGTAGCTTGCTGTTCCGGAGGTTCACCTGTTTTTCATGCTCTGCCTTGAATTGCAGGAACTTCTCCTTGGCTTGCAATATTTTGTCTCTTTTGATGACCTCCGCTTCCGCTTCCGCCTCCTTGATGATGTTTTTGCTGCGATATTTCAGGGTGAGCTGCAGGAGCAAGTAACCGATGACCAATCCTACAGTTAACGCAACGCTCCCCGTGATGATGCTTATTGTATCCATTCGTATAAATTTTAGTTATTATATATGTGTGATCTTGATTATAAAAAACCCGCACTATTTCTTGTTAATAAAACCCCTGTTAGACACGGGTAGAGCTGTCGCCGGATTCAGATGTCCACTGTCCCGAAGGAACCCCGAAGGGTTGAGGCCTATCTTGGGCCGACAAAACTTCACTCTAATTGGTTAAGTGTTGAGTTTCCAATTAAGTTCGAAATAATGCGGGTATATCTTATTTCTTTTCAAAGAACGCTTTTATGCTCAATCTGCCACGAATTCGTCCAATTTCCGGTTCACCTTGCGGATGCCCTCTAAGATCGGTTCTACATTCTGTAGCGCTGCTATCAGCTCCACGGTAAACTGTACTGCCGTGATAGACAGTAAGTCAAAGGGATCCGCTTGCGCGTGTTTCTCCTTATATTGAGCAATCTTATTATTAATCATTCGTGCAGCCTCCCTGATCACTCCCTCTTCGGCTCGTGGAACGGTCATGGGATACACTCTTCCGGCAATAGTCACTTTCATAGTGAACATCTCATCCTCCATCGTCAACTATTCAAAAGAGTTATACACTTGTCTATCTCCCGCACAAGCTGGCCGATTCGCACCCGGGCCTCGGAAGTTCCTTCTCCCGCCGAGATGGCTCCGGCCACTTTTAACGTTTTAATCTCTTCATTTAATCGTTGTGCCCCGCTTTTCAGTTCCTGCACCTGTTGCTGAAGCTGCGAAACTTCCGCTTCCAAGGCGCGTCTCTGCTCTTGCGAGGCTATATATAATTGAATCATCTGTTCAACTTTGTAAGTCAACTCGCTGATCACGATATCTTGCTCTGCCATTATTTCCGTCTCTTTTCACGACAAAGATAAAAATATTCTTCGTATTTATCAAGAGCGGGATTGATTTCCGGTAATTTTAATTCTTTTTATGATCGAGTGATCCCCTCGTTCGTGAAACGTTATGTGAAGAAGTCGTGAATTATCAGTGATTTCTATCCATCAGCTTGAGTTTGGGATAAGCAGCCTCTATGCACTCCATCCCGGTTGCTCGACAAGGCGATACCGGGTACGGGCCTCTATAGGCTCTCTAAAGCCTCGCGTGGCCGTCGTCACGAGAGAGTCAATCGAATGGACCAGTGGTTCACGGGGTTAGGCGGGACTCGCGTCCCGTCCGGGATGCCCAAACGCGTGGAGCCTGCCCGGACGAGAGCCAGTCGACACCCCGCGGGATGCGGGTCAAAAAAACGCTTGCCATGGGCCGCGTCGATTCTATTTCACGCGGGATCATCTCACGAGTCAACGACAAGCCTTGGATCGGGCGAGGGCCAATGGCCGCCCCGGGGAGCGCGGGGAACGGGCACGGTCGCTTCGCTCCCTTTATTCTTGGACGCAACGCACGGGGTGGCCGTCACCGCGATAAGCGGCATACCGCGGGTACGCGCCGTTCGTATAGAAGTGCAAGGAACAACCCTGCGTGCTGTTGTTCGGCGTGGACGCCCAGGTGTAATTGATGGCCCGCTCGTGTATCATGGCACCCGTGCTGGAAGTGCGAAAGCCCGAGGCCGCGTAGAAGGCCGTTTTGCCGCTGGAACCGGACATGTAGAACTCCCAGCCGGCTTGAACTTGACTGTCCTTGTAGTCACCTGGATAGTTAGCGGCGTTGGGCGTATTCGTACCAGGAAGGGCGAACGTGTTCCACGTGCCCTCCACGGGCAACCGCCATCCCGGGGGACAGGGGTCGAAAAGGCTCTTGCCGGCCTTCGGCACCGAAGTATACCATTCCGGGTTATTCCACGAGTTGCCGGAATACAGGTTGCTTTGCACCCAGTCGCTGTTCCCGGGGTAGTAGAAGTTATGAGGATGCTGTACCGCCGTCTTGATCGCCGTCTGGCCCGGTACCCGCACGATACAGTCGGTACCATTAGGAGCGTAGTCATTTCGAGGAAGAATAGCACCTCGAACATCATACAACGACGCGCTCGCGGCGGGGAACGGCTCCTTGCGCCCGAACTGGTAGTACAGGCCGCGGGTCTTGGCAAGACCATCGGCGCGCATGGCGCTGGCGGCACCGAAATTACGATCCATGATGAATTTATCGGTGTAATGGGTGCTCCACGTTGTGCCCGTCCCGTTGGCGTAGCGATGCACGGCCCCGCCGGGAACGGCGTACGAGTAAACGTCCTCCTGCCAGGCAGACGGCGCGGCATTCGGGTTGTAATTCGTGAGCCACAGGTGCCAGCTCCAGAGGTATTCGGTGGTGCCCTTTTTCTTGACCCCGATCAACACGTTCCCGCTGGCCGCTGGCCCCGCGGGGCTAAAGTAAAAATTATTTTCTCCCGTGCCCGCGTATTTACCCGCGTCGATGACCGTCCCGTTGGACTCGCAGAAATTGATCAGGCTCTCGCCCGCCTTATCCTGCCAGATCACCTCCGCCTCCCACTCGGTAGTCGGGGTAATCGCGGTGTACCCCGTCCCGTCCACGGATCCCCAGAACCTGTTGATACGGAAAACGGGCACGCCGTAGGTGGCCTGGACGTTTCCGGTGAGCGGGTTGATGATATAGGAGTTCGACTCGGCCAGCTGTACCTGCCCCAGGTTCTCCACGCGGCTGTCCCCCTCGGCTCCCGCGGTATGAAAGATGATAGGGAGCGTGTAGTGGTAATTCGGCACGATGTTGAAATCGTTCGTCATGTTCGCACCCGGGTAGAAGCGATAGAGCAGCGGCTTGCCACCGCCGTCCCCGGGAGTACCGGCGGTCACGGCCATGATCTCGACGTAGGTGGCGCG
>JAISNC010000038.1 GCA_031276355.1 Odoribacteraceae bacterium
GGCTCGTCCGCGCACGACAAGGCCGCGAGGGCCGCCAGCGCGAGCGAACAAATTCGTGACGTGTTCATGCTGTTCTTGTGTTTATAGTTTATCATTTTTTCGTCTCGTTTATCATTCCCGGGAGGCATCGCCCGCCCGCAAATCATCAATTCGCAATTTTCTGGTACAAAAGTATGAAAAGTAATAATACAAGATGCAAAATCAGTCATTTTTTTTCCCTCGCCCCGCTTTTATCGGGCACGCGGCTGGTTATCATGACTATAAATGGAAATCTTAGCGTGTCGTGCCCCGGTCGAGGCGGTCGTTACGTAAGTTCAATTAGTAAATGCAACTGAAGTAAGAAAAAAAACACGAGGGCGTGTCAAAAGTGTCACACCCTTTTATAGTACAAAGGTCGAACTTTCCCAAGCTCGGCCTTTGCTATTTCCTAAATTCTTATTAACCTGAGTTTTGGATGATCCCCGTGGCTTTTCCCGGAAAGTCATCGAGATGTATCGCCCGGTAGACCAGCGAGAACGTTCTTGTTTTCTACATCTCGCCGGGAGGCAATCCAAAGGCAGGCTTAACGTTTCTACCGGGCGAGTCATTCCTGATGGAATGAGAAAATGGCGTGCCCCCGGTTATATTTTCTCGCGGACGATGGCGAGAATCTCGGTTTCTTGCCGGCAGGCTCGCGTCGCGAGTTCTTCCCCGCGCCGGAGAATGTCGTCAACGAAGGGACGATCGTCTAAGCCGGCGGCGTTAATCTTGACATTGAGGAAGGCACCCAGCACGCCGGCACGGGCGGCCAACGCTCCAACACCGGCATCGGTGACGGAGTTAGGATTACCGCTCTCGGCCATCGCCTTGATAACCTCCAGGCAGTCGTGACAAAGGGTCATCGTGTGGAAGGGTACTTCGATGGCATGACGGGTAGCCTCTTGAATCGCCCGGTGGCGGGCAACCTTCTCTTCCTCGCTCTTCTTCGGGAGAGCGTAAGCCTCCATGAGGCGATTGAAGGCGTTGGTGTCCTCGTCGACCATTTGCAGTAATCCCGCCTGATAGGTTTTTGCACGTTCCGCCCAGTTACTGAACTCTTCCCATCGTTCGTCCCATCCTCGTTTGTGGGAGGAGAGGTTAGCCACCATGCCGGCCAAGGCTGCTCCCAGCGCTCCCATGTAAGCGGCGATGGAACCCCCGCCGGGAGCGGGCGACTCGGAGGAGGTCTCGTCGGCAAATGCGACGAGGGGCATGTCGATTAATCGTTTCTTCTCCCGCCTCTCTTTTTCTTCGAGGACGTACTCGATGATCCGTTCGTGCGGGTGGAAGGGGGCCAGGTCGTCCAGTCCCAGTGATTTCACGGCTATCTTGATTAACTCGCTGTCAGGGATGCCGACGGAGCGTCGTTGCTTGCGCAGGAAGTAGCGACCGGCGTCGAGCATCGCCTGGAGGGGGATCAGCCCCACCAGCTCGGATCCGGTCACGCGGAGGCCCCGTTCGTTCGCCTTCCGGCACGCTTCGTCAAAGGCTTCATGCACGGGGGTGATGGTGATGTCGGTGAGGTTCATGGAGATTTGAGCGATGCCGTACTCTTCGATGTACCAGCCGATGGCCTTGACGGCTTTTAACGTGCCGGGCACCATGACCGGTTTACCTGTCTCGTCCAGCACTTTTTTCCCGGTAGCGGGATCGGTCAACACTCGCCCGCGTTCTCGCACGTCAAAGGCGATGGCGTTGGCCCGGCGGATAGAGGTGGTGTTGAGGTTGATGTTATAGGCCACGAGGAAATTACGCGCGCCAATCGCCGTGGCTCCCGTTTTGGCCGTCCACTCGTCGAGGGCGCGCGGGCCGAAATCGGGATGCCAGTCGGCGCTCTTGAGCCGTTCGCCGAGGGCCTCGTACTCCCCGGAACGACAGTTGGCCAGGTTCTTGCGTTCCGGAGAGGTGGCCGCGTGCTCGTACATGTAGACGGGGATCCGTAGCTCTTCCCCGACGCGACGTGCCAAGGCGCGCGCGTATTCGACGGTCTCCTCCATCGTGATGTCGGAAACAGGGATCAGCGGGCAGACATCCGTGGCACCGAAACGAGGATGCGCGCCCTTGTGTTTTCGCATGTCGATCAGTTCTGCCGCTTTTTTCATGGCCTGGAAGGCCGCCTCGCACACTCTTTCGGGCGTTCCCACGAAGGTTACCACCGTCCGGTTGGTCGCTTTCCCAGGGTCAACGTTTAACACGTTCACCCCTTCGATGGCACGGATGACTGCCGTGATTTGATCAATAACATGCATGTCGTTTCCCTCGCTAAAATTGGGAACACATTCGATTAATCTTTTCATTTTTATTCTTTTAAATAGTATTCTCGTTGATCTCTTCTCCCTCGAGAAACACCGTCTCGATCCAGTCGCTCCCGTAGGCATAAGGGAGGTATTCGATGCCTGGAACAGGCTTGGTGATGAAGAAATTTGCTTTTTTACCCGTGGCTATACTGCCCAGCTCCTCCTCCACGCCCATGGCGTAGGCGGTGTTGAGGGTAGTGGCATGGATCACCTCTTCCGGTAGCATCTTGTAGTGAATGCAGCCGAGGGAGAGGATGAAGCGCATGTTGCCGGAGGGGGAGGAGCCGGGATTGAAGTCGGAGGCAAGGGCTACCGGTAGGCCGGCACGGATCATCTCCCGGACGGGGGAGTGGGGGAGGTTGAGAAAGAAGGCGGCTCCCGGCAGCACGGTGGGCATCGTCTCGCTACCCAGCAGTGCTTCTATCTCTTCTGGCCCGACGTGTTCAAGGTGGTCTACCGAGAGGGCATTGTACTTGACTCCCACTTGCACGCCTCCCGATCGTGCCAGTTCGTTCGCGTGTATCTTCGCGCGCAGGCCGTGTTTCATCCCGGCATTCAGGATGCGGTCGGTCTCCTCGACGGTAAAAAAGCCCCTGTCGCAAAAGACATCCACGTGATCGGCCAACTCCTCGGCGGCCACCACCGGTATCATCTCGTTGATGATGAGGTCGACGTATTCCGCCTGCCGCCCCTTGTAGGCTGCCGGCACGGCGTGTGCGCCGAGGAAGGTCGCTTTGATGGTCAACGGGGTGGTCTCTTTGAGCCGTTTCACGACGCGTAGCATCTTTAGCTCGCCGTCGAGGTCTAACCCGTAGCCGCTCTTGATCTCCACGGCACCCGTTCCTTGGGCGGCGATCTCCCGTATTCGCTCGCGCGCGGCCGCGTAAAGTTGCTCTTCCGTCGTTTCCCGGATGCGCTCGGCCGAATGCAATATTCCGCCACCTCGTCGGGCGATCTCCTCGTAGGAGAGGCCCTTGATCTTGTCGATGTATTCGATCTCGCGACTTCCGGCGTATACGAGGTGAGTGTGTGAATCGCAAAAAGCGGGCAGCACGAGCCGCCCCGACACGTCTATCTCCCGGATATCCTCCCCGTTCGCGTAGAACGCTTTGTCCAACTCGTTCATGGTACCGAATCCCGCGATTCGCCCGTTCTCCACGACCAGGTAAGCGTCGTACAAGCGCTCCACTTTCGCCATCTCCTCCCCGGCCACCCATCGCCGGGGCGTTTTTTCTACTTGTACTAACTGTTTTATGTTTGTCACTAATGTTTTCATCTCGTTCTCGTGTTTTAGCGAACAAAAGTAAATCTTTTACGGCTCAAATCAACGAGCGAACGAGTGTAAAAATGATTCTAAGACTAAGTATGTCTTCATTATTTTCGTACTTTTGTCGCCATGAGCCGAGTAAATACCCCCCAACTCACCGACAAAGACCGGCCGGTTTTAGCGCGAGGATTTAAGTATGGTGATAGCCACTGTTTTCGCGATCGTTGCCACGTAATCCTGCTAAAAGCAGAAGGCCGTACCTCGAAACCAGATAACGGGGATGAGCCGTATGTCGGCGACCTCGAGTCGTTACGATTGGGCGATGAAGTAACTGAAATCGCCCATTAAGATTTATCGAACCAGGTAAATGAAAGATTACGTTTTACGTGAATGGCGACTGTCCGATGTTGCTTCGCTTGCCGAAAACGCCAATAATATCGCGATTTGGAATAACCTGCGCGACTATTTTCCACATCCCTACACGGAAGCCGATGGTAGACAATTCATCGAAATGGTTTTGGTTAAACAAAAGCCGACGACCGATATGGCTATCGTGATTGACGGGAAAGCGGTTGGCGGTATCGGTCTCATCCTGCAAACCGACGTCGAACGCATCAGCGCCGAAATGGGGTACTGGCTGGGCGAAAATTATTGGAACAGAGGCATCATGACTGAAGCCATTAAAGAGATGGTCGATTTTGCGTTTACGAATTTCTCTCTCCTGAAAATCTACGCGCGTGTTTTCGATTTCAACATTGCCTCGCACAAGGTGTTGCAAAAAGCCGGTTTCGAGCGGGAAGCCGTGTTGAAACAGGCGGCGATAAAAAACGGAAAAATTATGGACGAACATTATTACAGTCTGTTGAAAAGTCAATGGCTCGGTCAAGTAACGTACCGGCTTTTCCGTGAAGAAGACCGCCCGCTTTTGGAAGAATTGCTTTATGAAGCCATTTTCCAACCCGAAGGCGCGGAGCCGCTACCGCGCGATATTATCCAAAAACCGGAAATAGACGTTTATATCCGTGATTTTGGAAACAGACGGGGTGATTTTTGCCTGTTTGCCGAATTAAACGGAAAAACGGTCGGCGGCGCATGGCTACGTATTTTGGATGGTGAAATCAAGGGCTACGGTCATATTGATTCCCAAACACCCGAACTGGCGATTGCCGTTTTCAAGAGATACCGCCGTCTGGGAATCGGACGCGGACTGATGAATAATATAACTGATTTAACGTTCAACAGCAGGGGATATAATCAAATTTCGCTGAGCGTGAATAAAGCAAATCAGGCCGTAAACATGTACAGGAAATCAGGCTTTGAAGTAGTCAAGGAATGTGGGCAGGATTATATTATGGTGTTGAAAAAAGAGTGATAATTGTATTTCCGATTCGCCCGTCAGCCATTCTCGCCTGTCATTTTGTCGCAAAAAGCGAGGCGTTGACAGTAAAAGCGAGGAGTTTTGAGTTCGGAGCAAGGACGACCCCGGTCGGAACAGGCAACCGGTCGGCCGGACAATAAAAATCCCCGCTCGCGGCATCCATACGGATGTTCGGGGCGGGGACGTTGTCGCTTCAAGCCGTCCTTGCGGCTTTCTGTACCAGCTACGTTTTTATGCCTCACTCTTGGGAAACGGCTCTAATTTTTTCATAATTTTACGCCGGAAATAATTCAATAATAAGATCATGGCAAAAACAGACAGTTTGAAAATTCGTAACAGCACCGCTGAATTTCTCATCTTTACCAATCAGGCAGAGGCAGATGGGATTGAAGTGCGTGTACAGGATAATACGGTATGGCTTACTCAAAAATGGATTGCCGTATTGTTTGGTGTAGATGTTCGTACTGTCAACGAACATTTAAAGAATATTTACCGGCAAGGTGAGTTGACAAAAGAAGCAACTATCCGGAAATTCCGGACAGTTCAAGCGGAAGGCAGCAGACAGGTTACGCGCGAGATAGAATTTTATAATCTTGACGCTATTATATCCGTCGGTTATCGTGTCAATTCCATGCGGGCAACCGCTTTTCGTCAATGGGAGACGTCCGTTTTGCGCGATTATGCTGTCAAAGGCTATGTCATTGACAAAAAACGTATGGAAAACGGGACATTTCTCGGAGAAGACTATTTTGAACACCTGCTTGCCGAAATTCGTGAAATTCGTTTAAGCGAACGCCGTTTTTATCAGA